>JAODMH010000002.1 GCA_025465035.1 Microbacteriaceae bacterium | reverse complement strand
CTTGCGCCCGGTGATCGTGAGGTAGCCCTCCTCATCGAATTCCCCGATGTCACCCGTCTTGAACCACTCGCCATCGAAGACCTTCGCGGTCTCCTCCAGGTTCTTCCAATACCCGGCGAAGACGTCGATACCCTTGGCCTGGATCTCGCCATCGGCAGCGATTCGCACTGACATGCCGGGAAGCGGCGGCCCGACCTTGCCGATCTTGAAGTTCGACGGGAGGTTGACCGAGATCGGCGCAGTGGTCTCGGTGAGGCCGTAGCCCTCGAGGATGGTGATGCCGAGACTGCGGTAGAAGTGTCCGAGGCGCAAGCCGAGCGGGGCTGATCCGGAGACGGCGTATTTGACGTTGCCGCCCATGGCCGCCCGGATCTTCGAGAGGACGAGCCGGTCGAGCACGGCGAACTGCACCCTCAGTCCGAAGGGCACGCTGCCGGCATCCAGCGCCTTCGAATGGGCGATCGCGACGGCCGCCGCCCTGCGGAAGATCGCACCCTTGCCGCCCGACTCGGCCTTCTGCTCCGAGGAGTTGTAGACCTTCTCGAACACGCGAGGTACCGCGAGCAGGAAGGTCGGCTTGAATGAGGCCATGGCGGGCAGCAACTGCTTGGTGTCCGCCTGGTGGCCGACCTTGACACCACCGTGCACGCTCAGCACGGCGATGAAGCGCGCGAAGATATGCGCCGTGGTGATGAACAGCAACGTGCTCGAGTTGGTGTTGACCACTTCGGAGATCGCCTTCGCCGCGTTGCGGCTCAGCTCCACGAAATTCGAGTGGGTGAGGATGCAGCCCTTGGGCCGACCGGTCGTGCCTGCGGTGTAGATGAGGGTCGCCATGTCGGCACCCTTGGCCAGCTTGCGGCGTCGCTCGATCTCGTCATCGGGCACATCTACGCCCGCAGTCGCGAGTTTGTCGAGGTCGCCGAGATTGATCTTCCAGACGTGGCCGATCAGCGGCAGGTCCGCATGGACCTCGTCGAAGCGGGCGAAGTGATCGGGAGTCTCGGTGATCATCGCGATCGCACCGGAGTCGGCCAGGTTCCACTGCACCTGATTCGGCGACGACGTCTCGTAGATGGGAACCAGGAGTGCACCGGCGAACCATGTTGCGAAGTCGATGAGGGTCCACTCATAGCGCGTCTTGCACATGAGGCCGATCTTGTCGCCGGGCTGGATGCCGGAGGCGACGAGTCCTTTGGAGAGCGCGATGACCTGCCGCAGGAATTCCTTCGCGCTGACATCTTCCCAGCCGCCTGCTGCTGTCGGCAGGGCGAAGAGGGCGAGGTCGGGTGTCGCGGCGACCCGGTCGATCAACAGGTCTGTCGCGTTGGCGTCCGGGTCTGCTGCGACCACGGCGGGTACGTCGAACTGTTCCACGGCAACTCCTTCGGTACCGGTGCGGTAGGTGCTCTCAGCCTACCGGGGTGGTGCGTGCCACGAGCGGCAAATAGCGTGTGGCACCGGCCTTGCCTAAACTCTAGGTGGTGCGTCTGAGAACCAACGAGGATTCGATCAGCACCGCTCATCCGCAGAAAGAAAAGGTCATTCGCCCGTGCACGCTATTGGAATCGACATCGGCGGCACGAAGATAGCCGGGGCCCTCGTCTCCGAACTCGGCGAGATCATCGCGGAAGATCGCGTACCGACCCAGGCCGGCGATTCGAACGCGATCGTGGATGCCGTCGTCGCCATGATCGAGAAGCTCCGTGACGGCCAGGATGTCGCGGCAGCGGGCGTCGCCGCCCCCGGGTTCATCGACGCGGCACAGTCCACCGTCTACTACACACCCAACATCAGCTGGCGGCATGAGCCGCTCCGCCTGCGGCTCATGGAACGACTCGATCTGGATATCACGATCGACAACGACGCGAACGCCGCAGGCTGGGCGGAGTTCCGCTTCGGTGCAGGCCGGCTCGTGAGCGACATGACGATGCTGACCATCGGTACAGGGGTCGGTGGCGCGATCGTCACTCAGGACCGGCTGTTCCGCGGTGGCTTCGGCACCGGCGCGGAGCTCGGCCACATGCGCATGGTTCCGGACGGACTGCCGTGCGGCTGCGGTTCGAAGGGTTGCATCGAGCAGTACGGATCCGGTCGAGCCCTGCTGCGCATGGCGAACGCGATCGCGGATGTCGGTGGCATCGGGCTCGGTCTCGCGGCTGTCCGGGAACGCAAAGGCGCCCTCGAAGGTCCCGACGTCGCCGACCTCATCGTGGACGGCGATCCCGGCGCGCTTCAGGCCCTTCGCGAACTCGGCGGATGGCTCGGACAGGCCTGTGCATCGCTCAGCGCCGTACTCGATCCGCAGCTTTTCGTATTCGGCGGTGGAGTCGCGGTTGCGGGCGACCTGCTGCTCGACCCGATCCGCGAGGCGTTCCTCTCCCACCTGCCGGCGCGTGGCTACCACCCTGAGCCGGAGTTCGTCATCGCCGAGCTTGTCAACGATGCGGGTGTCGTCGGGGCGGCAGACCTCGCCCGCCTGCACGTCGAGTCGCGATAGGGTTTCACTATCTCTCGAAGGCGGGGCTGAATGTTCTACTGGTTCATGAAGAACCTGGTCGCTGGTCCGATTCTCAAGACGGTCTTCCGACCCTGGGTCACCGGCCACGAGAATATCCCGAAGACCGGCGGCGTCATCATGGCGAGCAACCACCTCTCCTTCATCGACTCGGTGTTCCTGCCGCTGGTCATGGATCGGCGCATCAGCTTCCTCGCGAAGAGCGACTATTACACCGCGCGCGGTCCCAAGGGCTGGTTCATCAAGAACTTCCTCAAGGCGACCGGCATGTTGCCGATCGACCGCTCCGGCGGCAAAGCCTCGGAAGCGTCGCTGGAAACCGGTCTCGGGGTGCTGGCGATGGGTGAGGTGCTCGGCATCTATCCGGAGGGCACACGCAGCCCGGATGGCAAGCTCTACCGCGGCCGCACAGGTGTCGCGCGCATGATCCTCGAGGGTGGTGTTCCCGTCGTCCCTGTCGCCATGATCGACACGGAGAAGGTCATGCCCATCGGGCAGCGTATTCCCAAGGTGCGTCGCATTGGCATCGTCATCGGGGAGCCGCTCGACTTCTCGCGTTTCGAGGGCATGGAGGGGGATCGCTTCATCCTCCGCTCGATCACCGACGAGATCATGTATGAACTCGACCGGCTGAGCGGTCAGGAATATGTCGACGTCTATGCGTCTTCGGTTAAGGAGAAGAGGGGCTCGATCAGCCGGTAGGCTGGCAAATCGGGCCCTGTGCCCTTTCCGCCCGTACCGAAGGAACACAGCCCGTGTTTGATCCGTCCGAAGATCCTGTCGTGCTCGCCGATCCATCCGTGATCGCAGGCCTGGACTATTGGCGGACCCTCCCGATCAAGCAGCAACCGCAATGGCCGGATGCCGCGGCCGTCCAGGCAGCGTCGGACGAGATCGCGACCCTCCCTCCTCTCATCTTCGCCGGCGAGGTCGACGTGCTGCGCGAGCGCCTCGCGGCCGCCGCCCGCGGTCAGGCCTTTCTGTTGCAGGGTGGCGACTGCGCGGAGACCTTCGCCGGGGCGACCGCCGATCAGATCCGCAACCGGGTGAAGACCGTGCTGCAGATGGCGGTGGTGCTCACCTACGGCGCATCCACTCCTGTCATCAAAATGGGGCGAATGGCTGGCCAGTTCGCCAAGCCGCGGTCGAGCGACACCGAGACCCGAGGCGAGGTGACCCTGCCGGCCTACCGCGGCGATATCGTGAACGGCTACGACTTCACGCCCGAGTCGCGTGAGGCAGACCCCCGCCGGCTCGTGCAGGGTTACCACACCTCCGCGTCGACGCTCAATCTCGTGCGCGCCTTCACCCAGGGTGGATTCGCCGATCTGCGGGAGGTGCATCGCTGGAACCAGGGGTTCGCCCGCAATCCGGTGAATGTGCGCTACGAACAGATGGCGCGGGACATCGACAAGGCGATCAAGTTCATGGAGGCCGCGGGGGCGGACTTCGACGAGCTCAAGCGGGTCGAGTTCTACACGAGCCATGAGGGACTCCTCATGGATTACGAGCGCCCCATGACGCGGATCGACTCCCGCAACGGAACGCCGATCAACACCTCGGCCCACTTCCTCTGGATCGGCGAACGCACTCGCGATCTCGACGGCGCCCACGTCGACTACATGTCTCGCCTTCGCAATCCCATCGGCGTGAAGCTCGGCCCGACGACCACGATCGACGACATGCGCAGGCTCATCGAGAAGCTTGATCCGGATCGCGAGCCAGGCCGCCTCACCTTCATCACACGCATGGGGGCCGGCAAGATTCGGGATGCCCTACCCCCGCTGCTCGAAGCCATCAAGCAGGAGGACGCCAACCCGCTCTGGGTAACCGATCCGATGCACGGCAACGGGCTCACGACACCGAACGGATACAAGACGCGCCGCTTCGACGACGTCGTGGATGAGGTCAAGGGATTCTTCGAGGCACACCGCGCCGCGGGAACGCACCCCGGCGGCATCCACATCGAACTCACCGGCGACGACGTCACGGAGTGCCTCGGTGGCTCGGAGCAGATCGACGAGGCAACGCTGGCGACCCGCTACGAGTCGCTGTGCGATCCGCGACTCAATCACATGCAGTCGCTCGAACTCGCGTTCCTGGTGGCCGAGGAACTCAGCGCGCGCTGACGCGCCTCACCATCGCCCCAGGGCCAGGTTCGCACCATCCGGAAGCATAGGAAGATGCGTTCGCGCCCCCTGGCGGACGACACGCCGCGCGTCGGGCGAGATAGGCGGGCCCTAGAAGTTGCCGTTGAAGTTGACCTTGACCGTCGATCCCTTGTCGACGGTGTCGGCGCCGTTCGGTGTGGTCTTGCTCACTGTGAAGCTGCCCGGCGAGATATCG
>JAODMH010000219.1 GCA_025465035.1 Microbacteriaceae bacterium | reverse complement strand
CGGCACCGGTCCGGAACTCTGGGTCATCATCGTGTGCGCCCTCGCGATCGCGCTTGGAACGTACACAGGCGGATGGCGCATCATCCGCACCCTCGGCAAGGGCCTCACCGAGATCGAACCAGGGCAGGGGTTCGCTGCGGAGGCGGCGACGACCGCCACCATCCTCGCCTCGACCCATCTGGGCTTCGCCCTTTCGACCACTCAGGTCGCCTCCGGTTCGGTGATCGGCACGGGCATCGGCCGCAAGGGGGCGTCCGTGCGCTGGAAGACCGCTGGCCGCATCGCCATCGGCTGGCTCATCACCATCCCGGCGTCTGGCCTGGTGGGCGCGCTCGCATCCTGGGCGGCTCTCTCCGGAATCGTCGGCATCATCGCGGATGCGGTGATCGCGGCCGCGATCATCGTCTGGATCTTCGTGTACTCCCGTCGCAATCGCGTCGACGCGAGCCACGTACAGATGGAACCGACTGCCTTCGTGCGGCCGAAGAAGCGCAAGTCGGCGGGAGTGGGAGGTGCCCCGCGATGATCGACTGGCTCAGTTTCCTCACGGTCCTCGTGGTCTCGATCGTCTCGGCGAGTCTCATCGTGCTGCTGTTCTCGATCGGGCTGCGCCTCGTCGCTGCCGAGGGCGGCTGGCGGCGTCCGATGGGGGTCACCGCATTCGTCCTGTGTGGCCTGTTGATCCTTTTCGGGGTGTATCTGATCATCCCCTCGCTCCACTGAACGCCGATCCAGGAGGTGGTGTCACGGACGAGTAGAGTCGTTGTCGTCATCAAGCCACAAGCGATCTGACCAGGCGATGGAGCCACGAACACCATGAACGACACAGCAAGCACGACGATACCCACGACGGCAGAACTACCTGTCGTCCAGCCCAATACACGGACGAGGACCGAGAGCGATTCGCTCGGATCGATGGAGATTCCCGCGGACGCATACTGGGGCATCCACACGGCACGAGCGCTCGAGAACTTCCCGATCACGCGGCGTCCCATCTCCGTCTACCGCGATCTGATCCGCGCCCTCGCCAGAGTCAAGCAGGCGGCCGCCCGCGCGAACAAGGAGTTGGGGGTGCTCGACCCGGACAAGGCCGACCTGATCGAGCGCGTCTGCGAGGAGATCGTCGGGGGAGCGCTGCACGACGAATTCGCCGTCGGGGTCATCCAGGGTGGCGCGGGCACTTCGACGAACATGAACACCAACGAGGTGATCGCCAACCGTGCCCTCGAGATCCTCGGGTACGACTTCGGCGACTACTCGCACTTCCACCCCATCGACGACGTCAATCGCAGCCAGAGCACGAACGACGTGTACCCGACCGCGATCAAGCTGGCCATGGTCTTCGGGGTGAAGCGGCTGCTCGTCGAGCACCAGAAGCTCACGGCGTCGTTCGCGAACAAGGGAATCGAATTCGCCGACGTGCTGAAGGTGGGACGCACCCAGCTGCAGGATGCCGTGCCGATGACTCTCGGTCAGGAATTCGGCGGTTTCGCCCACACCCTCGCCGAGGATTTCGACCGGCTGAGCGAGGTCGTGCCGTGGCTCAATGAGATCAACATGGGTGCGACCGCCATCGGGACCGGCATCACCGCGGATCCACGCTACGCGGAGTCGGTCTGCCGGCACCTCATCGAGATCACCGGCATACCGATGGAGACGGCCCCCGACCTCATCGAGGCAACCGCCGATGCCGGGATCTTCATGACCCTGAGCGGCACTCTCAAGCGCGCTGCGGTCAAGCTCTCCAAAATCTGCAACGACCTTCGTCTGCTCTCGAGCGGGCCGCAAGCCGGCCTCGGCGAGATCAATCTGCCGCCGCGACAGGCAGGGTCGTCGATCATGCCCGGCAAGGTCAATCCCGTGATCCCCGAGGTCGTCAACCAGGTCGCCTTCAGCGTTATCGGGGCGGACGCGACGGTCACCGCCGCAGCCGAGGCGGGCCAGCTGCAGCTCAACGCCTTCGAGCCTGTCATTGCCCACAGCATCCTGCAGTCCATCGCTTGGATGACGAATGCCTGCTATACCCTCCGGGTGAACTGCATCGACGGCATCACAGCCAACACGTCGAGGCTCGCGGCGCAGGTCGAGTCGTCGGTCGGCGTCGTCACGGCGCTCACACCGTACATCGGCTATGCGGCATCCGCGGCGCTTGCCCACACCGCGCTCACGACCAATTCTTCGATCGCAGAACTCGTCGTCGCCGCGGACCTGATGACGCCGGAAGAGGTCGCGCGGGTGCTCTCGCCCGGGCGACTCAGCGGCCTCGTGCCGACCACCGGCGTCATCGACCTGGTGAGACGACCGGCTCCCGTCGATCGCGACTGAGGCGTGCCCGTTCTCCCGACCCCGGCGTATGGTGATTGTGTGAGGGGTAAATGGATGCTGCGCGGCCTGACGATCTCGGGGCTTGGTAGTGTCAGCCCGTGGCTGTAGCTTCTCACTGGATCGAGCATCGTCGTGGCGATGGTGAGTTGCTTGGGTGGATGTGCCCGGATTCCGACCGCTTCGTCGCGTGTGATCTGCTGGGGCGGTCGCTGACCGGTGCCGTCGATTGGCTCACCGCGGAGGAGACGCTGGAGTCGTTGGGCATCGGCTACCTCGCGGACCCGTTCGAGCTGCTCCTCGATGACGGTCGCTGGCTTCGCGTGCGTCTCACCGAGGTCTCTTCCGACGCCATTCGGGTCAAGAAGGATGACTGGGGTGCCATCGACTCGCCCATGCTGGAGTACACCCTGCCGTTTCCTATTCCTGAACGGCTGCGCCCTGCGACGAAAAGGGACAGACTCTAGGCGGATGTCGCGCGCTGCCGCCCGGCGAGGGCATGGGCGATTTCCGCCGTCGCCGGGTAGAGCCGCAGATAGAGTTCGTACAGCTCGTCATAGTCCGCCGCGGATTCCACCCGAGGTTGGATCCGATGCGAGACCGGATTCCACTCCTCGATCGATACGGGCGCGATCGAGCTCGCGGCGAGGAACGCCGCTCCGTAGCTCGCGCCGATCGTCACCACCGGTACCTCCTGGGCTAGCCCGGTGACATCGGAGACGATCTGGGTCCACAGGCTTCCCTGGGTGCCTCCGCCGACGGCCACGACACGCTCGACCTTCCCGCCAGCCGTCCTGAGCGCGTCCACGTTGTGCCTGACCCCCAACGCGGTCGCCTCGAGGGCGGCGCGATAGAGGTCCCCCTGCCCGTGTTCCACGGTCAGGCCGGCGATGATGCCCCTCGCATCCGGGTCGGCGATCGGCGTGCGTTCGCCCGCGAAATACGGCAGCATGAGCAGGCCGTGCGCACCAGGACCGGCCGCCTCGGCCGCGGCGAGCAGTTCGGGATAGGACGGGGAGCCGAAGAGCTCGCGCAGCCATCCGGTGATGGCGCCGGATGTCGCCATACCGCCGGCGAGATTGCGGGTGCCCGGAAAGGCACCGACAGTTCCCCACAGGCCAGGGACGGTGATCCGCTCAGCCACGGTGTTGATCAGGAACATCGTCGTGCCGTACATGAGCATGAGGTCGCCGGGTCTCTGGGCGCCGACGCTGACCGCCTCGGTCCAGGCGTCGATCGTTCCGGCGATCACCGGAATGCCAGGCGGCAACCCGGTGGCCTCTGCCGCACTTTCGGTCAGTTCACCCGCCACGTCACCTGGCCAGAGGAGCGGCGGCAGGCGCAGCTCGGGGGCGATCGCATCAGCCCATGGCAGGTACCAGTCGTTGTCGATCGTGTCGTAGAGTGGCGTGCACTGGCTGGCGGAGTGATGATCGAGGACGTAGTTTCCGGTGAGGTTCCAGGCCAGCCAGGAGCTCGGCATGAAGAGCCGCCTCGCTGCCGCCGATACCTCCGGTTCGTGCTCGGCGATCCAGGCGAGCTTCGGCCCGACTGCCTGCGTGGAGAGCTCGGAGCCGCAGCGCCGCAGTATCTCCGCCGCACCGAGTTCATGGTCGAGCCGCGCGATCTGTTCCGTCGCGCGACTGTCGACACCGTAGAGGATGGCGGGCCGCAGTGGCGTTCCGTCGCTGTCGGTGACCAGCACGCACGGGCCCATTCCGCTGACACCGATGGCCAGGATCGTGGCGAGCGGGCTTGCGGAGAGCTCGGTGGCTATCGAGACGAACTCGTCCCACCAGGTCGCGGCATCCATCTCGACCCATCCCGGTTGGGGGCGTGAAACCTCGTGCTCGCGCACGGTGGATGCGAGGACGTGACCGGTGAAATCGACGAGCACTCCCTTGCTGCTGGAGGTGCCGATGTCGACACCGAGCACGGCGCCCACCATCAGATGGCCACGGTTCCGCAGAGGTGCACGGCAACCCCCAGCTTCGCGAATAGCGCGGCCTTCGCGAGCAGGGCCCTGTCGGCAGTCTCGGCGTCGGGCGTGTACGCGACATTCGCGTGGTTCGCCTTGTGGCGGGCCATGAACTGGTCGCGGTCGATGCCGTGCAGCACGGCGTGCATGATCGGCCACTCCGGGTTGGTCGCCTGCCAGCGACGCTCGGTCTCCTCGGCAGGTAGCTCGACGACGGATGCCCGCCCGATGTCGAGATGCAGCGACCCATCGGCGATGTAGACCCGCGACCACACGATCTCGCCGGGACGGGAAATGCCCTTGATGGTGGAACCGCCGAGCGGGAAGTAGACGGGGTTCTGGCGCCAGCCCTCTGCTCCCGCGAATCCTCCGATGAGATGTGACGGCGGTACGGAACCGGAGATCTCGAAGACCCAGACGAACTGCCCGTCGTAGTCTTCGCCCCAGCGCACGTCGTGGAGGGTCGTCGCCGGGTCGAGACCCATCGCTGTCCAGACCCGGTTCGTGATGAGCGCATCGATGGCGACGCCCTCATCCGCTTCGTTGGCGAGCGGGAATGCCTTGCCTTCCCAGAGCACGCGCTGGCCGTCCCGGCTGGTGACCGGTGGCCGGTCGGCATTGTTGATCAGGCCCTCGGCGAGATCGCTCGCGGGGGAGAGGTCTTTGAGTCCCTGCTGGTATTGCACACCGATGCCGTCGAGCCCGTAGTCGTCGCTGATTCGCAGGATCGAGATGTACATCTTGTACTGCCAAGCGAGCTGGGCTTCGGTGAGTTCCGTCGCCTCATCCGTTCCGAGCTTGAAGGTCATGCCCTTTGCCTTCAGCCAGTCGCCGACGGCGGCGGCCTCGGCATCCGAAACCGTCTGCATGTCGGCCCAGAGGGCACTCTGCGAGAGGCGTTCCTTGTAGATGCCGAGCCTGTTCATGAGCTCGTCGTCGATGATGGCGTTGTACATGCCCATGCAGCCTTCGTCGAAAACTCCGAAGATCGCCTTGTCGGTTGCCAGTTGATCGGCGAGTGCCTCGCCAAGAGCCTTCTCGTCGCTCTCCGGCAGTGCAGGAAGAGGGCGCACGTGTGACGCATCGTGCGTCACGTGACCCGTCTCGATCCATTCCCGGATGCCACGCTGCACCCAGTCATCGGTGTAGTCGACGCTCCAGAGGGTCGAATACTTCCTGCCCATCTTGGTGAGGCCAGCGTTGAGCCCCAGCAGGCCGACCAGTCCCGGCCAGGTGCCGGAGAAGTTCGCGAGAGTGAGGATCGGCCCGCGATGGGTTCGCAGCCCGGAGAGCACGTGGTGACTGTACTGCCAGACGGCCTCGGCCACGATAAGCGGTGCTTCGGCGGGGATGTGCTTGAAGACCTCCATGCCGTGGCGCTGGCTGTGGATGAAGCCGTGGCCGAGCGCCTCGTCGACCGGATTCGCGCGCACGATCGTCCAGCCGAGCGCTTCGAAGGCGGCGG
>JAODMH010000223.1 GCA_025465035.1 Microbacteriaceae bacterium | reverse complement strand
CCCAGCTCGATCCGACCACCAACACACGCCTCCAGCAGGAGTTGGTGCTCTTGGTTCAAGGCAATGTGAAACCTGACGAGTTCACGAAAACGATGGATGATGCCATCGCGCAAAACGCTCCGAAGTTCTTCAAGTAGTCCCAAGCGGTGGGGGGCTTCGGCCCCCCACCCAGAAAGGCAACCCCTCCATGCTTCCGCGCCGATCACGACTGTCAGTCCTGGTCTTTCTGCTGCCGCCCTTGCTGCTCTACGGCTTCGCGGTTCTGCTGCCCATCCTTCAGTCTCTATTCCTGAGCTTCTTCTCGTGGGACGGGATCAGCGCGCTCCAGTTCATCGGCCTGTCGAACTATGCGCACATGCTCACCGGCGACAGCGTTTTCTGGCATGCGTTCCTGAACGGCCTCGGATACGTCGTCATCTGCGTCGTCCTTCAACTCGGAGGAGCCTTGCTCGTCGCCAGCCTCCTGACGTCGTTTAGACGTGGCCGCGAACTGGTCAAGACCCTCTACTTGCTCCCAGCGGTAATCTCGACCGTCGCTATCGCGTTCCTCTTCGAGCGCATTTACTCCTTCGACCCTGTCGGCCTCCTCAACCAGATTCTCGGCTGGGTCGGCCTCGGCGGGCTGTCCAGAGCGTGGCTGTCCGACATCCACACGGTGCTCGCGGCCGACTCGATTCCCGAAGGGTGGCGGTTCACCGGTCTCTACATGCTCATCATCTATGCCGCCCTTTTGGCAGTGCCGCAGGAACTGGAAGAGGCCGCGCGCCTCGACGGCGCCTCGCGGTGGGTCCTGTTCACGAAGATCCGGTTCCCCTATATCCGCCCGGTATGGATCACCACGACGATCATCGCGGTGACATACAGCCTTCGAGGATTCGATATCCCCTACCTGATGACCAACGGGGGACCGGGGCAATCCTCCGAACTCCTAACCACCTACATGTACAAGACGGCGTTCACGAGCACGGACTACGGATACGCCAGCACAATCGCGGTCTTCGTCGTCGTCGAGTGTCTCGTCGCCGTCGGACTGATCTTCCTCCTACTGAGACGAAAGGCAGACGCATGACCACCACGCACACTGCCCCTACCGGGCGCGCAACGGCACCCCGTATTGTCCCCACGCGTCGCCGCCGGCAGAAGCCCAGCCTCTTCCGCACCCTGTCGACGACCCTCATCGTCGCGATCGTCATCGTGCAGGTCTACCCGCTTGTCTGGCTGTTCCTGACCAGTATCCGCTCGGAACGCGACTTCGCAGCCGGGAACCCATTCGCGCTACCCAGTTCAGTCACACTGGACAACTACGCGCGCGCCTTCGCCCACGGCAACCTCGGGCAGAACATCGTCAACAGCCTCGTCGTGACGATGGGAGCGAACATCCTGATCGTGCTTCTGGGCATGATGGCGGCATATGCAATTCAGGTTCTCGGCTTTCGCCTCAGCAAATTCGTTCGGGGCCTGTTCCTCATCGGCATTATCGTGCCGGTACAGATCGCCCTTGTTCCACTCTTCGTCGACTACGCCTCCGTGAACCTCCTGGACACGTACCAGTCGATGATCATTCCGTTGGCCGGGTTTGCGCTCCCGATGTCGGTATACCTGTTCTCGTCGTTCTTCGAGTACATCCCGAGAGAGACATATGAAGCGGCCTCGCTCGATGGCGCGGGACCGTATCGGATCTTTGGTTTGATCACCCTGCCCTTGTCAGTCAACACCATGGTCACAGTGGTGCTGGTCAACAGCATCTTCATCTGGAACGACTTCATCTTCGCCAACACCTTTGTGCTCTCAGAGGGGTTGAAGACCATTCCGTTGGGCCTTCAGAACTACATCGGCGCGATGGGCAAGGTCGACTGGACCGCAACGTTCGCCGCTGTCTGCGTGACGATCACCCCCTTGTTGCTCGTGTTCCTCGTTCTTAACCGGTCGATCATCTACGGGCTCGAAAGCGGAGCGACGAAAGGGTAGAGGGCTACAGTGGAGACGCTACGGGCAGAGCGGCAATGACGCTGGAAAGAGGCCCGAAAAAGACCGAAAGGGAAGCCCCGCATCCCATGTCCATCCCGAGGCCTGGCCATCCGGTAACCCTGCGCGACGTTGCGGAAGCCGCTGGCGTCTCCGTGGCCACAGTTTCTTTGGTGGTCAACAACAAGAAGGACGCCAGAATCGGCGTCGACGCGCGCAAGAGAGTCCGGGACGCGATCCGCGATCTGGGGTACAGGCCGAACGCGCTTGCGAAGACACTGGCGAGTGGAAGCTCGAGGTTCATCGGGCTCGTCGCAGACGCGATCGCAACAACTCCCTTCGCCGGTCAAATCATTCACGGCGCCCAGGACGAAGCGTGGAAGCACGGGTACGTGCTCCTCGTCGCGAACACCGAGGGCAACGAACCGGCGGAGACAGACGCAATTTCAATGATGCTCGAACACAAGGTGCGAGGCATCCTGTACTCGACCTGGTTCCACCGAGCGGCAGTTGTACCGCCCGCGCTTCGCGAAACAGATTTCGTTCTCGTCAACTGCTTCTCACCCGACTTCGACACTCGCGCGGTCGTACCCGACGAAGTGGAAGGCGGGCGCACAGCAACCAACATCCTGATCCGTCGGGGCCATCAGCGAATCGCATTCATCAACACCACGACCCCCGCCCCAGCAAGGGACGGTCGGCTGCGGGGATACCGGGAGGCCCTGGAGATGGCAGGGCTTGTCTTCGATCCGGACCTGGTCTTTGACGCTGCGCCAGATCAAGAGGGCGGCTACGACACAGTCGAAGCCCTTCTCGCCCACGGCGTGTCAGCGGTCTTCTGTCACAACGATCGAGTGGCGATGGGGGTCTACGACGGCTTACGGCGGCGCGGGCTGTCCATCCCCGATGACATGGCTGTCGTTGGGTTCGACAACCAGGAGGTCATCGCGGCACACCTGCGTCCCCCTCTGTCTACCGTGGCACTTCCTCACTATGAGCTTGGTGCGGCAGGCGTTCGATTGCTCCTCGGAATCGACCGCGCTGACGAGAACGCGCTCATCAAAATTGACTGCCCGCCAGTGGAACGGGAATCCGTCGACGTGATGCTGGTCTAGTGAAGCAATTCTCTTTCGACGACAGGGCCGCAAACTGACTAGAGACGACTACCGACCGGGCTACCACTTCACCCCGGCTAAGAACTGGATGAACGAT
>JAODMH010000182.1 GCA_025465035.1 Microbacteriaceae bacterium | reverse complement strand
CTGTTCGTTGATGTAACGGTCGCCGGGGCCGATCTTCTCGTCCGCCGGCATGCAGAAACCGATGACGTCGACGTCTCCGAGGGTATCCTGCACGATGCTGTTGAGCCGCTCGCCGAGCAGGGTGCGCGGGCGGTGCATCCCTGGGGTGTCCACGAGGATGAGCTGTCCGTCCTGCCGGTGGGCGATGCCCCGGATGGCGCGGCGGGTAGTCTGCGGTTTCGACGAGGTAATCGCGACCTTCTCGCCGACCAGCGCGTTCGTGAGCGTCGACTTGCCCACGTTGGGACGTCCGACGAAGGAGATGAATCCGGCCCGGAATTCAGGATCATTCGCCACGGTCGTCTCCGTTGTTCGTTGTCGTCTTGCGAAACGCCGCCTGCGCATCGATGAGTGCCTGGTCACGCTCGACAAGCACGGTGCTCAACCGCTTGCGGCGGCCCTCGGTGCGCTCGGCCGTGAGTATCAGTCCAGAGTACGTTGCGACGGATCCCGGCAGTGGCAGGCGGCCGAGCGCCTTGCCGAGCAGGCCGCCGACAGAGTCGACATCGTCATCCTCGAGTTCGATGTCGAACAGCTCGCCGAGCTCATCGACCGGGAGGCGCGCGCTCACCCGGTACGTGCCGTCCCCGAGCTCTTCGATCTCGATCACCTCGTGGTCGTATTCGTCCGAGATGTCCCCGACGAGTTCCTCAATGAGGTCCTCGAGTGTCACGAGCCCGGCGATGCCGCCGTACTCGTCGACAACCATGGCGAGGTGGTTGGATTCGAGTTGCATCTGGCGGAGCGTGTCGTCCGCTTTCTTCGATTCGGGAACGAACAGCGCCGTCCGGGCCAGCGAGTCGACAGTCACACGGTCGATGCCCTTCGGCCGCTCGTAGCTGAGGCGCGCGACATCCCGTAGATACAGCACGCCGAGGACCTGGTCGACGTCGTCCCCGATCACCGGCATCCGCGAGACGCCCCGGCTCAGGAACAGCCCCATCGCCGCACCCACCGTTTCGTCGCCGTCGATAGTGACCATGTCGGTGCGCGGGATCATGACCTCGCGCACCACGGTGTCGTTGAATTCGAAGATCGAGTGGATGAGCTCCCGGTCGTCCTCCTCGAGCACATCCAGTTCCGTGGCCTCGTCGACCATGCTCAGCAACTGCTCTTCAGAGGAGAAGGTCGCGGTCCGCCCCGGAGTGACCCGGTTGCCGATGGCGACGAGCGCTGCGGCGATCGGACCGAGGAACCTGCGGATGGCGTGCACCACCCAGGCAGACCAACGCACGACGGCGCGCGCGTGCACCCTTCCCACGCTGCGCGGGCTCGATCCGACCAGGACGAAGGAGGCGACAGTCATGATGAATGCGGAGCACAGCAGCGCCCACCACCACTGTGCGAAGACATAGGCGAAGGCGAGCGTCACCAGCACGGCCGCCGTCGTCTCCGTGACGACTCGCATGAAGTTGACCGCGTTGATGTGAGCCCCGATGTCCGCGGCTATGGCGTTGAGCGATTTGCGCGCGCGCGAGTGCGACGCGATTTCGAGCAGGTCGGCCCGGGAGAGCACGCTCAGCGCTGCATCAGCCGCGGCAAGCAGACCGCCGAAGATCACCAGCAGCACGGCGACGGAGACGAAGATCGGAATCATGGCTGACCCTGCGTTCTCGAACTATTTCGTTCGTCGCTCGGCGAGGGCGAAACCGACGAGGATGTCGCGCTGTACTCCGAACATCTCCTTCTCGTCCTCCGGTTCCGCGTGATCGAAGCCGAGCAGGTGCAGGATGCCGTGGGTCGTCAGCAAAAGCATCTCCTCGAGGGGACTGTGACCTGCGGTCTCGGCTTGCGAGATCGCGACCTGGGGGCAGAGCACGATGTCGCCGAGCAGACCGGCGGGGGTCATCGCCTCCTCGGTTCCCGGGCGGAGCTCGTCCATCGGGAAACTCAGCACGTCGGTCGGACCCGGCTCGTCCATCCACTGCAGGTGCAGCTGCTCCATGGCGCCCTCGTCGACGAGCACGATCGCGAGTTCGGCATCCGGATGCACGTGCAGGAAGTCGAGCGCATAGGTCGCGAGCCGCTGCAGCGCGACCTCATCGACCGGGATGACGGACTCGTTGTTGATCTCGATCGACACCTCAGCGGCCCCATCTCTTGCTCAGGCGATCCTGGGGTTGCCCGGCACGACGGTCGGCGCGGTTCATGCCGTCCGTCGCCTGCTGACGTTCGAACTTCTGGGCTTGACGCTCGGCGTCGTACCTCGTGTACGCGTCGACGATCCGGCCGACGAGGCTGTGGCGGACGACATCCTCGCTCGTCAGGCGGGCGAAGTGGATCTCGTCGATCTCGCCGAGCACCCGGGTCACCAGCTGGAGCCCGCTGGCTCCCGCTGGCAGGTCGACCTGGGTCACGTCGCCGGTCACGACCATCTTCGAACCGTGCCCGAGCCGAGTGAGGAACATCTTCATCTGTTCCGGCGTCGTGTTCTGCGCCTCGTCGAGCACGATGAAGGAGTCATTGAGCGTGCGGCCACGCATGTAGGCAAGAGGGGCGACCTCGATCGTCCCGGCCGCGAGCAGCTTGGGCACGATTTCGGGATCCATCATCTCGTTCAGCGCGTCGTACAGCGGACGCAGGTACGGATCGATCTTGTCGGTGAGAGTGCCGGGCAGGTAGCCGAGCCGTTCGCCAGCCTCGACAGCCGGCCGGGTCAGGATGATGCGGCTGACCTCCTTGCGCTGCAGAGCCTGCACGGCCTTGGCCATCGCCAGGTAGGTCTTGCCGGTGCCTGCCGGACCGATGCCGAAGACGATGGTGTTCTCGTCGATGGCGTCGACGTACTCTTTCTGCCCGAGGGTCTTGGGGCGGATGCTCTTGCCCCGACTGGTGAGGATCGCCTGGCTGAGCAACTCCGCCGGACTCACCCGCGGATCGGCGTTGAGGATCTTCGCGGACTCGGTGACGTCCCGCTGCCCGAGTTCACGATCGGCGCGCACCATCGTCACCAGCTCCTCCACCAGCCTCGCGGCCGCGTGCACCTGGTCGGCGTCGCCCTCCAGGGCGATCTCGTTGCCGCGCACCAGAACCTCGACACGCGGGTATTCCTTCTCGATGGTCTTGAGCAGCCGATCCTGCGGTCCGAGAAGCCGCACCATCGCGACCCCGTCGACTCGAAGTTCGACCCGGTCGGTGCCGCGGTCATCCGAACGAGACGCGTCGCTGCTGTGGCTATTAGTTGCCAAGGGTGCCTTCCGGAAGGTGCCCGCCGAGAAGATGGGCGTGGACATGGAATATGGTCTGGCCGGCGGAGGACCCCGTGTTGAAGACGAGACGGAACTCCCCGGCGGAGTGTTGGTCGGCGAGCTGCTGGGCGGTGGCGATCAGCTCGGCGAGCAGCGCGGGATCGCCAGCTGCCAGCTCGGTGACATCGCGATAGTCCTCGGTCTTCGGCACGATCAGGATGTGCACGGGGGCCTTCGGGGCAATGTCCCTGAACGCGATGATGTGCTCGTTCTCGAAGACGATGTCTGCCGGGATTTCGCGCGCGACGATCCGCGAGAAGACCGATGGCTCGATGCTGGCTGACATGCGTCTAGCTTAAGCGACGGCACCGTTCGCCGGCGGGGCGTTCGCTACCAGCGGCCTAGTTGCGCGTTGAGCACCGCGATCGCGGCGGGTCCGGCACTCGACGTGCGCAGGATCGTGTCGCCGAGCCGCACCGGCGTGGCGCCGGCGGCTTCCAGGCGGCTCAGCTCCGCCGGGGCGATGCCTCCCTCCGGTCCGACGACGAGCACGACGTCGCGGCCGTCCGGCTCGAGCGAGGTGAGCGCGACGGATGCCGTCGGCTCGAGCACGAGCATCCGCGTCTCTCCGGCGAGGGCTGCGAGAACGGTGGTGGATGCCAGATCCCCCACCTCGGGGATCCAGGGCCGGATCGACTGCTTGCTCGCCTCGCGCAGGATCGCACTCCAGCGGTCGTGGCCCTTGCGGACCTTCGCACCCTCCCACTTGACGATCGAGCGCTGTGCCGCCCACGGGATGACGCCGTCGACGCCGAGCTCGGCCGCCTGCTGCACGGCATGCTCGTCACGATCGCCCTTGGCGAGCGCTTGGGCGAGCCAGATGGCGGGAGAGGCCGGCTGGGTCTCCGCGACGGTCTCGACCTCCACCACGAACTCTGCCGGCTCGGCGGAGACGACAGACCCCGTGACGATGAGGCCAGCGCCATTGCCGACCGCGATCGATTCGCCGACGGCGATGCGGCTGACGGTCACGGCGTGCCGTGCCTCCTGCCCAGTCACGGACACACGCGCACCGACGCTCGCCGATTCGAGTTCTTCGCTCAGGTAGAAGTGCGCCACGGCATCACTCTGTCAGATCCCGTGTCCGGTTGTGACGCGCATCCACCCTCGAGTTGTCGCAAATCGACCTCGACCGCGCCAGGAAGGTCGATTTGCGACAACTCGAGGGTGATGCGGCAATGCCGACCGGATGTTAGATGTTGAGGAAGCGGTCGCGCAGCTTCTGGAACAGGCCCTGCTGGAAGTGGGTAAGCGATGGGGCCGCCGCCCGGTGGGAACCGGCGAACTGCTTGATGAGCTCCTGCTCCTTGTGACTGAGCTTGGTCGGCGTCGTCACCTGGACGCCGATCTTGAGGTCGCCGCGTCCGCTTCCGCGGAGGTGGGTGACGCCGCGGTCCTTGACCGTGATGACCTCTGCGCTCTGCGTGCCCGGCCTGATCTCGACCGCGACCTCGCCATCCAATGTCTTGAGGACGGTCTTCGTGCCGAGGATGGCATCCGTCATCTGTACTTCGAGGGTTGCCAGCAGGTCGTCCCCGTTGCGGCTGAAGACCTCGTGGTGGCGCACCTTGATCTCGAGGTAGAGGTCGCCAGCGGTACCGCCGGCCGGCCCGACCTCGCCCTGGTTGGGGAGCTGCAGACGCAGGCCGGTGTCGACGCCGGCGGGAATGTCGACGGGGATGCTGCGGCGGGCGCGCACCCGACCCTGGCCCTGGCAGGTCGGGCAGGGGTTCGGGATGACCGTGCCGTAGCCTCGGCAGGTGCCGCAGGGACTCGATGTCATTACATTGCCGAGGAGACTGCGCACCGCACGCTGAATCTGCCCTGTGCCGTGGCAGATGTCGCAGGTGACCGGCTGGGTGCCCGGCGCGCAGCACGATCCGTGGCAGGTCTCACACAGCACTGCCGTATCGACCTCGACCTCGCGCTTGGTGCCGAAGATGATCTCATCGAGATCCACCTCCACCCGCACGAGGGCGTCCTGGCCGCGCTCCCGGCGAGACCGGGGCCCGCGGCTCTGTCCACCCCCGAAAAAGGTCTCGAAGATGTCGCCGAAACCGCCGAAGTTGCCGCCGCCGCCTCCGCCGAATCCGGTCTGCGGGCCGAGATCGTACTGCTGCCGCTGCTGCGGGTCGGAGAGCACATCATAGGCGTGCGTCACCAGCTTGAACTGTTCGGATGCCTCGGCCCCGGGATTCACATCGGGATGCAGCTCCCGTGCCAGGCGCCGGTACGCCTTCTTGATCTCGTCCGTCGTCGCATCGCGGTCGACGCCGAGTACTTCGTAGTGGTCAGCCAAATTAGTATCCATTTCCGCTGCGCTCGCCGACGACCTACTGTCGTCGGCGGCAGCGATGTCAGTTTTCGCCGAGCAGGCGCGACAGGTATCGTGCGACGGCCCGCACGGCGGCGATGTTGTTCGAGTAGTCCATCCGGGTCGGCCCGATGACTCCCAGCCGCGAAACCTCGCTGCCGGATGCGGTGTAGCCGGTGGTGAGCACGGAGGTCTCCCCGAGACCGAATGACGCATTGTCGCTGCCGATACTCACGGAGAACCCGTTCTGGTCCGGCTCCATCTCGCCGAACAGCCGCAACAGGGTGACCTGTTCCTCGATCGCCTCGAGCACCGGGTAGATGCTACCGGTGAAATCATCCTCGGTGCGCACCAGGTTGGCGGTGCCAGCCATGACGAGCTTGTCCTGGCGATGCGCGAGCACCTGATCGATGAGAGCGGTCGCGATCTGCTTCACTGCCGAGGCATGTTCCGCCGTGAACTGGTCCGCGATGGTCGCGAGCCGCTCTGCCGCGTCGGCGAGGGCGAGACCCCCGATGGAGGCATTGAGTTTCGTCCTCAGCTGCGCGAGAAACTCCTCATCCAGCCCGGGAGTCACATCGATCAGTCGCTGCTCGACCTGGCCGGCGTCGGTGATCAGCACCGTCATCATCCGCGTGGCGGTGAGCCGCACGAGTTCGACATGGCGGATCCGCGAACGCGTGAGCGACGGGTACTGCACAAGAGCGACCTGATGCGTCAGCTGCGAAAGCAGGCGCACCGTGCGGCCAAGAACCTCATCGAGGTCGGCCGACTGCCCGAGAAACGTCTCGATGGCGGTGCGCTGAGCCGCCGAGAGCGGGCGTAGGTCGGCGAGCTGGTTGACGAAGACACGGTAGCCCTTGTCGGTGGGAATGCGGCCGGATGAGGTGTGCGGCGCCGCGATCAATTCCTCTTCTTCGAGAAGAGCCATGTCATTGCGGATCGTCGCAGCGGACACGGCGAAAGAATGGCGGTCGACAATCGACTTCGAGCCCACCGGTTCGCGGGAGGCGACGTAATCCTGCACGATGACGCGAAGCACATCGAGGCCACGTTCAGTGACCATTCGCCATCACCTCCGGTCTTGGCACTCGGCACGTCGGACTGCCAATTGTATCGTGACCCGGACGAAGGAAGGCATTGCACGCGGAGTGAATGGGGCAGTAGCTTATGCATGAGCTTGTCGACCGCCCGCAAACGGGGGTCACATGCATTCGAGCTCTTTCTTCTGGTAGAACCGAATCGCCCATCTGAAAGGCAACGCACATGACTGATCCAACACCGGCCGCGGCACCTCAGCCCGCAACTCCTCTCAGCGAAACCGACGACAAGCTCTGGGCATCGCTCGCGCACTTCCTCAATATCATCCTGCTGATCCCGGCGCTCATCATCTATCTGGTCTTCGGTCCCCGCGGGGCGCGCACCAAGGTTGAGGGCAAGGAAGCCCTGAACTGGACCATCAACGTCGTCGGCGCCCTCATCATCCTGTTCATCGTGCAGATCATTTTCGGATTCATCCCGTTCGTCGGCTGGATCATCGCCCTGCTGGCGGGAATCGTGTACTGGGCAGTCATCATCGTGAACATCATCTTCGCGATCCTCGGCGGCGTGAAGGTCAACGCCGGTGGCAGCTACCGTTACCCGGTGAACATCCGCTGGATCAAGTAGTCCGCATCCGTCGCGCGGGAGGCCCGGGAACACTCTTCCCGGGCTTCTTGCTTTAATAGCCTCATGTCTGAAACCACGCCACCGCCCGCCAGCCCCGACCAGACCGTGCAACCGCTCAGACCGGGCGACGAGAAACTGTGGGCGACGCTCATTCATATCGGCGGCATCTTCCTTGATTTCCTCCCGGCACTTGTCGGCTACCTGCTGCTCAAGGATCGTGGGCCGCTCATCCGTGATCACACCACGACGGCGCTCAACTTCCAGCTGACCGTGCTGCTCGGCAATATCGTCGGAATCTTCACGAGCTGGTTCTTCGTCGGTTTCCTTGTGCTGCTCGTCGTCGCGGTGCTCAACATCGTGTTCAGCATCATCGCGGCCGTCGCGGCCAACCGCGGAGAGACCTACGTGTACCCGCTGGCCATCCGGTTCATCACCGCGTAAGAGCGCTACTCGTCCAGCAGGCGACGCACGACGGCATCGGCGAGCAGCCGGCCGCGCAGGGTCAGTTCGACCGTGCCGCCGAGTGCGGAGACGCCGTCGACGAGACCGTCGCCGATGAGCCCGGCAACGGCGGTGCGGCCGGACGGCGTGAGTTCGGCGACATCCAGGCCCGCACGGATCCGCGTGTGCAGGAGAACCCGCTCGACGCGCCGTGTCTCATCGTCGAGAGTTTCGCGTCCTGCTGCCGGAGACTGGCCGGCGAGGATGCGCTCCGCGTAGGCGGCCGGGTGCTTCACATTCCACCAGCGGACGCCGCCGACGTGGCTGTGCGCGCCCGGGCCGACGCCCCACCAGTCGTGCCCCTGCCAATAGGCGAGGTTGTGGCGGGAGACGAACTCCTCAGAGCGGGACCAGTTGCTGACCTCGTACCAGCGATAGCCCGCCACGTCGAGCATCCCGTCGGCGAGCTCATACATGTCGGCCTGCAGATCCTCGTCGGGGACGGCGACCTCGCCACGCCTGATCTGGCGCGCAAGCTTGGTACCGTCTTCGACGATGAGCGAGTATGCGGAGAGGTGATCCGGCTCCTGGGCGAGTGCCTGCTCGAGGGATGCATGCCAGTCGTCGAGCGACTCCCCCGGCGTCCCATAGATGAGGTCGAGGCTGACCTGGAGTCCGGCCGCGCGGGCCCAGTCGACGACGAGCGGGATCCGTTCGGGATCATGAGTCCGTTCGAGGGTCGCGAGCACGTGCGGCACCGCGGACTGCATGCCGAACGAGACGCGTGTGAAGCCCGCGTCCGCGAGGGACTGCAGGTACGCGGCATCCACCGAATCGGGGTTGGCCTCGGTGGTCACCTCGGCTCCCTCGGCGAGGCCCCAGGTGCCGACGACGGCGGCGAGCATGTCGGCGAGATCCGTGACCGGGAGCATCGTCGGGGTTCCTCCCCCGAAGAACACCGTGTCGACCACTCGCGATGGAAGGCCGGCCTGCTCGAGCACCCGCCGCGCCATCGCGACCTCGGCGATCGCCTGTCCGGCATAGTCCGTGCGCTTGGCGCCGCGCAGTTCGTCGGCCGTGTAGGTGTTGAAGTCGCAGTAGCCGCAGCGCACGCGGCAGAAGGGCACGTGGACGTAAACGCCGAAGTTGCGGGCTCCGGCTCCCGACACGACGGATCCGGGAAGTCGGCCGTCGAGCGGTGCAGGGTCGGCGAGAGGGAGTGCGCTTGGCATGACCCGTCGATTCTCCCAGACTCCGCTGTGTGCCGGTTGCTTCGGTGCCGCCCTTCGGAAATTCAGGAGAACCGACGCACGGCTGATACCCCGCCTCCGGGATTCCCGGGTCGAAGCGGGACGGCCGGGTCCATTGTCCTGAATTTCCGAACGGGCGGGCGGATGCCGCGGCTCGCCTGTGCCAGCATGGAACTGTGAGCGACCCAGAACCCGACCCCCGCCTGTACGTCCTCTGGGATGTCGACGGCACGCTCCTGCGGAACGGGATCAACGCCGGCGGCCTCTACGGCGAGGCGATCGAACTGGCGATCGGCCGACCGCTGGAGTTCCCCGTGCCGCGCGTGCACGGCAAGACCGACGGCCAGATCATCTGGGAGGCCCTCGAGGCCAACGCTCTCCCGCGCGACCTGCACTCGCTCGCCTCGGTACACCTCGATCGACTGTCGCTCGAGCGGCACCTCGGCGGCAGCCGTCGCGAGATCGCACCGGGCATCGTCGATGCGCTTCAGGCGTTCGCCGACCGGGGCGTCGTCAACGCGTTGCTCACCGGCAACTCGGCCAATCGCACGCGATACAAGATGGAGGGTGCCGGTCTCGACCCCGGCGCCTTCGACTGGCGGCACTCCTACTTCGGCGACACCGCACCGGTCCGCGCGGAGATCACGCTTCGCGCCGCGGCAGAACTCTACGGTCAACGGCTCATCATCATCGGTGACACCCCCGGCGACGGCATCGGGGCGGATGCCGCGGGTATCCCCTTCATCGCCGTGGCGACCGGCCACTACTCAGCCGCAGAGTTGCGCGAGACGAGTGCCGTGCTGGTGATCGACGACCTCGCTGGCGGCCTGTCGGAGGTGCTCGAGGTCCTAGCCGGTCTGTCCAGCCTCGACCGGGCCTGACAACGACCGGAAGTATCGCTTCGTGTAGAAGGCCTGCGAGATCCTGAGCACCGGATACACCGCCCACCAGAACGCGTTGGCAGGACGGGAGAAGGCGCGGATTTCGAGCCAGACCGAGCCGTCATCCGTCTGCTCGACGATGAAGGCCTCTTCGCCGCTCACGGGATGACCAGCGAGCGTGCCGTAGGCGAAGCCCTTTCGCCGCGCCTCGTCGACGACATACACGACCCGCGCCGGAGCGACGACGCGAAACGGCCCGAAGGGAATCCGCAGCCGGGCGGTGTCGCCTGGGACGACGAAGGCCGCGCCATCCGGCCCGAATACCGTCTCGTCGTTGCTGGCCGTGGTCGCTCCCGCGACCGGAGCGCCGCCCTCGTCGAATGCCACCGGAACGTAGGTCTGATCGGTGACCGCAGCAGGAGCCTCGGCGAGATCGATCGTGAAACCGCTGTTGCGCTGGATGCCCCAGGTGAGCACCTCGGTCCAGGCGTAGTCCCAACGCGCGTCGCCGTGGCCGATGCGCGTGCGGCGCTCGTACGGGCGATATCCGGGCGGAGGATGCATGGCGAGGTCGGACGCCTGTGTCGCGCCGATCGCCGCGTAGGTCACCGGCCGCTGCCAGAGCGGTAGTCGCTTCGACATCTAGCTCTCCTCGGGGTGCTGCGGCGATGGACGAAGCCGCGCATCCCTCCACTTTAGGTGCCGGCGGATGCCGCCGACGCCACGGGCGGCGCCTCCGCTGGCGCCAGCCAACCGTCGCTCCCGAGTGCGTCCAGCACCTGCACCGCAACGGCGCGTCCGGCGCGGTTCGCACCGATCGTGCTGGCCTGCGGGCCATAACCGGCGAGATAGATGCGCGGATCGCGAGTGACCTTCCCCTTCTCGACGCGGATGCCGCCGCCGTGCTCGCGCAGGTCAAGCGGCGCGAGGTGGGCGAGATCGGCGCGAAAACCGGTCGCCCAGATGATCACATCGGCCGGCTCGACGGTGCCATCCGCCCAGCGCACGCCGTCGGGCTCGATCCGAGAAAACATCGGCCGTGCGACCAGGAGTCCGCGCTCGACTCCTGTCAGGTTTGCCTGGGTGGCGGGAAGCCCGGTGCCACCAACGATGCTCGGCAGCGGCAGGCCCTCCCTCGCCGCCGCGTCCTGATTGGCCACCGCAGTGATACCGGCCTGAGGATTGTCGGCGAACTCGACGGGACGCCTGGTGACCCACACTGTCGAGGCAGCCATGCCCTCCAACTCGAGCAGGAATCCGACCGCCGAGGTGCCTCCGCCGACGACGACGACCCGGCTGCCCGAGAAATCTGCTGCGGCACGGTACTCGGGCGTCGTGATCTGCAGGCCTCGAAAACTCTCCGCGCCGGGGTAGTACGGCCGGAATGGTGTGGCCCAGGTTCCGCTCGCGTTGACGAGGATCCGGCTCTGGATGGGGCCGCCGCTGGTCTGGACGGCGAGTCCGCCATCCGCTCCCTCCGTCACGGCAACGACCGTGCCCGGTCGAATCACGCGCAGCGCGAAATGCCGCTCGTACCGTTCGTAGTACTCGGCCACGACGTCGCGTGCAGCGCGCATCTGGTCGGCCGTGGCGAAACTGAGGCCCAGTTCGTTCATGCCCGGGAGATCGCTCACCCGATGGGCGGTGCCCAGTCGAAGCGACTCCCAGCGGAATTGCCAGGCACCGCCGGTGCTCGGCCCGCGATCCAGGATGACGAAGTCTTCACCGGGTACAAGCCCAAGTCGTCGCAGATGGAAAGCGACAGAGAGTCCGGCCTGCCCCGCGCCGACAACCACCACCTGCGCATCGGCGGGAACGCTTTCGCTCATGTGATGCTGAACTCGATTCCGGGGGCGGAACATTCCCGCGTGCTCCGCGGGTGCGTCGCATCGAGTTGTCGCAATCCGATCTATCGCCAATGCCTTAGGTCGATTTGCGACAATTCGATGCGCTACCGAGCCCTGAGCTACTTCTTCTTGGCCTCGGTGTCGCCCGACAGCGCCGCGATGAACGCCTCCTGCGGAACCTCGACCCTGCCCACCATCTTCATCCGCTTCTTGCCCTCTTTCTGCTTCTCGAGGAGCTTGCGCTTGCGGGTGATGTCACCGCCGTAGCACTTGGCCAGGACGTCCTTGCGCATCGCGCTGATCGACTCGCGGGCGATGATCCGCGCGCCGATGGCTGCCTGGATCGGCACCTCGAACTGCTGGCGCGGGATGAGCTTCTTGAGTCGCTCGGTCATCAACACACCGTAGGCGTAGGCCTTGTCTCGGTGCACGATCGCGCTGAAGGCGTCGACCGCCTCACCCTGCAGCAGGATGTCGACTTTCACGAGGTCGGCTTCCTGCTCGCCGACGGGCTCGTAGTCGAGCGAGGCATACCCCTGGGTGCGACTCTTGAGATGGTCGAAGAAGTCGAAGACGATCTCGCCGAGCGGCATCGTGTAGTGCAATTCGACCCGATCCTCGCCGACGTATTCCATGCCCTGCATAGTTCCGCGCCGCCCCTGACAGAGTTCCATCACGGTACCGACATAGTCCTTGGGCGTGAGAATCGATGCCTTGACGATCGGCTCAGACACGCTCGCGATCTTGCCGCCGGGGAACTCGCTCGGGTTGGTCACGGTCGTGCGCTTCTTGTCCTCCGTCGTGACTTCGTAGATCACGGATGGCGCTGTCGCAATGAGGTCGAGACCGAATTCGCGCTCCAGCCGTTCGGTCACGATTTCGAGATGCAGAAGCCCGAGGAATCCGCAGCGGAAGCCGAAGCCGAGCGCGACCGAGGTCTCCGGCTCGTAGACCAGGGCGGCATCGCTGAGCTTGAGCTTGTCGAGGGCCTCGCGCAGCACCGGATAGTCCGAGCCGTCGATGGGATAGAGACCGGAGAACACCATGGGCTTCGGTTCCGAGTAGCCCCTGAGCGCTACGGTCGCCGGCTTTGCGAAGCTCGTCACCGTGTCACCCACCTTGCTGAGGCGCACATCCTTGACTCCGGTGATGAGGTAGCCGACCTCGCCGACGCCGAGACCCTTGGTCGGGGTCGGCTCTGGGGCGCTCACGCCGATCTCGAGCAGCTCGTGGGTGCTCTTCGTGCTCATCATCATGACCTTCTCGCGCGGGGCCATGGAGCCGTCGATCATGCGCACATAGGTGATGACCCCGCGGTAGGCGTCGTAGACGGAGTCGAAGATCATCGCGCGGGCCGGGGCCTTCGGGTCGCCGACGGGCGCAGGGATCAGCTGGGTGACCCGATCGAGCAGCTCCTCGACGCCGGCGCCGGTCTTGCCGGAGACGCGCATCACATCCTCCGGCCTGCCGCCGATGAGGCCGGCGAGTTCCTTCGCGTATTTCTCCGGGTCGGCCGCCGGCAGGTCGATCTTGTTGAGGACCGGGATGATCGTGAGGTCGTTGTCGAGTGCCAGGTAGAGGTTCGCCAGTGTCTGGGCTTCGATCCCCTGCGCGGCATCCACCAGGAGGATCGCGCCCTCGCAGGCGGCGAGGCTGCGGGAGACCTCGTAGGTGAAGTCCACATGGCCGGGGGTGTCGATCATGTTCAGGGCGTAGCTGGCCCCATCGAGGGCCCACGGCATCCGCACGGCCTGGCTCTTGATGGTGATGCCGCGCTCGCGCTCGATGTCCATGCGGTCGAGGTACTGGGCCCGCATGTCGCGGTCGCTGACCACACCGGTGATCTGCAGCATCCGGTCGGCGAGAGTCGACTTGCCATGGTCGATGTGCGCGATGATGCAGAAGTTGCGGATGAAGGCCGGGTCGGTCGATGCCGGCTCGAGGGTCTTCAATGCTGTGGGGCTCACGCGTTCCTCAGGGATGTCGTATGGGGGATCGGACAATTGTCCCATGCCGGAGCGCAACGGTTCCGACATGGTGCCCCATCGACGACGGAGGGGCACGGCGATCGCCGTGCCCCTCCGTCCTCGCGCTTAGAAGCCCTGGAGGAGTGCGAAGATGCCGAGCGGCGCGAGAAGTGCGACGCCGAAGACGACGGCCAGCACGGGCAACGCGAGCGTCACCCCACCGAGAACGATCCCCCAGATGCTGAAGGTGCGGCTGGCGGGTTCGCGCTTGAGGCCGAGGATGCCGAGGACCACCGCGGCGACTGGGACGACGAAGGTGTAGCCGGCGACGATGGAGGCGGCGCCGAGGACCAGGCTGAGGATGCCGAACACTTTGGGTCCTGCTACACCGACCACTGGCGGCTGGGTGCTGGCCGAAGGGTGTTCGACGACGGGCTGTGCGGTTGACATTTTTCTCCTTGGAATCGGTTGATGGTCCCAGGCTAGAAATACGCGCGCGACGTCACCATCCGGCTAACCCCCGGATCACCTAGGGGCGCACCGTAGGCCGGACCCGTCTAGACCGGAGCGGGCAACCGCTGCAGGCCCTCCAGGAGGTCCTCCCGGCGTGCCGCGAGGCAGATCCTGATCCAGCCCTCGCCAGAGCGCCCAAACGCGCTGCCCGGCGCGACCGCGACCCTCTGGTGCAGGAGGAAGCGCTCCGCCCAGCCCGCGACATCGCCGCCAGACGCGTGCTGCACATCCACCCAGAGATAGAACGCGCCGCCGGGGCGCAGATAGCGGATACCGCGCTCGTCGAGCAGCGCGCAGGCCGCCTCGAGATTGTCGCGGTAGTGCTCTCGCGAATCCGCCACATGCTGGTGATCGCCGGTGATGGCCGCGATAGCAGCGTATTGGCTCGGCATGCTCACGCAGCTGATGGATGCTTCCTGCACAGTGCGCATGATCGCGGTGAGGCCGGGAGGGGTCACGAGATAACCCACCCTGACGCCCGTCATCGCATAGGTCTTCGAGAGCGAGAAGACGCTGAACACGCGGTCGTCGTCATCGAGGCTCGCAATGCTGAGGTGCGGCTGACCATAGGTGAAGTATTCGTAGACCTCATCGCTGATAATCCAGAGGTCGTGGCGCTTCGCGAAGTCCAGGAGGGTCCGCAGCTGAGGCTCATCCAACACAGTTCCGAGCGGATTCGACGGCGAGTTGATGATGATCGCCCGCGTGCGGTCGGTGACCAATCGCTCGAGTTCCTCCAGGTCAGGGGCGAAGCCGTGCTCGGGACGCAGCGTGTACGGCACGGGCTCGGCCTCGAGCATCCGCGCGTTCATGGTGAAGGTCGTGTATCCCGGGTCGGGAACGAGAATCTCATCGCGGGCCGCAAGCAACAGCCGCATGGCCTGGTGGAGTCCCTGAGTGGCGCCCATCGTCACCCAGACCTGTTCGACATCCACCTGTATGCGGTTCTGAACCGCGAGCTTCTCGACGATCGCCGCTCGAAGTGGCGCCATGCCGCCGTTGGGCGAGTAGTTCGTGAGGTCGTCGCGCCACGCCTGTTCGCCCGCGGCCAAGATGTGCGGCGCGACCTGTCGGTCCGGTTCGCCGACGCCGAGAGAGATCACGTCGTCGAGCTCGACCGCCAATTCGTAGATTCTTCGGATGCCCGAGGCCGGCACGGATGGGATGTGATGCGCGAGCGATGGCATGATTTCAGGCTATCTGGCCGGGACCTGCCCCGCTCGGCGTGATTGGATTGCCCGATCCGCTTGCCAACTGGTAATGTTGCCTGTTGGCTTGCGTGCCGCCTCGATCGAGGCTCGGCGCGATTCGCGGCCGAGAGTCGAAAATCCTCGTGCTCCGCAACTATTCGTAACTAACAAGAAAGCAACAACGTGGCAAACATCAAGTCGCAGATCAAGCGCATCGGCACCAACAAGAAGTCGCAGGAGCGCAACAAGGCTGTCAAGAGCGAGGTCAAGACCGCCGTGCGTGCGACCCGCGAGGCCATCGCCACAGGGGACGCCGCCAAGGCTGCCGTCGCCCTCAAGTTTGCGGCGAAGAAGCTCGACAAGGCCGCGAGCAAGGGCGTCATCCACAAGAACCAGGCCGCCAACAAGAAGTCGGCGATTGCCAAGCAGGTTGCTGCTCTCTAAGACAGTTTGCGGAACCCCGTCTCATCGAGGCGGGGTTCCTCTCGTTAACGGCTTCTCGTTAACCGCTCGACGTTATCGGCTCAACGAACGAAGGCGACGCTCGCGAGGCCGGTGAGGCAGGCGAGAAGGGTCACCAGCGTCGCAATGATCATGGATGCCGTTCCCGGGGCCGTTGGACCGCCGACACCAAGGAGGTGACGCCGGCGCCATGCGCCGTAGAGCACCGCAGCGGCGGCAGCAGCGAGCAACACCGCGCCGGCGACGACGAAGGTTGGTTGTCCACTGATCCAGCCGCTACGCAGGGCGAGCAGCCCGTTGACGAGAACGGCGAGACCGGTGCGATTCCAGGCGAGAGCCGTGCGTTCGGCTTGCAGCCCCGGCACGGGTGCCGTCGAACCCGTTTCCTCGCTCATGGTCATCGAGGGGCTACTGGACGATGAGCAGCACCGCGATGGTCGCGGCGACAGCGAGGACGGCCGCGGCCACGATCGGCAGGGCGACGGTCCCTGGCAGTGGCCGGCGATGTCGCATGGCGATCTCGTTCGCGCGCCAACGCAGGTAGGCAAGCACGCTGAGACCGGCACCGAGGAGGGCGAGCATGACCGCGAGGATCACCAGCACGATGTGCGGCCCGAGCGTGCTGGAGAACTGCTCCAGCAGCACGCCACCGGCCAGCACCGCCAGAGCGGTTCGGATCCACGCCAGGAAGGTTCGCTCATTGGCGAGGGAAAATCGGTAGTCCGGTTCTTCACCGTCCTGACGCCAGCGTGAATTGCCCATCCGTCTCCTCATTCCGCGTCTGTGACTCAGGCCTCGCCGCGGGCGCTGACCACACCGATCATGCGCTCGAGCGCGAAGACAGGATCGCGACCCGCGCCCTTGATCGCCGCATCCGTTTCGGCCAGCAGCTCGATGCAGCGTCCGAGACCGGCGTCGTTCCAGCCCTGCAGGTCGCGGCGCGCGCGATCGACCTGCCACGGCGCCAGGCCGAACTGCTGGGCGAGCTGGCCGGATGCGGCGCGAGTTCCCGAGATCTTCGCCATAGTGCGCAATTTGCTCGCGAAGGCGGCGACGATGGGAACGGGGTCGGCGCCAGAAGCCAGCGCATGTCTCAGCAGAATGAGGGACTCGCCGTGCCGACCGGCGATCGCGATGTCGGCGACCCGGAAGGCGTTCGTCTCCACCCGGCCCGAGTAGTACTTCTCTACCGTCGCCTCCGTGATCTCCTCGCTCGCATCGGCGAGCAGTTGCTGACAGGCCGCCGCGAGCTCGGCGAGATCGTCCGAGAAAGCCGAGGTGAGGGCACGGAGAGCGCCGCTCGTGATCCTGCGGCCCTCGATCGAGAACTCCGCCGCGGCGAAGTCGAGCTTCTCTGTCTCCTTCTTCAGTTCAGCACAGACGATCTCGATGCCACTGCCGAGGCCCCCACGGATGGCGTCGAGCAGCTTCTTGCCGCGGACTCCCCCGGCGTGCCTCAGGACGAGATAGCTGTCGTCGGCCGGCGCCTCGAGGTAGGCGAGCGTCTCGGTGATGAACGCATCAGTGCACTTCTCCACACCCGTCACCCGGATCATCCGCGGCTCGCCGAAGAGCGACGGGCTCGCGAGGGTGATGAGCTCCCCCGGTCCGTAGGCGTCGGCCTCCAGGTCACTGATCTCGAGGCTTGGATCTTCGGTTTTCAGGATGTCGCGCAGCATACGGATCGCTCGTTCGGCGAGGAAGTCTTCAGTGCCGGAGACAAGCACTACTCGCGCCGGGCGCACCTTCGACCATGCGAGCTGCGGGATCGCCACCGCAGCTTTTGGCGCAGCCTTGCCTGCCACGGGACTCCTTCGGTGTCGCTGAGTTCGAACCCCGACCAGCTTATTCGCCACCACCGTTGCGGATGACCGCTCGCTCGCTCCAAACGCCGACCTCGCCATGCGCCCGTGGTGAGACCAGGATCATGCCCTGCAGATCCGTACGGGCGGCGACCGTGCCGACCCCAGCGAGCATGCTCAGGAGTTTGTCGGTGGGATGCCCATAGGTGTTGTCGATTCCCACACCGATGAGGCCAACGGATGCGGTCAATGTGGCATACAGTCGGTCGTTCTGATCGGCCGAACCGTGGTGCGCAACCTTCACGACGTCCACGTGCCCGATGCGGTTGGCCGCCATCATGAGAGCCTGCGGCCGGTTGCCGAGGTCGCCGAGGAAGATCGCGCTCAGGCATCCAGGCACGCACTGGCCGACGCCATCGACCCGCACCGTCAGGCTCGCGTCGTTGCCCGGCGAGACCGAGCCCAGTCTTGCTCGCGGCCAGAGCACCTCCCAGCGCAGTTCGCCCAACAGGCCGGTCAGTCCCTTGCTCGCCTGAGCGACCGCCGCGCCGGAGTCGACGAGTTGTTTGGCCAGGCGCTCATCGTTCCGGTCGGCGGCCGGCCCGATCATGGCACGATCGACGCGGCCGAGAACCGCTGAGGTTCCACCGACGTGGTCGAGGTCATAGTGGGTCAGGATGAGAAGGTCGATGCGGTCGATACCGAGCGTTCCGAGGCATCCGGCCAGCAGCCCAGGATCGGGGCCAGTGTCGATGAGTGCGATCTGTCCGAGGCTCCTCACCAGGACCGCATCGCCCTGTCCGATGTCGCAGGCAGCGATCTGCCAGTCGGCGGGGCGGGAGAGCTGACCACGCAGCCTCTCACCGCCCGCGATTCCGAGGTATCCCATGAGCACGACTGCGAGCGCTGCTGAGGCGATCATCCGTGCCCGCTTTCGCCGAAAGACGGCCACCAGACCGAGCGCGGTGACTCCGGCCACCAAAAGGACGCCAGCCGCCCCGCTCGGCCATGGGACGCCGCTTCCCGGCAGCGTCGCGAAGAATCCCGCGACCGCGGCGATCCAAGACGCCGGCAGCCAGGCGAGTTGCGCGACCAGCTCTCCGACCGGTGGCGCGGCCGGGAGCAGGATGCACGCCACCAGCCCGAGAACCGTGGCAAGGGGGGCGGCGGGTTCTGCGAGCACATTCGCGAGCACTCCGTAGGTCGGAATCGTCGGGTTGAGGAGGATCAGTACGGGCTGGCAGACCAATTGCGCCGAAATCGGGATCGCGAGCATCGCCGCGAGTGCCATCGGCAGCCAGCGGCCGAGCACTGTCGCGAGTGGTCCCGCCAGGACCAGCAGGCCCGCCGTCGCCAGGACCGACAGCACGAAACCGTAGCTTCGTGAGAGCCACGGATCGATGGTGAGCAGAATGAGCACTGCCAGCGCCAGGATCGGGACCCCTCTGACCGGACGGCCACCCGCGGTCGCACCGAGCACGAGGGTCGCCATCACCGCCGCCCGAAGAACGCTCGGTTCTGGTGTGACGAGCACGACGAAACCGAGCAGGACGGCGACGGATGCCCCGATCCGCACCCCGCGCGGCAGACCGAGCGCTCCGCCCACCACCATGATGAGCGCGATGACGACCGCGCAGTTCGCACCGGACACCGCGGTCAGATGGCTCAGCGATGTCGCTTTCATCGCCGAGTCCAGCGGCTTTCCCACCGCGCTCGTGTCACCGATGGCGAGCCCAGGAAGGAGACGGCCGCCGTCACCGGGAAGCGCGGAGGCGGCATCCCGAAATCTCTCGCGCAGACCGTTCGCCCAGGCGAGATACCAGGGCGGATCGGCGGTCGCCTTCGGCGCGCCAACGGCGAAGAACAGGAAGCCGACGTCGTCGCCGGGGTCGGTGGCGGCGAGCGTTCCGCCAAGACGCAGAGTCGCCCCGATGCCGATCTCGCGGTCGGTCGGCGCCCCGAAGACGGTCACCGGGATGGCGACCGGCAGCAACCGGTCACCAATCGATACCTCGCTGAGGGTCACGGCGAATGGGCGACCACCGGGGCGCACGGTCTGAATGGTCGTTGCGGAGACGGTGACATACCGGCCGGCGGATGCCGCCTCGACGAGCACCTCCGGCTGTCGCAGCGGTGCTCGAGCCGCGGCGATCGTCACGAAAAGGGCGGACGCCGCCAAACACAGTGCGACGCCGGCCACCATGCCGCGTCTCCGGCGCAGTGCCGCCGCGACGCAGCTCAACACGAGTGAACCCGCCCAGGCAGAGATCGCGATGCCGACCAGAACATTCGGGACAGCCAGAACTGCCGCCACGGTCGCCCAGCCGACGGCGACGGGTACCGCCAGCCGCAGGTCGGCGGTCATATGGTCACGAGATCTTTGAGCTGCTCGAAGGTCTTTTCACCAACGCCGCTCACACTCATCAGATCCTCAACCGCAGTGAACCTGCCGTTGGCAGCGCGCCAGTCGACGATGCGCTTGGCCATGGCGGGACCGACCCTGGGAAGAGTCTCGAGGGTCGCCGCATCCGCTGTGTTGATGTTGACTTTGCCACCGACCCCTGTGCCGACCGCGTCGCTTGATGCGACAGGTGGTGCCTCGCCGATGTTCGGAACGTAAATCTGTTCGCCGTCCACGATCAGTCGCGCGAGGTTGAGCTGCGACTGGTCGGCCGTAGCGCTGAAGCCCCCCGCCGAGGCAATCGCGTCGACCGCCCGGTCGCCATCGCTCAACGTGTAGAGGCCCGGCCGCTCCACGGCACCGAGAATGTGGACGAAGAGGGTGCCGCCGGGTGCTTCCGTCGGGGCGGCGGTCGAGGTTGGCGGAGACACGGTCGCCGTGGAGCCATGCGAACCGAGTGCGCTGACCAGCACGGCGATCCCGAAGCCGAGCAACACCAGCACGACCGCAGCGCCGAGACCGACCCTCAGCCGGGTGCGTCGCGGTGCAACGATCTGATCGGGCGGGTCCATGCCGGAAGACTAGGCATCCGCCCGACCGAGGCGACGGAGTCCCGAGAAGTTGGGGATAGTTGCGGCGAATCCGCCCCATCCGAGGACTGGGGCAGCCGCCCGAGTCGGACAGCGGCGGCCTGCGAGCACGTCCGGCGCGGCTCGTCCAGCGGCAGAGCGCGCACCTGGTCTCGCGGCGGAGTAACTGCATCGCGGAGGGAGGTATATCTCCCTCCGCGACAACGGATCTCCGCCGCTCGCGGCGATTCCTCCGCCGCGAGAACATTTCACCGCCGCAGGGGGTGGTTTCCCCGCCGCAGGGCCAGACCGCACAGCCAGACCGCACAGCCAGACCGCACAGCCAGACCCCGGGGCCAGCCCGCACGGCCAGCCCGCACGGCTAGGGCCTCGTGGCGATGTTCACGATGCGGGGTGCGCGCACGATCACGTTGGCGATCGTCCGGTCGCCGACCGCCTTCGCGACGGCAGCGGATGCCATGGCGAGCTTCTCGAGTTCCTGTGAGTCGATCTTGGGGCTGACCTCGATGCGGTCGCGCACCTTGCCGTCGACCTGGATCACCGCGGTGACGGCGCTCTCGACGAGGAGGGTCGGATCCGCCCGGCGCCAACCGTAGGTCGCAACCGTCGCCGGGTAGCCCAGCTTCTCCCACATCTCCTCGGCGGTATAGGGCGCGAACAGGCTGAGTGCGAGTGCCACGGTTTCCACGGCCTCGCGCACCGCGGCATCCGCCTTGCCAGGCCCGGAGTCGATGGCCTTGCGGGTGGCGTTGACGAGCTCCATGATGCGGGCGACTACCACGTTGAACTTGAAGGATTCGATGAGACCGGGGGCCTCGGCAAGAAAGCGGTGGGTGACTCTGCGCAGCTCGGTATCGCCCGTCCTCCAGTCCACTTCTGGCGAGCTCGTCACGTCACCCGCAAGACGCCAGGCGCGGGCCAGGAACTACGCGGATGACGCAGGCGAGACGTCCGCCCAGTCGATGTCGTCCTCCGGCGGCCCGGCAAAGGCCATCGTCAGGCGGACGGCATCGACCCCGTGTTCGTCGAGCTGGTCGCTCAGGCGCACGAGATTGCCCTTGCTCTTGCTCATGGCAGAGCCGTCCATGAGCACCATGCCCTGGTTGAGCAGAGCGCTGAAGGGTTCGGTGAAGCTCACATAGCCGAGATCGAAGAGCACCTTGGTGATGAACCGCGCATAGAGCAGATGCAGGATGGCGTGGGTCACCCCGCCCACGTACTGGTCGACGGGCGCCCATTTCTCTGCCTCGGTCGGGTCGAACGCCCTGGTGTCGTCATGGGGATTCAGGAAGCGCAGAAAATACCAGGAACTGTCCACGAAGGTGTCCATGGTGTCGGGATCCCTGCGCCCCTTCCTGCCGTCGGGCAGCGTGACGTTAACCCAGTCTTCGGCGGCGCCGAGCGGCGACTGACCCTTGGGCCGAAGGTCGAGGCCGTCGGTCGGCGGCAGCTCGACGGGAAGTTGATCCTCCGCCACCGGAATCAGTTCGCCGTCCTCCCCGTGAATGATCGGGATGGGAGTGCCCCAGTAGCGCTGGCGGGAGATCAGCCAGTCGCGCAATCGATAGTGGCGCGCGGATCGACCGTTCCCGGCCGCCTCCAACTGCTCAGTGATGCGCTTGATCGCGTTCGATTTGCTCAGCCCGTCCAGTGGGCCGGAGTTGATCATGCGGCCCTCGCCGACGAGAGCGATACCGGTGTGGGCGGGATCGAGCGGGGGCAGGTCGTCGGGCAATTCCGCCTCACCCGTCTCAGGATTGACCGGCAGGACCGGGATCGCACCGGTCACGGGCGCGTTGGTGTCGACGACGACGCGCACCGCGAGACCGAACTTGCGGGCGAAGTCGAGGTCGCGCTGATCGTGGGCTGGTACGGCCATGACCGCGCCGTGACCGTAGTCGGCCAGCACGTAGTCCGCTGCCCAGATCGGGATGCGATCCCCGTTCACGGGATTGATCGCCCAGCGGTCGAGGAATACGCCGGTCTTCTCCCTGGTCGCGTCCTGGCGCTCGATCTCCGTGCTCTTCTGCACGCGGGCGAGATAGTCGGCGAAGGTCGCCGTGATCTCCGGTGATCGGTCGGCCACGAGTTCCGCGGCCAGGTCGGAGTCCGGAGCGACGACCATGAAGGTCGCGCCGTAAAGGGTGTCAGGCCGGGTGGTGAAGACGGTGACCCCTTCCGGACGTCCTTCGATCTCGAAGTCGACATCCGCGCCGATCGAACGACCGATCCAGTTGCGCTGCATCGTGATGACCTTCGCCGGCCACGACCCTTCGAGCTGGTTGAGGTCGTCCAGCAGCCGATCCGCGTAATCGGTGATCTTGAGGTACCACTGGGTGAGCTTCTTCTTCACCACGACGGCGCCGGAACGCTCGCTCGTGCCGTCGGAGAGCACCTGCTCGTTGGCGAGCACTGTCTGGTCGACAGGGTCCCAGTTCACCCAGCTGTCCTTGCGGTAGGCGAGCCCCTTCTTGAACATCTGCAGGAAGAGCCATTGGTTCCACTTGTAGTACTCGGGGTCGCTCGTGTGCAGCACGCGATCCCAGTCGAAGGATGCCGCGTACCGCTTCATCGACACCTTCTGCTGTTCGATGTTGGCGTAGGTCCACTCGCGCGGGTCGACGCCGCGTTTGATCGCGGCATTCTCGGCGGGCAGTCCAAACGAGTCCCAGCCGATCGGATGCAGCACGTTGAAACCCTGCTGTCGCCAGTAGCGCGCAATCACGTCACCGAGGGCGTAGGCCTCCGCGTGCCCCATGTGCAGATCGCCGGACGGATACGGGAACATGTCGAGGATGTACTTCCGCGGCCGCTTGTCTGCAGGGTCGCTCGTGCGAAACGGCTGCAGTTCCTCCCAGCGCGCCTGCCACTTCTCCTGCAGCTTCGCGACGTCGTACTGCTGGCCGTTCTCGGCGTCGTGGCGGTGGTCGTATTCCAAGAAGATCTCAATTCATAAGCGGATCGACCGGATGAAGTCACGGCCAGCTACCAAGGTTACCGAAACCCTGCACAGACTTAACCCGCTCGTTCCCTCCACCCGCCAGGGAGCGTCAGGTCACTCCGAGCACCGCGAGCAGCACCGCAGCCTTGAGACGCACCTCGTCGAGCTCCTCCTCGGGTACGGAGAGCGCGGTGATGCCACCGCCGGTTCCGATGGTCGCGCCATCCGCGTCAAGGATGATGCTGCGGATCACCATCGCGAGGTCGATGCGACCGTCAAGCCCGAAATACCCGAAGGCACCCGCATACACGCCGCGGGCGCGGTTCTCGAGCCGGTCGAGGATCGAGACGGCACCATACTTCGGCGCGCCCGTCATCGAGCCTGCCGGGAAGCAGGCCCGAACGGCGTCGATTCCGGTCAGACCAGGTGCCAGCTGTCCGCGAACGGTGCTCACCAGCTGATGTACCTGCGCGTAGCTCTCGACGGCGAGCAGGCTCGTCACGCTCACCGAACCGACCGCGCTGACCCGACCGATGTCATTGCGCATGAGGTCGACGATCATGAGGTTCTCGGCGCGTTCCTTGTCGTTCGTCTCGAGCTCGATCGCGAGCGCTGCGTCCTCGCGGGGGTCGGATCCGCGGCGACGGGTGCCCTTGATCGGCCTGGATTCGATGATTCCTGCTGTCGAGACCGAGAGGAACTGTTCCGGCGACGAACTCAACAGGGCCGCCCCTTCGATCACGAAGAGCGAGCCGTGATGGGTCGGGCTGGCCGCCCGCAGCGCGAGATAGGTCTCGAGGGGATCGGGGCGCACATCCACCCGTACCTCGGTCGTCAGGCAGATCTGGTAGGCGTCACCGGCCACGATCGCCGCCTGGCACTCGCGGATCATCCGCAGGTAGTCGTCGTCGCTGTACGCCCAGGTGACGGCCGGGGCAGCGGCTGCCGGGCGGACGCCGGGATCGAGGTCGCGCGCCAGACTCAACTCCGCGATCGTCGACCGGCGCCAGGCCTCCAGCTCCCCGGTCCAGCCGTCGCCGAGTGCGACCAATCGCATGGAACGTTCCGCGTGGTCGAACACGATGGCGCGGTCCACGAACAGCAGGGCGGCATCCGGATACCGCGACCCGGTCCTCGGCGGAGTGCCCATCGTCTGCGCGCGCAACTCGTAGCCGAGCCATCCCACCCAGCCCAGTCCGAAGCCCTCCCCATCTCCCTCAGAGGCCGGCTCCAGTTCTGCCTGCAGGAAGTCGAGGATCTCGCCCGTCGTCGCCCGGCCGCCCACCGTCACGGTCCCGTCGCCGACGGACGCCGTGACGAGTCGCGAGCCGGCCGCGAGACAGCTCATGCCGCTTTCGGCATGCACGCCGGAGTCGAGCCAGACCGCTCGCGATTGCCGGGCATAGAGTGCCGCGAAGACGCGGGCGGGATCGATCCAGCCGGTCAGGGGCGCTTCGAGAAGCCTGCGGCGCATAACCTAACTCTATGAGTGTGACCGCGATCTACCGCTGGCATGACGGCGAGCTGGAGCCGCTCGAGTACTGTGACATGTCCGATGTGTTCGTGGCCGCCGCCGATTCCTGGCTCGTGACCGATGGGGCCGTACTCGCGTTGGACCTTCACCGCTCAAGGTTTTTGGACGCCATCGACCGGGAGCACTACCCGGAACTCGATGCGGAACGCTTCTGGGATGCGGCGATCGCGGCGATTCCCCGCTCCGACGCCTGGTTTCCGCGAGTAGAACTGCAGTTACGTCGGGGGGCGCCACTGCTCGTCTTCCGTCTGCGCAGCGCTCCGGAGCGGACCAGGTCCCTGCGTCTCGCGACCCATCCTGGACCCGATCCGCGCACCTCGCCTCTGGTGAAGGGACCAGACACGGAAGCACTGTCGAGGGCGCGCACCGGAGCGCAGGAGCGCGGAGCGGATGAGGCGGTGATCCTGTCCTCTGACGGTTACGTCGTCGAGGGTGCCAACAGCTCGCTGCTCTGGTGGCGCGGTGCGATCCTCTGCGCCCCGTCTCTCGAGTTCGATCGTGTAGACAGCGTGACCGCACGGTCGGTGATCACTCTGGCGACGGCCATCGGTGTCGAGGTCTACTACGAGTCGGTGACCCCGGCGGAACTGGACGGCGTCGAACTCTGGGCGCTCAGTGCGTTGCACGGCATCCGCATCGTCACGGCCTGGATCGACGGACCGTCGGTCGCGGAGGAGCCCGGTCGGCTCGGCGCCTGGAGAGCCAGGCTCGATCGGTTGCGCAAGCCCATTTCGCTCAGCGATGCTCGCTAGGCTCGACACGTGAACGACATCCTCAGCTGGATCCTCGATATCGTGCGCGGTGTCGATCCTGGGCTGCGGGTTCTTCTCGTCGGTCTCGGAATGCTGTTCGAGACCTCCATTCTCATCGGCCTCATCGTGCCGGGCGACACCGTCGTCATCGTGGCATCGACGGGCATCACCAGCTGGGCGGAATACGCGGCATTGCTCGTCGTGGTCGTCGGCGGCGCTCTCGCCGGAGAGAGCATCGGCTTCGCCCTCGGTCGCTTCTTCGGACCGCGGATCAGGGCAAGCAGGCTCGGCCAGAAGCTGGGTGAACGCAACTGGGTCAGAGCAGAGAATTATCTCGACCGGCGCGGCGGCATCGCCGTGTTCATCTCACGCTTCCTCCCGGTGCTGCACGCACTCATCCCGCTCACCGTCGGCACGAGCGCCATGCGCTACCGCAGGTTCCTCGCCTGGACCGCTCCGGCCTGCATCATCTGGGCCGTGGCCTACGTCTCCGTCGGCTGGCTCGCGGCCGGATCGTACCGCCAGCTCTCATCGCAACTGCACTACGCGGGGTACATCTTTGCGGCGATCATCGCCGTCTTCCTCGTGGTCGCGCTGTTCGTGAAGAAGCTCATCGAACGCACGGAGGCGCGCCACATGGAGCGTCCGGATGCCACTGACAGGGGCGAGACGCGGGAGCCGTAGCCCGGCCTCGCCCCTGTTCAGTGCGCGATTACTTGACCAGGCCGACCTTCTTCAGCCAGTTCTTCGCGGCCGTGGCCGGCTCGGTCTTGGAATCACCGGAGACGTCGCTGTTCAAGGCGAGAAGATCCTTGGTCGTCAGCTTCGCCGAGACCGCGTTGAGCACCGACTCGAGCTTGGCGCTGGTCTTCTTCTTGTAGACCACGGGGACGACCTGCTGCGACGCGAACTGACTCTTCGTGTCCTCGAGCGTCACCAGTTTGTTCGCCAGGATCGACGGCGTCGTGCTGTAGATGTCCGCGACCTGCACGGTGCCGTCGAGCAGTGCCTTGAGCGTTGCCGGCCCACCGCTGTCGTTGATGGCCTGGAAGGTGATGTTGGTGAGCCCGTACAGACTCTTGAGCGCCGGGATACCGTCGGGGCGGGTCTCGAACTCGGGGTTCGCGGCGAGGATGACGGAGCTGACGTTCTTGAGATCCGCGATCGACGTGAGGTTGTTGGCCTTGGCGAACTCGGCGGTGACATTCAGCGAGTCTGAGTCGGCCGCCGTGGCCGGTGTCAACGCGACGACGGTCGACGGCAGCGCCTTGGCCAGAGCCGCGTTGACGTCGGCGGGCGCGGTCGCGACGGCAGTCTTGTCGAGGAACGAGAGGATGCTTCCCGAATATTCGGGAATCACATCGACGTCTCCCTTGGTGAGTGCCGGGAAGTAGACGGCGCGCGCACCGATGTTCGGCTTGTAGCTCACCGCGAAACCATTTGCGGCAAGAGCCTGACCGTAAATGTCGGCGAGGATGGTGTTCTCGGAGAAGTTTGCCGAACCGACCACGATGGTCTGCTTCGAGCTCGAACCGCTGCTGGATGAGCCGCTCAGCGAGTTCGACGATGAGCAGCCGGAGAGCACGAGTGCTCCCGCGGCGACAACTCCAGCGATTGCCCAGCCTCTTGTGGGTGTGAACATGATTACTGACCTTCCTTGATGAGTGTCCTGGATTGTGCGACGGGGGGAATGGCCCCACCGCGTGCTGTCCGCCTCTGGCGGGTCGTTCCGCGGGACACACCCGGAACGACAAATCTTTGGATGACGGCGAGGATGCCGTCGACGGCGAGCGCGAGCACGATCACGAGAATCGCCCCAGCCACCATCTGCGGGTAGTCGTTCTGCGCCAGTCCGAACACGAGGTAGTGCCCTAGCCCGCCGAGGCTGTAGTAGGCCGCGAGGGTCACGGTCGCGATGATCTGCAGGGTCGCCGCCCGGAATCCACCGAAGATGAGCTCGAATCCGAGCGGGATCTCGACCTTGACCAGAATCTGCAACTCGGTCATGCCCATCGCCCGTGCCGCATCGATGGTCTGCCGGTCGACCGATTCGAGACCGGAGTAGACACCGGCGAGCAGTGGCGGGATGCCGAGAATCACCAGCACGATGGCGACGGGAAGCAGCCCGATGCCGACGCCGAGGATGAGGACGGCGAGCAGGCCGAGCGTCGGCAGCGCGCGCGAGGCATTGCTGAGGACGATCGCGATGCCGCGGCCCTTGCCGGTGTGGCCGATCGCCAGTCCGATCGGAACGGCGATGAGAACGGTGACGAGCAGGCTCACGCCCGTGTAGTAAAAGTGTTCCCCGATCCTCGTGCTGATCGACACGTTGCCGACGGAGGTCACCCAGTGCGACGGCGTGAAGATCCAGGCGAGGCCTTGAAGGATGAGGTTCATGAGACGGGAACCGCCGATCGGCTGGCGACCCGCCGGAGCTTTCGATCGCTGACCCGACGGTTCCACGGCATTGCGAGGCGGCCGATGAGAACGAGCAGCAGATCGAAGACAGCGGCGATGATGACGGTTCCGATGATTCCGGTCCAGACTTCCGTGAAGAAGTTGCGCTGGAATCCGTCGGTGAAGAGGAAGCCGAGGCTGGAGACGCCGATGACGGAGCCGACGCTCACGAGGCTCACGGTGCTCACCGAGACCACGCGGATTCCCGCCAGAAGCACCGGACCGGCGAGCGGCAGTTCCACCGCGAAGAATCGCTGCCAACCGGAGAACCCGACAGCCGTCGCCGAATCCTGCACCGGCTCTGGGACGGACGCGAAGGCATCCGCGGAGGATCTGACCATGATCGCGACCGAATAGATGGTCAGCGCGATGACGACGTTGGTCGGATCGAGCAAAGAAGTGCCGATGACCACAGGGATCGACACGAACAGGGCGAGAGAAGGAATGGTGTAGAGGATCCCACCGGCGCTGAGCAGGATGGAACGGGCGGCCTTTGACCGGCTGGCCGCGTAGCCGAGGGGTATGGAGAGAAGGAATCCGACGACTATCGGAATGACGCTGAGCCAAATCTGGCTCAGGGTCAGGCCCCAGATCATGTCGAAGTTCGTCCATACCCAGTTCATCAGGCGTCGCCCGCCTGGTCCGTCTTGTTGGAGACGCTGCGCGACTTGGGACCGGTACCGGCGCCGAGTCGCGGATCATCAGTCTCGATGACGCCTGCCGGATGACCGTTGCCGTCGACCAGGAGCAACTCCCCATTGTCAGCAGCGATGTCGGAGACGCGAAGACGGCGCTTGCCGCGGTCTGCGCCGATGAAGCTGGCGACGAAATCGCTCGCCGGATTCGCCAGGATCTCGGCCGGGCTGCCCTGCTGGGCGATTATTCCGCCCTTCTGGAAGATCACCACGTGCTGTCCGAGCAGGAATGCCTCGTCGATGTCGTGCGTGACGAACACCACCGTCTTGTCGAGATCGCGCTGCAGTCGCAGGAGCTCTGTCTGCAGTTCTGCTCTGACGAGTGGGTCCACGGCGCCGAACGGCTCATCCATGAGAAGAATGTTGGGATCGACTGCCAGCGCACGCGCCACTCCGACGCGCTGCTGCTGACCGCCTGAGAGCTGTGCCGGGTAGCGATATGCCAACGACTCGTCGAGACCGACGGTACGCAGGAGCCCGAACGCCTCTTGCCTTCCCTTCTTCTTCGACACTCCGGTCAGATAGGGAACCGTCGCGACATTGTCGATGACGCGACGGTGAGGGAGGAGTCCCGACTGCTGCATGACATAGCCGATGCTGCGCCGGAGCCTGACGGCATCGCCCGTCGCGACGTCGTGATCGTCAATCAACACCTGCCCCGAGGTTGGCTCGACCATGCGGTTGATCATGCGGAGGATTGTGGTCTTGCCGCATCCAGACGATCCGACGAAAACGGTGAACTGCCGCGAGGGGATGACCAGGCTGAAGCCGTCGACGGCGACAGTGCCGTCTGGGAACTGTTTCGTGACGTTGCGGAACTCGATCATGGGGCGGCTCATTCCTCGTGACATCCACGAATCGACACTTGCCGGGCTGTTCATCTAAACACTATGCGCGGCCGCCGTCATTCCCGGTTGCGTTAGATTACGCTGCGCCGGACGTCATCCGTTGTGCGGCTTCACCGGATGGCCCGGTGAAACGTACACCCATGAAACCGAAGCGGCTACCCCTCCGCCGGCTCCCCGTACGCTGCCACGAAATAGTCGCGAACTATCGACTTGGCCTCGGCGATGAAACGCTCGTCGCCATTGCGTTCGTGGGCGAAGGCCCGTGCCAGGAGGGCATCGGCGACATCGAGGACGACCTCGACGCGGAATGCCAGATCCTTGGTGGGAAGTCCGAAACGCTCGGCGAGGCCGGCGGCAATCGTCGCGGCAACGACAGCTCCTGCGGGGTGGGCGGATGCGGCGGGCCGGATGTCGAGCACATCGCCGAGGCGGAGCGACCGGTAGCCGGTCTCGCTTCTGAACGCGTCGACGATCGTGTCGATCACGGCGGTGATCGCGTCCTGCCAGTTCGCATGTGCGGGATCGCGGACCGCTGCGTTGGCACGCTCGACAAAAGTCTGCAGGAATCGTGCGCTCAGACTCTGCAGCACCACGATGCGATCGGGGAAGTAACGGTAGACGGTACCGATCGAGGCGCCGGCGCGCTCGGCGACCATGGCCGTCGTGAGGCGCTCATAGCCGATCTCGTCGATGATCGCGGCAGCAGCATCCAGCAGCCCGGCAAGACGCGCCGTGCTACGTGCCTGCACGGGTTCATTTCGCAGCAGAGCGGCACCATCCGGTGTGGTCTCTGCCAGGTTCTGTGCGGCCAAAGCAACTCCCTCTTTTGTCAGCTCGAATCCTATCGTGCCCCCGAGTTGGGGGCGCGGCGATTTGCCTCAACTATTGTTATCAAAGCGATTTATCAGAAATGACTGGTCTGTCCACCCACGAAAACTGCGCCAGAGCCAGACGTGAAAGACTTGGGGAATGGCCAAGACCCGAAAGACGTCGGCCGGCGCCTCCGGGGCGGAACCAATCCTGCATTTCGCCGCTCGCCTCGAAGACTCCGTCCACGTGTTCCGCGAGAAACGCGCCCGCAAACGCGGTCACACACCGACTGTCATTCCGTACACCGGTTACGGTGCCCCCGGCTGGGTCAGGGTCCTGTGCAGGGTGCTGTTGACGAAGCCGTCACTCGGCGACGACGTGCGCTACAAGAAGATCCGCGGATGGCGCAGCTTCACCAGCGTCCCCGTCAACGACATCGCGGTGACGATCGCCGTCGGCGGCGTCGAGCAGCGGGTGATGGCCGATCGGGGTGGGGTGGTCGACACCGTCGTCCAGGTGGACCTCGCTCCCGGTTGGCACACCATCACCATCCGAACGGATGAGGCGGAGACTGTCGATGCGCCCGTCCTGATCATCGATCCGGCGGTGGGTGTCGGCATCATCTCCGACGTCGACGACACCGTCATGGTCACGGCGCTCCCCCGCCCGTTCCTCGCAGCCTGGAACACCTTCGTGCTGGATGAGCACGCGCGGCGGCCGGTGCCGGGGATGGCCGTACTCTACGAGCGGCTCACGCGGGAGCATCCCGGCACCCCGGTGTTCTACCTGTCGACCGGTGCCTGGAACGTCGCGCCGACCCTCAGCCGTTTCCTCTCCCGCAACCTCTATCCGCCGGGGCCGCTGCTGTTGACCGACTGGGGTCCGACCCACGATCGGTGGTTTCGCAGTGGCCGCGCGCACAAGGTGGAAACCCTGCAGCGGCTGGCGCGGGAGTTCCCCACTGTGCACTGGCTGCTGGTCGGCGACGACGGGCAGCACGATGAGGAGATCTACGGCGATTTCGCGGCGAACAATCCCGACAGCGTCGAGGCTATAGCGATTCGCCAGCTGTCGGGTGGTGAGGCGGTTCTCGCCGGCGGACGCAGCAAGATGGAGGAGCACGCCGACCGAGCGGCGCACTGGGTCTACGCCTCCGACGGCGCAGGCCTTGCCGAGCGGCTCAACGATCTCCGCCTTTTGTGACACTTCTATAATAGTCATAATTATGGCTTTACAGATGGATATATCTCTGCAAAGCTAGTTGTATGTCTTTTACAGAAGAGCAACTTTCGAGCGACGAGTGGGAGCAACGCATCGGCGACCAATTCCGAGCTCTCCGCCTGCAGCGCGGACTCGACCAGGCCGAGGTCGCAGCGGCCTCCGGGGTGAGCCTCGGCGCCGTCAAGAACCTGGAGCAGGGAAAGGGCTCGACCCTCAAGACGCTGGTGAAGGTCGTCCGCACGCTCGACCGGGCCGACTGGCTTCTCGAGATCGCGCCACCGATCACCGTGAGTCCGATCGAGATCCTGCGATCGGGTCGCGGGCGTCAGCGGAGCAGGGTCTATCGACCCAGGGGGGAGAAGGCCTAGATGTACAGCCCGGTGGATGCCGTCGAGGTGCTGGCCTGGGGAGAACGGGTGGGTGCCGTCGCTCTCGATCCGAGTCTCGGCTATTACGTGTTCGAGTACTACCCGGAGTGGAAACGGAAAGGCATCGAACTCGCTCCCCTCCATGCCCCGCTCTCCGGATCGACCTTCACCTTTCCCGCCCTGCCGGAGGCGACCTACCATAGGCTCCCTCCGTTCATCGCCGACTCGCTGCCCGACGACTTCGGAAACGCACTCATCGATGCCTATCTCGCCAGGCAGGGCATCCGCAGAGCGGATGTCACGGCTCTCGACCGGCTCGCCTACATGGCCTCCCGTGCCATGGGTGCCCTGGAGTTCCGCCCGAGCCGCGGTCCGCGGCACCGCACGTCGAGCGCGGTGGAACTCGCCGACCTCGTCGAGGGAGCACGCTCGATGCTCGGCGGAACGTTCGCCGGCGATCGCGAGACCGAAGCGGCACTGCAGAGCCTCATCCAGGTCGGCACGTCCGCCGGTGGCGCCAGGGCGAAGGCGGTTATCGCCTGGAACCGCGAGACGAATGAGATCCGCTCAGGGCAGCTTCCCGCCGACCCGGGTTTCGAATACTGGCTCATCAAACTCGACGGGGTGGGCGCCGACACCGAGCTCGGCTCCGGCGGCATGTATGGACGGATCGAATACGGTTACCACCTCATGGCGACCGCAGCGGGCATCACCATGACCGAGTGCCGGCTGCTCGAGGAGAACGGTCGCGCACACTTCATGACCCGGCGCTTCGACCGGGTGACAGGGCGCGACTCCGCCTCATACAAGGTGCATACCCTCACACTCTGCGGCGTCGCGCACCTCGACTTCCGGCAGCGCGGAACGCACGACTACAGCCAGTACTTCCAGGTGATCGAGGAGTTGGGCCTGGGAGCGGATTCCAGGGAGGAGGCCTTCCGCCGAATGGTGTTCAACGTTCTCGCCCGCAACTGCGACGACCACACCAAGAATTTCTCGTTCATCCTCGATCCGGTGAGCGGAGCGGGCTGGCAACTCTCCCCCGCCTACGACGTGACCTTCGCCTATAACCCGAACGGCGAGTGGACCTACCAGCACCTGATGTCGGTCAACGGCGCGTTCTCCGGGATCAGCCGCAATGACCTGCTCGCCGTTGCCGACCGCTTCCAGGTGCCGCGTGCTCGCTCGGTGATCCGCGAGGTTTCGGCCGCCGTCGCGACGTGGCCGGAGTTCGCGGCACTGGCCGGCATTCCCGCCACCCAGGCGGCCGAGATCGGCGACGCGTATCCCGAAATCGACTGACGCGCGGCGGCCGCGTGGTCGAGCGGCCGGCGCGTTCCTCCGTGCTAGACCTGAGTCATGAACGCTCGCACCTCGGATGGCTCGGCCGGCGACGCGGACTATGGCACGATCGGAGAGGGCTACGCCCGCATCCGCCAACCGGATCCGCGGATCGCGGCACAGATCCTCGATGCCCTCGGCGACGGACGGACTGTGCTCAACGTCGGTGCGGGAGCTGGATCATACGAGCCGGTCGACCGCGACGTCACGGCGGTCGAACCGTCGGCATCCATGCGGGCGCAGCGACCGCCTCACCTGGCCCCGGCGATCGACGCAACCGCGGACAACCTGCCCTTCGACGATGGGAGTTTCGACGCGAGCATGGCGAGCGTGACCGTGCACCAGTGGCCGGATCCTGCTCGCGGACTCGGCGAGATGCGACGCGTCACCCTGGGACCGGTGGTGATCATGACCTTCGATCCCGTGCCGCCGCAACACTGGTGGCTCATGGACTACGCGCCGGAACTGATCGAAGTCGAGACCAGGCGCATGCCGCCCATCGGGCAGATCGAGTCCGCGCTCGGCGGATCGACCGGGGTCCGTACGGTCATGGTCCCCCACGACTGCGTGGACGGCTTCGGGCAGGCCTTCTTCGCGCGTCCAGAGCGGCTGCTCGAGCCGGAGGTGCGCCGAGCGATGTCTGCGTGGAGTTTCGTTCCAGAAGACGTGGTCGGCCGATTCGAGCGTAACCTCCGATCCGACCTCGAATCGGGAGAGTGGGATGCCCGCTACGGCGAATTCCGGCACCTCGCCGAATTCGACGCCGGCCTGCGGATCGTGATCGGCCGAACCTAGCGCCAGGAGGTCGGCCCGGTCGACCCGGCGCGATAGCCGTCCAGCGGTACCGCGTTCTTGCGCCAGGCGGTCAGAACCGGCCCCACAATGCGCCAGCACTCTTCGACGGCGTCCGCACGAACCGAGAGAGTCGCGTCGTCGGAGAGCAGCCCGTGGAGCACCTCGCCATACGGGCCGAGTTCCCCGGCTGCGAACTCGGTCTGGAGCGTCACGCGATCGAGGCTGAAGGGATCTCCCTCACCGTTGATGTTGAGATCGAGTTCGATGGCGTCCGGATTCAGCCCGATTCGCAGCTGCGCCGGTCCCGGTTTTCCGGTCAACCCGAATGGACGATGCGGGACATCCTTCAATGTGATGACGATCTCCTGCCGCTTGGTGGCGAGAGCCTTGCCGGAACGGAGGTGGAACGGCACGCTGGCCCAGCGCCAGTTCTCGATTCCGACGGTCACCTCGGCGAGAGTCTCAGTGCCAAGTGCCGGATCGACGCCAGGCTCCTTGTCGTATGCGGGAAGCTTGCGGCCATCGATCGTGCCCGCACCATAACGCGCGCGCCGACTCGCGGCGGCGGCATCGCCGTTCCAGACCCGGGTCGCGCGCAGCACCTGGGCCATCGAGCCGCGGAGGTCTTCGGTATCGAGGCTCGATGGCGGCTCCATCGCGACGATGGCCATGACCAGCAACAGATGGCTCTGGATCATGTCGATGAGTGCGCCTGCCTTGTCGTAGTATCCGGCGCGCCCCTCGAGGGCGAGCGTCTCATCAAAGGTGACGTCGACGCGCTCGACGTGTTCCGCGCTCCACACCTGTTCGAAGATGCGGTTGGCAAACCGCAGCCCGAGGAGATTGAGTACTGTCGACTTGCCGAGGAAGTGATCGACCCGATGGATCTGCTTTTCCGGCACGAGTCGGATCAGCTGCCGGTTGAGCGCCTGCGCGCTGCGCAGATCCGTACCGAACGGCTTTTCGAGACCGAGCACCGTTCCCCTGGGCAGTTCCACCTTCCCCAGCGCCGCGCAGGCCGCGATCGTGATCGTGGGCGGGAGAGCGAAGTAGAGTGCAGGCACGCCGCTGACAGCCTGGAGGATGCGGCGCAGATCATCGGGTTTCGTGACGTCGGCCTGCAGGTATTCCGCCTTCGCCGCAACCGACCTCGACAGCGCGCCCTTCGCGCCGCCCGCGGCGAATGAACTTGTGACCCGCTGGCGCCACTCACCGTCCGTCATGGGATCGAAGCCGACGCCGAGAAGCTTCACGGCATACCCGCGCGAACTCTCCAGCAGCTGGCCGAGGCCGGGGAGCAGCAACCGCTGAGTCAGATCTCCCCCCGCTCCGAAAATCACGAGAGTTCCGATGTGGTCAGACATGACCACAGGTTACCTCTGCGAGACTGAGTGAATGGCTCTGCAGATCGAGGACTACGCCCTGATCGGGGACTGTCACACCGGTGCCCTCGTCGGCAGGGACGGAAGCATCGACTGGCTGTGCATGCCGCGGTTCGACTCCGCGACAACCTTCGGCGCCCTGCTCGGCGACGAGGATCACGGCCGCTGGCTGCTGGCGCCACGGGATGCCGTGATCGAGACGAGTCGCAGCTATCGCGAAGACACCTTCATCCTGGTCACCCGATGGGTGACGGCTACCGGCGAAGTCGAGGTCGTCGACCTGATGCCGCACGGAGATCGTCGTGCGGATGTCGTGCGTCGTGTCAGGGGAATCAGCGGCTCCGTTGCCATGGTGCAGGATGTGCGGATCCGCTTCGACTATTCCGGGGCTGTGCCATGGGTGCGGCAGGTCAAGGAGAAACGCGGACCGGCGCTGCTCGCCGTCGCGGGACCGGATGCCGTGATCATCCGCGGTCCCCGGCTCAGTCCGAAGGACCATTCGCACGCCTCTGAGTTCACCGTCGAAGCCGGCGATACCGTCGATGTGACCCTCACCTGGTTCCGCGCCCATCGGCCGCCGCCCGAGCCCATGGATGTCACGCGCCGAATCACCGAGACCGAGAAATGGTGGCGCGACTGGGCGGCATCAAGCACTGTGTCTCCCGTGTATCACGACGAGGTCCATCGCTCGCTGCTCGTGCTGCGCGCGCTCACCCACGAGGACACCGGCGGCATCGTCGCGGCCGCGACCACCAGCCTGCCGGAGGAATTCGGTGGCAGCAGAAACTGGGACTATCGCTACGTCTGGCTGCGGGATGCCTCGCTGACGCTGAACGTGCTGCTTCGCCACGGCTTTGCCAAGGAAGCCAACGGCTGGCGCAGCTGGCTGCTGCGCGCCGTCGCCGGGGATCCCGCGGACGTGCAGATCATGTACGGACTGTCCGGCGAGCGCAGGCTCACCGAATGGGAGGTCGAGACACTTCCCGGCTATCACGGCGCCTCCCCCGTGCGCGTCGGCAACGATGCCTGGCGCCAGTATCAGGGCGACATCTTCGGCGAGGTCATGCTCGCCCTGCGAGTGGCGCGCCAAGTCGGCATCAGGGAGGGGAAGTTCTCCTGGCCGCTACAGCGCGCCCTCATGAGCTTCGTCGAAGAGAACTGGAGGCGTCCAGACAACGGGATCTGGGAGATCCGCGGACCACGGCGCCATTTCACCCACTCACGGGTGATGATCTGGGCGGCCTTCGACTGCGCGGTGGACGCCGTCACGGAATACGGTCTGGACGGACCGGTCGAGCGCTGGACGAAACTGCGCGACGAGGTGCGCGACGAGATCGAGGCGCGCGGCTTCGATCCGGTGCGCAACACCTACACGCAGTATTACGGAGGGGTTGGAGTCGATGCATCGCTCCTCCAGCTCTCGCAGGTCGGCTATGTCGCGGCAGACGACGCGCGGATGCTCGGAACCGTGGCCGCAATCGAAGAGGAGTTGCTGCGCGACGGCCTGGTCATGCGCTATCAGACCGAGTCGGGAGTCGACGGGCTGCCAGCGGGCGAGCATCCCTTTCTCGCCTGTTCGTTCTGGCTCGTCGAGCAATATGCTCGCAGCGGGCGCACGGATGACGCGACGAAGCTGATGGACCGCCTGGTAGGTTTCGCCAACGATGTCGGGCTGCTTAGCGAGGAATACGACGTGGGTACCGGACGCCAGGCCGGCAACACGCCGCAGGCACTCAGCCATCTCGCGCTGGTACGGGCGGCCGATGCGATCGCCGACGCGCTGGGGCTCTAGCTGACCTTCTGCCCATGAAACCCTGACGGTTCCATCCGGATGGCGCGCCCGCGACTCGTCCCCCAGCTCGGTATCGCATACTTACCCGTCGCCTCTGTGAGGGCGCGAACCCAGGGACACCAAGAATCCGATGCATTCGTTTCTCGATCTCAACATCGTCGATGGCACCGTCGTTCTGTTCTTCGTCCTCCTCAGCGTGGGGCTGCTCGGCTATCTCGCCCTGCGTCGTCCGTCGCGCGCCATCCCCGGCGGGCACCGTCCTTCGCGCACACCTGCCGTCCGGCGTTGGGTGATAACTGCGCTGATCGGCATCGGATCCGGGGCGCTGCTCGCCGGCGTGATCCTGTTCCTCTGCGAAGTCGTGTTCAACGTATTCGGTCTTCCCCTCGACTGGGACACGCGGGCGTGGGTGGGTGGAGCCTTTGCCGGCATCGGGCTGGCCGTGGCCAATTTCTGGGAGTCGCGGTGGTGGCGAAAGGTCGTCGCCGTCGTGGGAATGGCTGTCTTCGCCGCTACGGCCGCCCTCGGCATCAATGCCGGGTATGGGCTCAACCCGACCCTCGCGTCGTTCCTCAACGTGCAGGTCGCACAGCCCGTCGCCCTGCCGAAGCCGGTCCACACCACCCCACCCGTCGTGCCTCCCAAGCCGCTGTGGGAGACCTGGAAGGCTCCGGTCGACATGCCGAGCGCCGGCAGTTTCGGCACCGTGACCATACCGGCACCGGCATCCGGCTTCGTCGCTCGCCCCGCCTACCTCTACCTTCCCCCGGCCGCGCTCGTTCACAATCCGCCGGCCCTGCCCGTGATGATCATGATGATGGGCCAGCCGGGAGGCCCGGAGAGCAGCGCCCTCTTTCTCCCGACCCTCAATGCGCTCGCCGCTGCCCACCACGGACTCGCACCCATCGTGCTCACGATCGACCAGATCGGCAGCCCCACCAAGAATCCGCTCTGCATCGATTCGCCGGCCGGGCACGTCGCCACCTATGTGATGACGGATGTCGTCAACTACATCCGCTCCACCCTGCACGTCGTGCCAGGACGACTCGGCTGGGCGATCGCTGGTTATTCCAATGGGGGCGAGTGTGCCCTGTCGTTCGGGGCGCAGCATCCAGAGATCTTCGGATCGATCCTCGACGTCTCCGGCGAGATCGGCCCCTCCCTCGGATCGGTCTCCACGACGATCAGACTCGGCTTCGGTGGAAACACGGCCGCCTACGTCGCAGCACAGCCGCTCACCATCCTGAAGGCTCACCACTACGACGACACGCTCGCCATCTTCACCAATGGATCGGCCGATCCCGTGTATGGACCGGAGGTGACAACCGCGGAGGCCGCCGCTCAAGCGGCGGGGATGACCACCGTCAGGTTCGTCGGGGCAGGCATCGGGCACCGTGCCGATGCCGTCACCTTCGGGGTACCGAAGGGTCTTCCCGTGCTCTTCCCCCGATGGAGCCTGGCACCCCCAGGGTGAGCGGTGAAGTGGAGGATTCAGGAAATCGAACCTGACAAGGCGCCCCGATAGGCGCATCCCCCGCGGCGAATGACCACGCGAGACATTTTATCCGCCGGAGGACACGTCGTGCGGCACGGCACCGCACAGAGATCCGGTGCGTCTGATGCGTTCTGCGCTGGTTTTCCCTGGGTTCGCAACGAAATTGAGTGCAGGCGTGCACCGCAACCGGCGATATGTTCCGACGTGCCCCCAAATTGGGGCAGAGATCACCTTGCCCCCGCCAACGGGGGCCTGTTAGATTCATCTCTGTCGACCTGCTTGTCCCCCTAATGACGGACAGGACGACACAGTGTTCATGTACCCGACATGAACCGTTCCTTACCCGAAAGGAACAGCCAGCATGTTTGCTGTGCTATTCGCCGTACCCGCGGCACACACTGCGATGACCCCGCCCATGGTGTTGACGGTCGCCCTAGCGACCGTCACCCTGGTCGGCATCGCCGTCTACGTTCGGCGCATGCGCCGCAACGGCAGACTCACTGGCGTCAACGCCACCGCAAGCGGCGTCTCCGCTGCCGGAATCCTAGCGAGCGCTCTCCTTGTGAGTGTTGCTCTCGGCAGCGCAGGCGCCGCTTCGGCGAGTACTCATACTCCCTCGAGCGACGCGCCGTCGCTTCAGACGCCAATCGCCGATCTGAGCGGATACCAGCTCCCCACCGAGTGACGCGACCTCGCCGTCCGTGCGGCCCTGGCGATACCCTGGACGGATGCGACTGATCGCCTCCCTGCGTGCGTCGTCTCGTAGTCCGCTGCTCCAGGTTCTCAAGACCTCGGTCGCGGCCATTCTCGCCTGGCTGATCTGCACGGTGACCCTGAACCAGCCGTTGCCGATCTTCGCCGCCATCGCCGCGCTCCTCGTGGTGCAGCCCAGCGTGAATCAGTCTCTCGCGAAGGGAATCGAGCGAAGCGTCGGCGTCATCTTCGGTGTGGCGCTGGCATACGGTGCGAGCCTGCTCTTCGGTCATTCCGGCTGGATCGTGCTCGCCATCATCGTGGTATCGCTGCTGCTCGCCTGGGCGCTCCGGCTCTCCCCCGGCTCGGCGAACCAGATCCCGATCAGCGCCATGCTCGTGCTGGCCATCGGAGTGCAGACCCCCGGCTACGCCGTCAACCGGATCATTGAGACGATCATCGGCGCGATCGTGGGACTGCTAGTCAATGCCGCGATCGTTCCGCCTGTCCTCCTCACGCCGGCCCACTCCGCCGTTGCGGAGCTCGCGGCGAACGTCGCGGCGATGCTCCGGACACTGGCCGAGTCGCTCAGGAGTCCACGCACCACCGCGGAACTGGCGACGATGCTCACGGAGGCGCGCCAACTCAGGTCGCAGCGGGATTCGACCGCCGAAGCCCTGACCCGCGCAGAGGAGAGCCTCATGCTCAACCCGCGCGGAGGCAGACATCGCACGATCCTCACCAGGGACCGCGAGCTGCTCACCTCCCTGGGCATTCTCGTCACCAGGGTGCTCGGCATGGCCAGGGCGCTGCACGACCACTATGACGCAGACCTGCACGACGATCCCGTCGTGGCATCCATCGCTCTCGAGCTCGATCGCGCGGCGCACGACCTGCTCCTGCTGGCCAAAGATCCGAGACCCGCTGCTGAGGCACACGAAGACGCGGACCCGATCACCGCCGAGCTACCCGCCCTCACCGCCCCGCTCGTGGTCGCGAAACCGGATGCCCAGCACTGGATCCTCGTCGGGTCGCTCATGGAGGATCTCCGGCGGGTCCGCGAGGAGATCATCGGCGGCACCGATTAGCGTCGACGCCCTACGCCGCGAGGGAGGTCCAGGTCGAGCCAAGTGAGGCTCGCGAACTCCTCGTGCCCCAGCCCGAGGGTGTCGGATGCCGTGGCCACCGCCGACCGCACGGCGGCGGCATCCGCTTCCTCCCTGATGACGACATCGACGCCGGCGGGTGTTGCGAGCGACTTGGAGAACCGGATCACGAGGATGGAGCCGTCGTCGCTCGCTCCCGCGACGCCCCAGCGGCTGCCGAACGGCCGCAGGAGGCCCTTGCCGTGCCAGACGAATTCCGTGCCCCTCCACCGGTCGACGCCCAACAGCTTCTTCTCGACACCGGCGGCCGTCCGCCAGGTCACTCGGTCGCTCAGCACGAGGGGCGTCGTGCTCTTCAGCTCATAGCTGAAGGTCGGAGAAATTTTCTGGCCGTCGATCCACATCGGAAAGTTCGTGGCACCGATCCGCCAGGTCCCCGGCAACAATCGGGCAAGGGTGTCGGCATTCAGTGTGGTGGGCATGGCACCAACTTAGCGACCGTCGCTGGGCGTACCGTTAGCGAATGCAGGCGATAACCGTTCCCCATGCCGGTGGCCCGGAAGCGCTTGTTCTCACGGAGGTTGCCGACCCCGTCCCGAATCACCGCGAGGTGCTCATCGCCGTCGCCGCTGCCGGCGTCAACCGCGCGGATCTCTCCCAGCGCGCCGGCGGATATCCTCCTCCGGATGGGGCATCTCCGTTGCTCGGGCTCGAGGTATCCGGCACCATCGCGGAGGTCGGTGCCGGTGTCAGCGGCTGGACGGTCGGGGACCGCGTCTGTGCCCTGCTTGCCGGCGGCGGATATGCTCCGCTCGCGGTGGCAGGGGCCGGCCACCTGCTTCCGGTGCCAGATTCTGTCGACCTCGAGGATGCCGCGGCGCTGCCAGAGGCGATAGCCACCGTCTGGTCGAACGTCGTGATGATCGCCGGACTGCGTGCCGGAGAGACCTTTCTCGTGCACGGCGGCTCAAGCGGCATCGGGACGATAGCGATCCAACTCGCCAGCACGCTCGGCTGCCTCGTCGCGACGACGGCGGGAAGCGTGACAAAGCTTCGCGCCTGCGAGGCGCTCGGGGCGGACATCCTCATCGACTACCACGAGGAGGATTTCGTCGAGAGTGTGCTGAACGCCACCGACGGCCGGGGTGCCGACGTGATCCTCGACGCGATCGGCGGCGACTATTTCGACCGCAATCTGCGGGCCCTCGCGCCACACGGCCGGCTGGTCATGATCGGCAACCAGAGTGGCGCGCGCGGCACAGCGGACATCCGGCTCTTCATGAGCAAATGGCTGAGCGTGCACGGTTCCATGCTTCGGGCGCGACCGTCACAGGAGAAGGACGACATCATCGCGAGCGTGCGCGCCAATGCCTGGCCGCTCGTGGCATCAGGACAGATCGTGCCGGTGATCCACGAGCGGTTTGCCCTCGCCGATGCTCGGCGAGCACACGAGATGATGGAATCATCCGCTCATATCGGCAAGCTGCTGCTCATCCCTTGACCGCCCCGCCCAGTCCAGCGCTCCTCAGGAACAGCCGCTGGAAGATCAGGAACAGGATGATCGGAATGATCGTCGAAATCGCGAGCGCGGCGAGGTAGACGTCGAGTTCGATCGCCCTCTGCAGCGTCGGCAGGCGCACCGACAGCGGTTGGACGGCCGGATCGCGAAGGACCAGGAGTGGCCAGAGATAGTCCTTCCATGCGTTGATGATCGCGAAGACCGAGACGACCCCGAGGATGGGCCGCGACATCGGCAGCACGATCGACCAGAAGAGCCGGAACGGCCCCGCACCGTCCGTTCGCGCCGCCTCGAAGATCTCCCGAGGCAGGTTGTCGAAGAAGCGCTTGACGAGCAGGATGTTGAAGGCGTTCGCTCCGGCAGGTAACCAGACCGCCCAGAAGGTGTTGATGAGCGAGGCGCCGATGAGCGGCGGATGCAGAATCGTCAGATACAGCGGCACGAGCAGCACCACGGCCGGCACGAAGAGGGTACCGAGAACGAGACCGTTGACGATGCCGGCATATTTCGGCTTCAGGACCGAGAGAGCAAAACCACCGGTCGCCGCCACCAGCACCTGCAGAAGCCACGATCCGAGGGCGACCCAGAGGGTATTGACGAACTGGACGTCGATGTGGACTGTCGACCAGGCCGTGGCGAGGTTCGCCCAGTCGACGCCGTGCGGGAAGAGCGCTATCGGGGTGCGCAGCGTGTCCTGAGTCGGAGTGATCGCCGACTTCGCGAGCCAGAGGATCGGTCCGAGCCCGGCCACCACGAGGAACACGAGGAGCACGATCTGGCTCGTGCCGAGCGGGAAGCGGACACTCCTGCGCCGCCAGTCCGCCCCAGACGCGATACCGCGGTCCTCGGCTTCCTTGGCCGGCTTGCGCCTCCGGCGGGGCCGCCGTGACACGAGCGTCTGCGTGCTGGAGCCGAGCGCATCCCGCACCGGCAGCGGCGTCTCATCTGCGTCATTCGTCGGACGGGTCTCGGTGCTGGTCAATTGGTACTCCAGGCCTTGGTCGCCTTGAAATACACCCAGGAGAGCACGGCGAGGAACACGGCGAGCATGATGCTGAGCGCGGTCGCCGCACCGTAATTGCCACCGAGGCTGTTCTGGAAGGCGTAGCGATAGATGAGTTGCAGGATCGTCACCGTCGAGTTGGCCGGGCCGCCGCCGGTGAAGAGGAACGGTTCGAGGAAGACCTGCGAGGTGCCGATGATCTGGAGGATGAGGGTCACGAGCAGCACCCCTCTGAGTTGTGGGAGCGTGACGTGCCAGATCTTGCGCCAGATCGACGCCCCGTCGACCTCGGCCGCATCGTAGAGCTCCGGTGCGACGCCGGTCAGCGCCGCGAGATAGATGATGATCGTTCCGCCGGCCGCCGCCCAGGTGGCTTCGAGCACGAGCGAGGGCATCGCGGATGCCGCAGACTGGATCCATGGCTGCGGTCCGATGCCGAACCAACTCAACATGACGTTGAACACGCCCGTGGGACTCGCGTCGTAGAAGAACTTCCAGAGCAGCACGGCGACGACCGGTGGAACGACGACGGGAAGGTAGGCGAGGGCGCTGAAGATGCCCTTCCACTTGCGCACCTCGCTCATGAGCACGGCGACGACCAGCGGCACCGGGTAGCCGAAGATCAGGGCCAGAAGCGCGAAGTACCCGGTGTTCTTGATCGCCGTGAAGAAGAGCGGATCGCGGAGCACCCTGGCGAAGTTGTCCCAGCCGACGAAGAGGGCCGGGGTCACGAGATTGGTCTTCTGAAAGCTCATGACGACGGCCTGCACGATCGGCCACCAGGAGAAGGCGCCGAAGATGAAGAGCAGCGGAAGCAGGAAGACGAGGTTGCTCAGCCCTCCGCCGCGCACCCACGTCATGGGTGTTCGGCGCTGGCGCACGCGGGTGGATGGTGGCGCTTTGGCGATTGTGGTCATGAGGAGCAGGTCTTTCGTTGGGAAGCAAGGGGTCGGGGCTGGTGCGGAATGAAGCATCCGCACCAGCCCCATTGCCGGTTCGTCGGGTGGCTAGCCGGCGTCGACGATCGCCTGCACGTCGCTCGTTGCCTGCTTGAGCAGGGCGTCGATGTCGGCGTTCTTGTCGGTCAGTACGGCCTGCACGACGGTGTCCAGCGCCGCGTACAGCTCCTGGGTGTGCGCGGAAGGCTCACCGATCGGCTTCTGGTTGTAGATGC
>JAODMH010000158.1 GCA_025465035.1 Microbacteriaceae bacterium | reverse complement strand
TTCTTGGGAGATCCCTTTTTCGATGAGTTCGTGGTGGATGCGTTGCGAGCAGCAGCCAAGGAAATAACCTCCGGTGGGGCCTGCGAGAGCCCCAATTGCTTGATAGCCAGTCAGTCGGTGATGGATTCGCCCCAGGACGCCCGAAAAGCCAGTAACTCAAGCTGGGAGCTGAGGGGCTGGATTGTCAGTGGCATTGTCGCGCGGCCGACCGCAATATGAAGGCAGAGAAATCCTGGGAGCGCAAAGAACAACTATAGGACTCAACCGGGCCGCTTGTCCACTTATTCCTTGACCGAATCTGAAAGTTCCTGTATAACCGCGTTTTTTCAGGCGCGGTGCGAGGTGACGACAACCGCGCGGAGAGAGTTGAGCCGGGCATTTACCTGCGTGCTCATGGTGGCGGGGACACCCAGCCCATCGAACGCCTCCGCAAAACAGCGGAGCATGGTGTCGAAGGCTTCCGTGGTGATCTTCAGGGGTCCGTGTGCGTTTCTCATGCTGCGGCCCGAATAGAGTTCTGGACCGCCAAGAGCTACCGCGAGGTAGGTGCGAAGATGGTGCCGCAGGGTGTCAGGGTCGACCTTCACGAACCACTTCGAGGTCACCTCGTGAGTCGAGACGCGATCGTAAAAGTCCGCGACAACCTGAGAAATCGTGCCTTCACCGCCGAGCTGGTCGTACAAACTCATCTTGTCCCCCACAAGTAACCGTCGTATTTCTTCATTGTTGCGCAAAATCTCTTTATTGTTGTGCAAAATTCAGCTCCTGGCCAATCCCCAGAATGGGGAGTCCACGCGACACACGGTGGACTGTGGCAGTGTCGAAGGGTGACAGAACGCAGATCCGCAATCCTCAAGCTCAGCGGCTACCGCGCTGTGATCGAACCCGATCGCTGGGTCCCCGGCAGTTTCACCCTCGTCGTCGACGGAACTCCGCAGTCGCATGTCAACCTGGACGATCCCAGCCAGCTTTTCTTCGAGTACGTTCAACGCATCGGCCACGTGATCGATCAACTCGGGATGCCTGGTGAGCCGATCACCGCGCTGCACCTCGGGGCCGGCGCCTTCACCCTTCCGCGCTACATCGAGGCGACGAGGCCTGGCTCCCGCCAGCAGGTGATCGAGATCGAGAGCGACCTCGTGGACCTGGTTCGTTCGCAACTCCCCCTTCCGCGGAACGCATCGATCCGTGTGCGGCATGGGGATGCGCGTGAGGTGCTCGGCAAGCTGCCGGACGGGCTGCGCGGCGAGGTCGACCTCCTGATCGTCGACGTCTTCAGCGGGGCACGCACCCCGGCGCACGTCACGAGCCTCGAGTTCTACACGGAAGCGGTAGCGCTGCTCAAGCCGGCCGGCATCATCGTGTCCAACGTGGCCGACGGCCCAGGGCTCGCCTTCGCCCGCGGTCAGGCCGCGACGATGCTCGCCGCGACCGGTCACGTCGCCGCCCTCGCGGAGACCCAGATCCTCAAGGGACGCCGCTTCGGCAACGTCGTGATGGTGGGCTCACGCGAGACGCTGCCACTCGAATGGATGCCGCGGCTGCTCGCCGGCGGACCGCACCCGTCGAAGGTAGTGGCCGACGGTGAGCTGCGCAACTGGATCGCGGGAGCCCCGATCGTCACGGATACCACCGCCGTACAGTCACCGCCACCGTCGAAGAACATCTTCCAGGTCGGCACGCGAGGCGATTGACGAGCCATGCCCGGCGCGATCTGTCCCGGGCTCGACCGCGGAGGCTTGGCGCGAGCGCGGCCCGCGGCGCACAGCGGCCGCGCCAACCCTCCGCCGTCGGCCTCGGAGGCGGGTCGGACGCGGCGATTGACCGCGGCGAGCGGGCCATCGACACTGGAATCGAGGAGGTCGCAATGGCCGAACGACTCCCGGTACTGCTCGCCGCGATTCTCGCGGTGGCCGCCATCACCGCCTGCACCTCTCAGGCCGCACCACCCCAACCGTCCACCAGCCCGAACGCCGCCGCCGTACAGCCGATCGGCGAGCCGAGAGTCATCGCCAGCGGACTCGAGGCGCCGTGGTCGATCCTGCGACTCGGTGACCACGACTCGACGCTCATCAGCGAGCGCGACACCGGCGTCATCGTCGAACTCACCGCATCCAAGGGGCTGAGAGACGCCGGGACTGTCGGCGGAGTCGTGCACGACGGCGAGGGAGGCCTGCTCGGGCTCGAAACCCTTCGCGACGGCCCCAGGCGCTGGATTTATGCCTACCTGACCACGGCATCCGACAACCGGATCGTACGGATGCCACTGCTCGGCGAAGCGGGCAATTATTCGCTCGGGCCGCAGCAGAAAATCCTCACCGGGCTCGCAAAGGCGGCCAACCACGACGGCGGGCGCATCAAGTTCGGACCCGATGGGATCCTCTACGCGACGGTGGGTGACGCCGGCCAGACCGACAGGGCGCAGGATCCCGAATCGCTCAACGGAAAGATCCTGCGGATGACGCCGAGTGGCGGCGTGCCCGGCGACAATCCGACGACCGGTTCGCTCGTCTACTCGATGGGACACCGCAATCCGCAGGGGCTCGCCTGGGACTCCGGCGGCCAGTTGTGGGCCGCAGAGTTCGGCCAGAACACCTGGGACGAGTTGAACCGGATCGAGCCGGGGGGCAATTACGGCTGGCCGATCGTCGAGGGCAGTGGTGGCAGGTCCGGCCTCATCGATCCGGTGTACCAATGGTCGACGGCCGAGGCCAGCCCGAGCGGTCTGACCTTCGTCGACGGCACCTTCTTCCTGGCCGCGCTCCGCGGCGAACGGCTGTGGGCGATCTACCCCGGAGCCACCACGAGCGCGACGGCATACCTCGTCGGCACACTCGGTCGCATCCGGGATGCCGTGCCGGGACCGGGCAACACCCTCTGGCTTCTCACCAACAACACCGACGGACGGGGCAGTCCCCACGAAGGTGACGACAAGCTCGTCCAGTTGGACCTCGGCGTCGCCCGCGAGGGTTAGCCTCGAAGGGATGAGCATCGCCTACGACCCAGAGACCCTGCACGAGATCGTCGATGAAGACGCTGTGCAAGCACGCCTTGACGAACTAGGCGACAGCCGCAGTACGGCGGCGCTCGCGGAGAAGGCCGGACTGCTACGTATGCTCGGCCGTCTCGACGAGGCGCTCACCCTGGCCGAACAGAGCTTTCGGCTCGCTCATTTCGCCGGCGATCGCGAACTGCTCACCGCCGCCCGACTGCGGCGTGCGCAGGTCTTCCAATACCAGGGCAAACTCGAAAGGGCGCTCGCGGAGATGTCCGCCTGCCGGGCGACCGCGGCCGTCGAGAACTGGCAGTCTGTCGAGGCCTTCGCCGCGCAGCACGAGGGCAAGGTGCTGTTCGAACTGGGCCGTCTCGAGGAGGCGCGGGATTCCATCTCTCACGCCCTCGACATCCGCAAGCGCATCGGAGCTTCCCGGGATCAGATCGATTCCTCGCAACTCGCGCTGGAGGCCATCATGCGCCGGAGCCTGAGGGATGGCTGATCTTTCCCGAGTGCGCAGGTGGGCCGACGCCCTGATCGCCCTGCACCTGGATGCGTCCTGGACCTTCGGATTCGACTCTGCCAAGACGCGGGCCGGTCTCTGCAACTACACGGACAAGAAGATCAGCGTGTCGCGCTATCTCGCCTCGCGCTACGAGGACGACGAGATCCATCAGGTGCTGCTGCATGAGGTGGCGCACGCCATCGCTGGGACCCGTGCCGGGCACGGGCCCAGGTGGAGAGCCGTCGCCGCCGAACTCGGCTACGAGGGCAAGCGGCTGCACGACGGCGCGATCGCGAACGAACTCGCACCGTGGGTGGGCACCTGCCCCGCAGGTCATGTGCACTACCGCTACCGCCGGCCGACCAGACCGCTCGCCTGTGGCAAATGCTCGCGCCGCTTCGACCCGGCGAACGCGATCGCCTGGAGCCGGCGGATCGTCGCTGCCGCGCGGCGGTGACCCGCTACCGCGCTGAGTGTTCCCTCCACTGATTGCGCTGGTAACCGACCATAATGGTTACATGCATACCGGCCAGTGGTTCTCCTCACGAGAAGGCACCCGTTGGTGGTTCGACTCCGGAGCGATCAGCCTCGACTTCGCCTACACGGGATCGATAAGCGACAATCCGGCCTGGGAGCAACTGCGCGCCCCCAGCGAGCTCGCAACCTGGCTTGCCGGCCGTTTCGAGAGAGTGGATGCGACGGCCACCGAGAGGGAACTCGTCGACGCCCTGGCGCTGAGGTCGGCCATCGCGGGAGTCGCACATGCGCTCAACGAGAAGCGGGAACCGAACGCCGACGACATCGACACGATCAATCTTTTCGCGGCGACCCCCAACATCCCACCGGCGCTTCCCGGCGGGAACCGGCACGCCGGCCGCAGTTCGGTCCGCATCGGGCAGGCCCTCGCCACGATCGCGAGGGATGCCGTCGAACTGTTCGACGAGAATGCCAACGACAGGCTGCGCGAGTGCGCCGCCGCCGACTGCCAGCTCATCTTCTATGACGAGTCACGCTCCAACAACCGCCGCTGGTGCTCGATGCAGCGCTGTGGCAACCGCTCGAAGGTGCGCGCGCATCGGGCACGGGCATCCGCCTAATTGATCCAGGGGTCACCAATGGCGGTTAACTGCAGCCGCGAAGAGCCGGTTGCGACCCTTCGCGGCAAAGTCAACGGATTCAGTCGATGACCTGTACGTCCTTCCAGAAGGCGACGTAGTTGCTGAAGTCCTTGCCGGTGCGCTCGAAGGCGGTGGGATACGGGGTCGGATAACTCCACGCACGATCCTGCAGAACTGCGTCGCCATCCTTCACGCTGAAGTACTGGCATTCGCCCTTCCACGGACAGGTATACGGGGTGGCGCTCTCGACAAGGAACTCCCTGTTCACGCTCTCCGGCGGGAAATACCAGTTGCCCTCGATCTTGATCAGGTCATCCTGGGGTGCTTCTGCGATCACGGTGTCGCCGAGTACTGCCTTCATTGGTCCTCCACTTTGTCGAGCTTGTCTGTGGAGTGAACGTCAGACCCGGAAGCCGAATTCCCCGACGATCGCGACCTCGGAGGAGACATCCAGTTCGATCGCCGCATCGATGGCGGTGCGCCCGCCTGCGGCTGTGAGCGTCCGCCCGCTGGCCGACGCGCCGATGAGGTGGCCGGTGGCGTTCCGCAACCCGGTGAAGGCCGCGGATGCCGCTGCCGCCTCCGGCGAGCAATAGTCGATCCCGAGGTCGGCCAGCGCATCGATGATGGCGCCGGCGGCGAGCAGGTCCTCGACGGCGAAGCGGGTGCTCCCGTCATCCCAGCGCTCGCCGGCCGCGACGATGGCGACCATGAACCGCTCCCCCTTGTCACCCTGCTGGGCCAGCACCCATTCAGCAACGGCGCGTCGATTGCGCAGCGAGCCGCGAACGACGGGAACCCGAGATTCGACAGCGACCGGCTCGTCGGCGCAGAGCACGTCCACCCAGACAGCGACATCCGCGCCATCGCCGATCGCCCGCAGGCCATTGAAGCCCCAGTCGAAACGAACCTGGTACTGGGTCTGGCCGTGAGTCACGCTTCGACGATAGCGGACGACCAGGTTCGTTACGTTCCGAGACGCCCGATGCGAAACCGGTGGGTGGTTGCATCCACCGCCTCGCCCGCACCCGGACCGACCGTGCGGGGTTAGCGTTGAGCATGATCGCTTTCGAGGTCGCCGACTGGCGCCGCCGCGTGTTCGCCCTTTACGCCGAGGTACGGGCGTCGACGGACGTGGTCGCCGCGCACGAGCTCTGGCGACGCGAACGCGACCGACTGTTCATGGATCACCCGTCCACTCCGCTGCTGCCAGAGGATCTCGCGGACTTCGACGGACTGCCGATCGAACCATACGACCCTGCTTGGCGATTCGAGGTCGAGGTGAGGCCGACGGAACCTCGTCACCTGGACTTCGAGACCGGTACGGACGGCGTCGTGCCGTTCGACCTGATCGGTATCGCCGAGGTGCCGAGGGTCGGCGGCCTGGACGTCTGGAAACTCGGCAGTTACGGCGGCGGGATCTTCATCCCGGTGAAGGACGCTCTCGCCGGCCATCCTGGAGGAACCTACGGCGGCGGCCGCTATCTGATCGACACCATCAAGGGTGCGGATCTCGGGCAGGGCGAGGCGCCGGATTCGGTCATCCTCGACTTCAACTTCGCTTACAACCCATCGTGCGCCTACGACCCGGCGTGGGCCTGCCCCCTCGCGCAGCGCGGCAACACCACCGCCGTCGAGATTCCCGTCGGCGAGCGCTATCAGGGGCTGACCGGGCACTAACGGCACGGGGATGGCGCCGCCTGCTATGCTGGGATCACTCGCGAATCCAAACGGATTCCTTGCGTCGTTGAACTTCACCTCTTCTCGTCCGATTGAATCGGGCTCGTAGAAATTTTCTCCGGCGAACGGATGTGGCCATCGCCACCTTCGCCACTAATCACACGAATGTTCGTGTCGATACCGATGCCCGAAAGGCACCACAAATCTCTATGTCTGAAATCACTACAACCTTTGGCGCGCTCGGCGTGCCCCAGCCCCTCGTCGCGAAGCTCGCGGCGAACGGCATCGACTCGCCCTTCCCGATCCAGGTCGACACCCTGCCAGACACCCTCGCCGGACGCGACGTCCTCGGCCGTGGAAAGACCGGATCAGGCAAGACCCTGGCTTTCGCTCTCCCGATGATCGCCCGCCTCGGCGGCAAGCTCGCCGGTGGACAGCGTCGACCGGGCCGCCCGCTTGGACTAATCCTCGCTCCGACCCGCGAACTCGCGACGCAGATCACGACCGCCATGGAACCACTGGCCGCCGCCTACGGCATCAAGATCACGACGATCTTCGGTGGCGTCTCGCAGCAGCGCCAGGTCGCCGCGCTCAAGGGCGGCATCGACATCGTCGTCGCCTGCCCTGGTCGTCTCGAAGATCTCATGAAGCAGGGCTTCGTCTCGCTGGATGCCGTCGAGATCACCGTTCTCGATGAGGCCGACCACATGGCCGACCTCGGCTTCCTGCCCGTCGTCACCCGCATCATGGACAAGACCCCGAACTCCGGACAGCGCATGCTGTTCAGCGCAACGCTGGACAACGGCGTCGACCGTCTGGTGAAGAAGTACCTCCACAACGAGGTGCTGCACTCGGTGGACGAGGCGACGAGCCACGTCTCCGCGATGACCCACCACGTGTTCGAGACCGACTCGGTCGAGTCGAAGCGCCTTCTCGTCGAGAAGCTCGCCTCCGGCACCGGCCGCCGCATCCTGTTCATGCGCACCAAACACCACGCCAAGAAGCTCGCCAAGCAGCTCACCGATGCGGGCATCCCCGCCGTCGACCTGCACGGCAACCTCTCCCAGGTGCAGCGCGACCGCAACCTCGCGGCCTTCGCCGCTGGAACGTCGCGCGTACTCGTCGCAACGGATGTCGCGGCCCGCGGAGTGCACGTCGATGACATCGAGCTCGTGATCCACGTCGACCCGCCGGCCGAGCACAAGGCATACCTGCACCGCTCAGGCCGGACCGCTCGGGCCGGCAAGGAGGGCGAGGTCGTGACCATCGTGCTGCCGACCCAGCGCAAGGACACGGCCGCCCTGCTTCGCAAGGCCGAGATCACCGTCACACCACAGCACGTGACCGCCGATTCTGATGCCGTGAAGGCACTCGTCGGCGAGGTCGCGGCCTATGTGAAGCCGGCGCCGCGCGCGGCCGTCCAGCCGCAGCGTCAGGGCGCCCCGCGCCAGTCGCAGGGTGGACGCGCTCAGAGTCAGGGCCGCTCGCAGGGCGCCAACGCGCAACGCAAGCGCGCCAACCGTGAGGGTGGTAGCACCGCGGGCAATACCGCCGGCGGTTCGCGTAACTTCTACAGCACGACCAGCGGAGAGAGCGCCGCACCACGCACGAGCGGACGCCCCGCCGGTACCGGTCGTTCGGGTGGTGCGAACCGCGCCGGTTCCGGCGGCGGCCTCGTCGGCATGTCGCAGGGCGGTGGCGGAAACCGCCGTCGCAGCGGCAGCCGCTAGCCAGCATCCGCACGACGGTTGCGGAGGATGCGCGTGGCGCGCCACGGCGGAAAAACCCTCGCGAACGGCGAGTCCTCCTCCGCAACTGTTCGGAGGTAGGGCCTGCTAGTACAGCCGGCCCACCGAGGCGAGCGCCGAGCGGACCAGCGCACCACGGCCGCCCTCCATTTCGGCCGAGACGGTGTCGGATGCCGCCTCGTCCGGTGTCATCCAGGTGAGTTCGAGGGCATCCTGACGCGGGTCGCAGGTTCCGGTGACCGGAACGACGTAGGCGAGTGAGACGGCGTGCTGCCGGTCATCCGTGAACTGCGCACCGGGGAAGGGAAAGTATTCGGCGACCGAAAACGGAATGGGGCTGGTCGGCAGCAGGGGGAAGGCCATCGGCCCGAGATCCTTCTCGAGATGTCGGAACAGCGCATCGCGCAGACTCTCGCCGAACATGACCCGCCCTGAGACGAGCGTGCGTGTGATGGCTCCGGCCGCGTTGGCCCGCAGCAGGATCCCGACCTCGGTGACCTGGCCGACGCCGTCCACCCGTACCGGCACCGCCTCGACGTACAGGAGGGGAAGCCGGCGTCGCGCTTCGGCGAGCTCCTCATCGGACAGCCAGCCTGAGTTGGGGTCGGGTGTGCCTACTGAGCTCATGCTCTCCATTGTCACTTAACAGCCCGCACAGCCGTGACTATCGCAGTCGTTCGATGAGATGCATGGCGTCGAACGGGGCATGCACCTTTGCGTCGTTGTCGAAGTAGACGTAGACATCGCGGCCAATGCCATCGGGGCTTCCGCTGCCATCCAACCAACCGCGGATGTCGCGAGCCCACGAATCCAGCGCCGCATCCGTATAGCCGCTCGAGTAGAGCTCCTCGGCTCCGTGAAGCCGCACGTACACGAAGTCGGACGTGAACTCACGCAACTGCGGCCATCGCCCCGCGGCATCCGCGACGACGAGGGCGACGCCGTGCTGGCGAAGCAGGTCGATGGCCTCCGGCGAGGCGAAATTCGGATGACGCACCTCCAGCGCGTGACGGATCGGACGGTCCAGGTCGGCCTCAGTCAACGCCCGTCCGTCGAGGCGGGCGTCGTGATCTCGCGCCAGTGCCGCCGCCTGTTTCGTCGATCGCGGCAGCAGCGAGAGGAACTCGTCGAGCGTCACCCGGTCGAAGCGCTGCCGCTCGGGCAACTGCCAGAGCACCGGCCCCAGCTTGGGCCCGAGCGCGAGCACCCCTGACGCGAAGAAATTCGCGAGCGCCGACCTCGCGTTGCGCAGGCTGAGCATGTGGGTGATGAAGCGGCCGCCCTTGACCGAGAACACGAAATCGTCTGGCGTCTCGTCCCGCCAGCGCTCATAGCTCGACGGTCGCTGCAGCGAGTAGAAGGAGCCGTTCAGCTCGACGGAGTCGACGTGCTCGGCGGCGTAACGCAATTCGTCGCGCTGTACCAGGCCGCGCGGATAGAACACCGCCCGCCACGGCGCATACCGCCAGCCGGAGATTCCCACCCGCGCAACGCCCGATCCCGCCATCCACCGGACAGTAGGCCAGGAGCGTCAGGCCTGCAACTGGCGGCGATCGTGATGGGTGCTGGAGCCGAAGGCGAGGATGAGGTAGCCGATGATGGAGAGCAGCCAGAGCAGGAAGAATCCGAAGGCACCGCCCTTGCCGAAACTCTTGGCGAGGTGCACCGCGACGACGATGGAGACGACGATGTTCACGATCGGGATGATGTAGAGCAGCACCAGCCAGCCGGAGTGACCGGAGACCTGGATCAGCACGATGAGGTTGACGATCGGGATGATGGCGAGCCAGCCAGGCCGCCCCGCTTTGGAGAAGATCCGCCAGAGCCCGATCACCATGATGATGTAGAGGATGATCGAGCCGACAGTGCTCGTGGTGGTCTGACCTGCATCCGGCTGATACGCGTAGTACATCGTTGCCCCCTGATCTTCGGCCGCCCCGACGCGCCCCCGTGCCTGAATCCTACTGATCCAGCGAGATGTCGGACAGGGAGGCGAAGATAGGGGGATGGGCAGTCCGCTCGAACGCTTTTCTCCCGCCACCCGCGAGTGGTTCGCCGGTGCATTCCCGGCCCCCACGCCGGCACAGCTCGGAGCGTGGGACGCGACATCGTCCGGCTCGCACGCGCTCGTCGTCGCGCCGACCGGATCCGGCAAGACCCTGGCCGCCTTTCTCTGGGCCATCGACCGCCTCGCTTCGACGCCGGTACCTGATGACCCGAACCGCCGAACCCGCGTGCTGTACATTTCTCCGCTCAAGGCCTTGGCCGTGGATGTCGAACGCAACCTTCGATCACCGCTCGTCGGCGTCACTCAGACCGCGAAACGGCTCGGGATGCAGCCATCGGACGTCACGGTCGGAGTGCGCTCGGGTGACACGACCTCCGCCGACCGCCGGCTGTTGCAACGGCAGCCGCCTGACATCCTCATCACCACGCCGGAATCCCTCTACCTGATGCTCACCGCTTCCGCGCGGGAGACCCTCAAGGGAGTGGAGACAGTCATCGTCGACGAGGTGCACGCCGTGGCCTCGACGAAGCGGGGTGCGCATCTCGCCCTCTCGCTCGAACGACTCGACCTGTTGCTCGAGAAGCCGGCGCAGCGGATCGGCCTCTCGGCGACCGTTCGTCCGCGAGAGGAGGTCGCCCGCTTCCTCGGCGGCAGCGCGCCGGTGACGATCGTCGCCCCGACCTCGAACAAGAAGTTCGATCTCACGGTGGTTGTGCCCGTCGAGGACATGACAGAACTCGGCACTGCGCCCGTGCTCGAGGGCTCTGCTGCCGGTAATACCCCGCAGGGTTCGATCTGGCCACACGTCGAGGAGCAGGTCGTCGACCGCATCCTCGAGCACCGCTCGACCATCGTCTTCGCCAACTCCCGCCGCCTGGCCGAACGGCTCACCGCCCGGCTCAACGAGATCTACGCGGAACGATTGGAACTGGAGCCGGCCGGTCGACTGGCGAGCGCGGCCGAGCGTGTCGAGGTCTCGCGCCCGCCGGCACAGCTGATGGCCCAGGCGGGGCAGACCTCTGGCGCGGCGCCCCTACTCGCCAGGGCTCATCACGGTTCGGTGAGCAAGGACCAGCGCGCCATCATCGAGGATGACCTCAAGTCGGGCCGGCTGCGCTGCGTCGTCGCAACGAGCTCGCTGGAGCTCGGCATCGACATGGGAGCGGTCGACCTCGTGATCCAGGTCGAGTCCCCTCCGTCCGTGGCGAGCGGACTCCAGCGCGTGGGACGGGCCGGACACCAGGTCGGCGAGGTGTCGCGCGGCATCATCTTTCCGAAGCATCGAGCCGACCTCATCCATTCCGCCGTTGCCAGCGAGCGAATGTCCGCCGGGCTCATCGAGGCCATGGCGATCCCGCAGAATCCGCTCGACATCCTCGCCCAGCAGACCGTCGCGGCGGTCGCCCTCGACTCGATCGACGTGGATGACTGGTTCGACATCGTGCGACGCAGCGCACCATTCGCGACGCTCCCGCGTTCGGCATACGACGCGACCCTCGATCTGCTGAGCGGGCTCTATCCCTCGGACGAGTTCGCGGAGTTGCGGCCGCGGGTGGTCTGGGACCGGGTAAGCGGAAGACTCACCGGCCGGCCGGGCGCGCAACGTCTCGCCGTCACATCCGGTGGCACCATTCCCGATCGCGGACTGTTCGGAGTGTTCATGGTCGGCGGCACCGAAGGGAAGGCGCCAGCACGCGTCGGCGAATTGGACGAGGAGATGGTCTACGAATCACGCGTCGGCGACGTCTTCGCTCTCGGCGCAACGAGTTGGCGCATCGAAGACATCACGCACGATCGCGTGATCGTATCGCCGGCGTTCGGGCAGCCGGGCAAGGTGCCGTTCTGGAAGGGCGACGGCCTCGGACGCCCGGCGGAACTCGGGCGCGCGATCGGCGAGTTCACCCGGGAGATCTCCTCGGCCACGGACGAGGTCGCCAGGGCCAGGGCCCTGACCGGTGGACTGGACCCGCGGGCGGTCAACAATCTGGTCGCCTTCATCGACGACCAGCGGAAGTCGACCGGGCATGTGCCCACCGACCGCACGCTCGTCGTCGAGCGCTTCCGCGACGAACTCGGGGACTGGCGTGTCGTATTACATTCCCCATATGGCATGCAAGTTCACGCACCGTGGGCACTTGCCGTCGGAGCACGCATCCGCGACCGTTTCGGGCTTGAGGGCGCTGCCATGGCGAGCGACGACGGCGTGATCCTGCGCATCCCCGACACCGAGAGCGAACCGCCGGGGGCCGAGCTGTTCGTCTTCGAACCGGCGGAGCTGCGCGACATCGTGACGGAGGAGGTCGGCGGTTCCGCCCTCTTCGCCTCGCGGTTCCGCGAGTGCGCCGCCCGCGCCCTCCTGCTCCCCCGCTACAACCCCGGCAAGCGATCGCCACTGTGGCAGCAGAGGCAGCGCGCATCCCAGCTACTGGATGTCGCTCGCAAGTATCCGAGCTTCCCGATCGTGCTCGAGGCGGTGCGCGAGGTGTTGCAGGATGTCTACGATCTGCCTGCCCTGACCGAGCTCGCCGAGCAGATCGAGAGTCGCCGCATCCGGATCGTCGAGACCGAGACGGAGCAGGCCTCCCCCTTCGCCCGCTCGCTGCTGTTCGGATATGTCGCTGCGTTCATGTACGAGGGCGACTCACCGCTTGCGGAGCGCAGGGCGGCGGCGCTCTCGCTCGACCCGACGCTGCTGGGCGAATTGCTCGGCCGGGCAGAACTGCGCGAGCTGCTCGACCCCGCCGTGATCGAGCAGACAGAACTCGAGCTGCAGCGACTCGCGCCCGATCGCAAGGCGCGCGACGCCGAGGGCATCGTCGACCTGCTGCGGATGCTCGGGCCGATGTCGGCGGTGGAGATCGCGGAGCGGCTCGAGCCAAATGACGATGTGGACCGGCAACTCCTCGAACTCGAGAAGACCAACCGCATCTGGCGCGCGGGCAGCGAGCGCTGGGCGATCATCGAGGATGCGGGCCGGCTCCGCGACGCCGTCGGCACTCCCCTCCCCATCGGCATTCCGGCCGCCTTCGTCGAGCCGGTGGCAGACCCGCTCGGCGATCTCGTCGGCCGCTACGCACGCACCCACGGCCCATTCGCACCGAGCGCCGTCGCGGAACGATTCGGTCTCGGTACCGCGGTGGTGCTGGATGTGCTGCGCAGACTGGCCGGTCAGCGCAGAGTGGTGGAGGGCGAGTTCCGTCCAGGCGGCACCGGAAGCGAGTGGTGCGACGTCGAAGTGCTCCGCCGCCTGCGGAGCCGTTCTCTCGCGGCGTTGCGGCAAGAGGTCGAGCCGGTCGATGCGGCCACCCTCGGACGCTTCCTGCCCGCCTGGCAACACGTGACCGAGCGGCTGCGCGGAGTCGACGGACTCGCCGCTGTCATCGATCAGCTCGCGGGGGTCGCGCTGCCGGCATCCACCTGGGAGTCCCTCGTTCTCCCCTCGCGCGTGAATGACTATTCGCCCGTCATGCTCGACGAACTCACCGCATCTGGCGAGGTGATCTGGTCGGGGGGCGGGGCACTCCCCGGCAACGACGGCTGGGCGAGCCTGCACCTCGCCGACACAGCACCGCTCACCCTGCCAGAGCCGACCGGCGCCGAGACGACCGAGCTGCAGCGCACCGTGCTCGCTCAGCTGGCGGGCGGCGGCGCCTATTTCTTCCGCCAGCTCTCCAATGCCGTTGGCAGCACGGACGACCGCGAGCTGACCTCCGCCCTGTGGGACCTCGTCTGGTCCGGTCTCGTGACCAATGACACCCTGGCCCCGCTGCGCGCCTACCTCGGCGGAAAGGCGAACAGGCCGCGGACGGCCCCGAGAACCCGTGCGTATCGCGGCCGTGCCCGCCCCGCGATGCCGAGCCAGGGCGGGCCGCCGAGCGCCGCCGGCCGCTGGTCGCTGCTGCCACTCGCGGAACCGGATGCGACGGTGCGCGGTGTGGCAACGGCCGAGCTGCTCCTCGAACGGTACGGGGTCGTCACCCGCGGAGCGGTGATGAGCGAGGGCATCCGCGGCGGTTTCGCTCTCGCCTACCGGGTACTGAGCGGATTCGAGGAGACCGGTCGCGCCCGTCGCGGCTACTTCGTCGAGGGTCTCGGTGCCGCCCAGTTCGCCACCGGAGCCACCGTCGACCGCCTGCGTTCCTTCGCCCGCGAACCCGACTCCGAACGTCCGCCGGTCGCCATCACGCTCGCCGCGACCGACCCCGCGAATCCCTACGGGGCCGCACTCCCCTGGCCCGCCGGTCCGATCGACGATGAGAGTCCGCGCGGACACCGGCCGGGCCGCAAGGCCGGCGCACTCGTGGTGCTCGTGGACGGTTCGCTCGCTCTCTACGTCGAACGCGGCGGCAAGACCATGCTCACCTTCGGCGCCGGCGAGCGGGCACTGTCGGCTTCGGCGACCTCGCTCGCATCGGCGGTGCGGCTCTCCCGGGGGCGACTCGGGGTGGAGCGGGTCGACGGCGAATTCGTGATCGGCACGACGCTCGGCGGCGCACTCGCTGAGGCAGGGTTCAGCGTGACTCCGCAGGGACTGAGGCTGCGTGCCTGAGGGCGATACCGTCTACCGCACTGCGCGGCACCTCAACGCAGTACTGGCCGGTCGGCAGCTCACTCGCTGCGACATCCGAGTTCCCGCCTTCGCGACCGTTGACCTGAGCGGGGAGACGGTCGACGAGGTCGTAAGCCGTGGCAAGCACCTGCTGATCCGTGTCGGCGAGTACAGCATCCACAGTCACCTCGCGATGGAGGGATCATGGCACGTCTATCGGCCAGGCACGAAATGGCGGCGCCCTGCGTGGCAGGCGCGCACCATCCTCGCCAATGCCGAATGGATCGCGGTGGGATTCCAGCTCGGGCTGCTCGAGGTCATCGCCCGTGACGACGAGCGGGATGTGGTCGGTCACCTCGGCCCCGATCCCCTCGCGGCCGACTGGGACGCGGATGAGGCGCTGGCTCGACTCACGTCCGATCCGTTCCGCGAGATCGGCCTCACCCTCCTCGACCAGCGCGTCATCGCTGGGCTCGGCAACGTGTACCGCAACGAGTTGTGCTTCCTGGGCGGGGTGTTGCCGACCCGGCCCACCGGCGAGATCGGGCATCCCGAGAAGCTCGTCGATCTGGCGCATCGGCTGATCATGGCGAATAGGGATCGCGTCGATCGGACGACCACCGGCACCCTCCGCGGCGCGACCACCTGGGTGTACCGCCGGGAGGCGGAACCGTGCCTGCGCTGCGGCACGTCCATCCTGCACGGGCGGCTCGGTGACAGCGACCTCGAGCTGCGCGATACCTATTGGTGTCCGCGTTGCCAGACCTGATCTGGCCCGGGATTCCGGGGGCGATGCATGGACGCGTTCTTTCTTTCGTCGGCTATCACAGATGTTAGGGTTGCCTAAGTTGAGCTAGTTAAAACGTGCTAGTTCTCTTAACGAAGGGGCTCACATGAGCTACATCAAGTCCGCCGCCCTCGACGAAAAGGGCTATGTCATCCTGGACCGGTACGACCAGGCAGCCGACCCCAAGGAATGGCTCGACATCGAGTATGTCGACTGGAAGTCATCCGGTGTCACGCAGTTCGCGCCGCTCGCCAGCGCATTCGGCGAGATCGAGGTGAACGGCTTCTGGAACCACACCCCGCCGCGTACCGACAAGGATGGCGTGTGGATCGAATCACAGGTCGCCAAGGCGCCGAACCTTACCCGCCGCGCCCAGGAGCCGGGAGCCAACGTCGGTCGCTGCCGCGTCATCGAACTGCAGCCGAACATCTACTCCGACACCCTCTACAACCTGCACCAGGACGACAACAACCGGCTCAACCCCGACGGCACCGGCTGGATCGTTCGCGGGTTCTTCAACCTGAGCGACGACCCAGAGTCGTTCATGACACTTCGCGAAGACCGCTTCGACCCGAGCACCGAGATCCGCATCGCCCTTCCGGCCGGTGCTCAGATCATCGTCGACACCCAGCGCTTCTGGCATGCGGTCTGGCACAAGGGACCGGAGCCGCGCTACTGTCTCATCACGTCGTGGGAGTCTGGTCCGGAGCTCGATGCCTACATCGAGAAGTACCACGGAACCAGCGAGCACGAGAACCCTTACCTCTCCCGGGAGGTCATCGACGAGGCACAGGCCACCGTGCAGCGCCGTCTCGCGGAGCGTGCTGCGACCCTCGCTTCCCAGGGCACGACCGACAGGGGCCCGGTCGACCCGGAGGCCTGAGCCAACACGCGCAACCTCACGGACCGCCTCCGACCACCGGGTCGGGGGCGGTTCCCCATGGCAGGAGACACGGATGCTTCGACTCGCGGCCCTCGACGGCCAGGTTTCTGACTGGCTCACCACCTTCGGTCCGTACGTCTTCTACGCGATCGTCTGGGGACTGGTCTTCGCCGGGACGGGGCTCTTCATCGGCGCGTTCATCCCGTTCATCACAGGGGACTCCCTGCTCTTCGCCGCGGGGATCCTCTCCGCCCGCAATGACAGCGTCAACATCTGGGCGCTGGCGATCGGCGTCGGCATTGCCGCGTTCCTCGGCGACCAACTCGGTTTCGTGCTCGGTCGGCACTACGGTCGCCCCTACCTGGACCGCCGCAGGGGCGCCTGGGTCCGCTCGAGCGTGGCGCGTGCGGAGAAGTTCTATGACGAGCTCGGCTGGTGGGCCGTCGTCGTCGCCCGATTCATCCCGTGGGGCCGCGTGCTGGTGCCGCCGGTGGCGGGCATCGCGCGCATGAACTACATGAGATTCCTCGCCGCCAACGTCGTCGGAGCTCTCGCCTGGGGTGTGCTGCTCACCGTGACCGGATACTTCGCCGCGAGCATCCCCGCGGTGAAGTCCGCCGCCTATCTGATCGGTGGCGCATTCATTCTGAGCGCGATCATCGCCGGAGTCGTCTCCTGGCGCCGGAATCGCTCGGCCGGGTAGCGTGCCCACGGCCCGCTGTGGCCGTCGAGCCGGAGCTACTGCGCCGATCCTGGCCGTTCACACTATGGTGTCGTACATGGGCGCGATGACGGCAATCGACAAGAAGTCACCGGTTCCCTACTACCACCAGCTCAAGACGCTCATCGTCCAAGACATCACTCAACGCGGACTCGAGCGCGGCGATCGCCTTGCCGGGGACTTCGAGCTGTGCGAGCAATACGGTGTCTCGCGGACCGTCGTGCGGCAGGCGCTGCGGGAGCTCGAGTACGACGGCGTGGTCGTGCGCGAACGGGGGCGCGGGACGTTTGTCGGAGACCGCAAGACCTCACAGGGTTTCGGCAATGCGCTGATCGGCTCGTTCGAGGACATCCAGAGCGGTAAGGGCAGTCAGCGTACGCACGTTCTCCGCGGGGAGCTCGTTCCGGCCACGCTGACGGTGGCCCGCGACCTCGGGATCGAGGAGGGCGTCCCGGTCGTGGAGATCGAACGGGTCAGGCTCGTCGATGGCGAACCCTGGGCATACACGGTCACCCAGCTCCCGCAGGACATCGGGTCGGGGCTGCTCAACGAGAATCTCGAAGATGCCTCGATCTACGGGGTCCTCGAGCGACAGCTTGGCGTGCGATTCGACCGGGCCCAGCGCACGATCGAGGCGGGAACGGCACCGGCCGCCGCATCGGAATCTCTCGGGATCGCACCCGGCGAGCCCGTGCTCATCATGCGCAGCATCTCGTACGACGACCGCGGCGTCCCCGTCGAGCGCTTCACCGGGTATCACCGTGGAGATCGAAGCCGTCTGGACGTGGAAGTCCGCCGTTCGAACGAATAGCGCCATTGCCTCAAGTTGACATCCTGTAATAACAACTACAGGATGTTCTCCTAGGTGCCATCTGGCATCGCTCATCACCTTCCTCGAGCAATGGAGCAGAGATATGGCAATTCGTCCTCGCACCGCCGTATTCATCGGCGCAGCGGCCGTCATCGCACTGGCAATCGGCGGGACGGTGGTCTACAACGTGTCGCGGCAGGCGTCGAGCGCCACGTCGAGCGCGGTGACCTGGTGGGTCCCCGACTGGGACTACGACGGTGCAGTGACCCTTGCCAAGCAGTTCGAGAAGGACAACCCCGGTCTCACCGTCACCCTGGTGAAGACCACCGGCGACACCATCGCGAACAAGGTGTCCGTGGCGCTCGACTCTGGGAATGTTCCTGATGTCATCACGGAATCGATCGCACGGACCAAGACGTATATCGGCAAGGGCCAGCTCGCCGACCTCTCCAGCGTCTACGGCACGGACATGCCGAAGAGCGACTTCGCCCCCGGTCTTGTCAATGTCGTGAGCGCCAAGAATGCGACGTATGCCGTGCCATACCGCTGGGCGACGAACGCGCTCATCTACAACCCCACCCTCTTCAAGGCGGCGGGCATCACATCCCCGCCAACCACCTGGGATGAGTTCGCCAAGGACGCCGCGCTTCTCACCTCTGGCAATGTTGCAGGCACGGCGTGGCCGATGAAGGGCGATCCGAGCGACCTCACGCTCCGATTCCTCGACTTCGCCCTGGCCGATGGCTCGACGATCAAGAATGGCACACCGAGCCTGACCAACGGTTCGGTCGCGGCATCCCTCGACCTGATCGGTGGATCGATAGTGAAGGGCTGGGCCACGAAGAGCTCGTTCGAGCTCGACAACACCGGCATCCGAGAGCTGTTCCTCCAGGGCCGCGTCGCCATGTATCTCGGCGGCGTCTTCGATGTCGACACCGCCAAGGCCCAGAGCGCACCCGTCGCCTCGGCGCTGATGCCGGGACCGCGCGGGGCGGGCACCGCACAGGGCGTCGGATGGTCGTACATCGTGCCGAAAGCGTCAACGCATCAGGACGCGGCAAAGAAGCTGGTCGCCTTCCTGGGCACACCCCAGAACATGGCGAAATTGACGCTGACATTCCCGGCCAGGGTCAGCGCATCGAACGACGCCAAGTTCCAGACGCCGGAGCGCAAGCCGTTCGCCAAGCAGCTCGCCGACCACTCCATTCCAGCGCCGAACGACCCGAAATGGACCTCGATGATCCAGTTCGTGCATGACCAGATCGAGTCAGTGGGTCTCGGCCAGACCACGTCTCAGGCGGCCGGTCAGGCCATCATGAAGCAGGCGTCGACGACGCTGGGACAGTGACGGTAGATCTGTGACGAGCACAGCCGCTCACCCCGTCGTCCGCGCGCGTCGCGGACGACGGGGTGGCCACCCGATAGCCCTCATCCTGCCGGCGGCGATCCTCACCGCAGGGCTGACGGCCATCCCGATCATCTCGACGGTCGTCCGCACGATCGCGGACGGAGGCCAGGGCCTCGTCGCTCTCTTTGCGATCCCCAACTTCGGCCAGGTCATGCTCAACACTCTGGCCTGGACAGTGCTGTCCGTCGCCGGCGCCGTCATCGTCGGCTATGCCGGTGCCATCCTGCTCCAATCGAAGACGCTGAAACTCGTCGGGCTGTGGCGCAGTCTGGTGATGATCCCGTGGATCATCCCCGGCGTGGTCGGCGCCACCATCTGGCGGTGGAGCCTGTCGTCCGACTACGGAATCTTCAACCAGTCGTTGATGGACATCGGCCTCATCCACGAACCGGTTCAGTGGTTGTCCAACCCGAAGATCGTGCTCTTCGCCGTGTCGCTCATCCAGATCTGGGTCACGGCACCGTTCGTCATGCTCATGGTGTCCGCCGCTCTGGCCGGCATCCCCGCCGAACGATACGAGGCGGCCAGGCTCGACGGCGCATCCGGACCAAAAGTGCTCTGGTATATCGTGCTGCCCGGCATCCGCTCGACAACGGGAATCGTCGTGCTGACTCTCACGATCTGGGCGCTGAACTCGTTCACCAT
>JAODMH010000133.1 GCA_025465035.1 Microbacteriaceae bacterium | reverse complement strand
GCGGTCTGGCAGGCCCAGCCGAACCTTCGACGGAAGAGGCTAACCGCCCGCAGGCTGTGTGCCGATGACGACGGTGGCGTACAGCTCCTCCGAACTCGCGACTCGGGGAATCAGCCCGTTACGAGCGAAGATCTCGACGGTCAACGGCGCCTGTTCCTCGCTCGTCTCGACCAGCAGGTGGCCGCCCGGCGCCAACCACCGCGCTGCGGAGGCGGCGACCCGACGCTGGACATCGAGTCCGTCCGCGCCGCCGTCGAGGGTCACATGCGGCTCGTAGTCGCGCGCCTCCGGGGGCATCATCTCGATCGCCTGCGTTGGCACGTAGGGCGTGTTGCACATCAAGACGTCGATGCGACCCCGCAACGTTGTCGGCAGCGGCTCGAATAGATCGCCCTCGAAAACCCGCGCGCCAAGCGGGGCGAGGTTGCGGCGGGCGCACATCACCGCGGCCGGCTCGATGTCCGCCGCATACAACTCGATGTCCGCGACCACCGCGGCGAGCGCAACGCCGAGAGCGCCGGAGCCGCAGCAGAGGTCGAGGACCACGGCTCCCGGCGGGGCCAGCGCGGCGGCCTCCCGGACGAGGAACTCGGTGCGGTGCCGAGGCACGAAGACTCCAGGGTCGACGGCTATCCGCAGCCCGCAGAATTCCGCCCAGCCGAGGATGTATTCAAGCGGCATCCCGGAGATCCGTCGCTCGACCATGTCGGCTAGGTCCGCGGATGTCCGCGCCTCATCGATGAGCAGTCGCGCCTCGTCTTCGGCGAAGACGCAGCCGGCGGCGCGAAGCGTGGTGACGATGCTGGAAAGAGAATGCGGTGTCGCGGGCGGCGGCATGAGGGAGTTAGCGAGCGCTGACGCGCCCGAACTTCCAGATCGACAGCGGCACGAAGACGACGAGCAGCGCGACGATGCCAACGAGAACTGTCGGGATCGGATTCTGCTGTAGCCAGGTGTCGCCGACCGGCGCTCCCGGGGGAACGTTGCCGAACAGTTCCCGCGCCGCTTGCACGAGCGCCGAGACGGGATTGTATTCCGCGAAGATCCGCAGCGGCGTCGGAAGGTTGCCGCTGGGCACGAATGCATTGGAAATGAATGTCAGGGGGAACAACACGAGGAACGACACGTTGTTGATCACTTCTGGACTGCGCACGCTCATCCCAATGAATGCCATGACCCAGGAGAAGGCGTAGGCGAAGAGCAGCAGCAGTGCAATGGCGGCGATCGCTTCGAGCGGACTCGACTTGATACGCCATCCGACGATCAGCCCGGTGGCGATCATCACGATCATCGAGATGGCGTTGATCAACAGGTCGCCGTTGGTCCGACCGATGAGCACCGCCGACGGGCTCATCGGAAGGGTACGGAACCTGTCGATGATGCCCTCCTTAAGATCCTGGGCCATCGCGGAGCCCGAATAGGTCGAGCCGAACACCACAGTCTGGGCGAAGATGCCCGCCATGATGAACTCGGTGTAACTGCTGCCGGGAATGTTAATGCTGCCCGCATACACATAGCTGAAAAGCAGCACGAACATGATCGGCTGCAGCGTCGTGAACACCAGGATGTCGGGCACTCTCCTGATCTTGATGAGATTGCGCCGGGTGGTGATCCAGCCATCCGAGAACCACGAACCGACGGAAGCCGGTCTCGTGGCGACTGGCCTGATGGACGAGGTGGTCGTCGTCATGATGCCTTCTCGCTTTCGTCGTCGATGGTGGCGGCGTGGCCGGTGAGCTGGAGGAATACGTCGTCGAGGCTCGGGCGCTGCATGCCCGCATCGTGGAGGCGGATGCTGCGTTCTTCGACGTCGGCGAGTACGGCTCTCAGGGCGGCCGGACCGTGCGCGACGTTCACCGCGATCGTGCGCCGGTCAGTGGAGACCTCCGGCTCTGACGACGCGACGGCGCGGAGGATCTCGGTCGCCGCGGGAGTGTCGTCCTCCGACACCAGAGTCAACTCGATCCGCTGCCCGCCGATCGAGGACTTCAGCTCATCGGAGGTGCCCTGAGCGATGACCTTGCCGTGGTCGATCACCGCGATGTCATCGGCGAGCTGGTCGGCCTCCTCGAGGTACTGCGTCGTGAGGAGCACTGTCGTGCCGCCGGCGACGAGTCGCGTGATGATGTCCCACATTCCGATCCGGCTGCGCGGGTCCAGCCCGGTTGTCGGCTCGTCGAGAAACAGCACCTGCGGATCGGTGACGAGTGCGCCGGCCAGGTCGATGCGCCGCCGCATCCCGCCCGAGAAGCCCTTGACCGGCCGGTTCTGTGCCTCGGTCAGGTCGAAGAGCTCGATGAGTTCCTTCGCTCTGGCGCGTGAGGCCTTCGCGCCGAGGTGATAGAGCCGGCCGACCATGTCGAGGTTCTCGAAGCCGGTCAGGTTCTCGTCCACTGCCGCGTACTGTCCGGAGACACCGATGATCCGGCGGATGTCGCCACCATCCGCCGCCACGTCGATACCGTCGATGGTGGCGGTGCCGGAATCCGCGGTGACCAGAGTCGTCAGCACCTTCACCGTCGTCGTCTTGCCCGCCCCGTTGGGACCGAGCAATGCTGTGACCGTTCCCCGGGGGACCGACAGGCTGAGCCCGTCGAGCGCGCGTACGACCGGAGCACCTCTCGGCGTGTAGGTCTTCACCAGATCACGCGCCTCGATAAAACTCATCGCTTGCCTCTCGTTTGCGTCATTGCCGTCCGTCCCGTGCGAAGTCGCCGTCGATCCCGAGCGATGTCACGCCCATCTCGAGTTCGCATCACTTCGCCAGTGCTGTGAAACACGATATATCTCGATTTTGACCGAGCGCAAGCTTTCTGCGGATTCAGCCCGCCCGGCGGGGAGTAGCGCGCGGTCCTCGGCCCGGCGTTCATCGCCCACGCGAGCAGCATCCGCGCACCGTGAGCTCTCGTCGCGTGCCGCCCGATCCCATTGCCGCACGACGTGCTCGGCTGGGCTAGAATCCCAACTCGAAGCTGTCGGGGGTGTGCATGATGAGCGAGCCAAAACCGTTCGAAGTCCATGAGTCGGGGGCGCTGTTCCACGGGACGAAAGCGGACCTGGCGGTGGGCGATCTCTTGGTGCCCGGACGCCGTTCGAACTTCGGCGAGGGAAGGACGGCAAACCACGTCTACGTCACGGCAACGTTGGATGCCGCAACATGGGGCGCTGAACTGGCGGGAGGCGAGGGCCGGGGCCGGATCTACATCGTGGAACCGATGGGCGTCCTCGAAGACGATCCCAACGTGACGGACAAGAAGTTCCCCGGCAATCCAACCCGGTCCTATCGCACCCGCGAGCCTGTGAAGGTCGTCGGCGAACTCCTGGACTGGGCGGGACACTCGCCCGATCAGTTGCAGGCCATGCGAGACGGCCTCACCGACCTCCAACGCAAGGGCCAGGCAGTCATCGACGACTAGTAGCAGCCCCGCCGATCACCGGCGTCGACACCTCACCAATCAGCATGGGGATCAGTCGCGGCTACCTCCGATGCGACCGCCACGGGTGCGTCCATGAGTGCCATCGTTCGCTTGGCCTCGAAGATCGAGGCGTCGAAGCCCTGATCGGGATCGCGCACGAGATGCTGGGTCGCGATCGCATGGGTGCGCGCCTCCGCGTCGCCACGCGTGGCCGCCTCCGACAACGCCGCGTCGGCTGCCTCGCCTAGGCCGACCAATGCTCGACTGAGACTCAATCGGATATCACGGTCGCCGCGTCCCAGCTGCGTCGCCAATGTTGCCGCTAGCTCAGCCGCTGCCCCTTCCGGGACGAGCGCAACAGCGGCGCGCCATGCGCTACGGGCCACCTCGTCATCCGGGTCTTGTAACAACTCGCGGGTGATCGCCGACCATCCCCGTGGATCACCAATCTTCGACAGGGTGTGCAGCGCCTGGCTGCGGGCCTGCGCAGCACCTGTCTGGAGTTCACCGAGCAGGAGGGGAACGGTGACCGCGGCGGGATGGCGGGTCAACGCCCAGGTGAGCATGTCGCGCACGTAGAAATCGGGCTCGTTAGCGCACCGACCCACGAGAATCCCGACGTATTCGGCTTCTGGTCGCGCCCCCGCCGCCAGGGCGGCCTGCAGCCGCACCGAGGAGTTGGAGTCGTTGAGCGCCTCACGCAGGCGGACGGCAGCCATGGTCAGGTGTCGTGTCGTCGATTTCGTCATGGGTATTACCTCTCTTCCCCAGTCAAGATCTTCACATTGTGTCAAGATCAAGAGGCTTCCGCGCTCTAACGTGATGTATTGCGCGACGGTCGGGCTCCTTGACGTTGTGGTGCCCGGCGCCGGGTTGTTGCGCTGAGGAACGGTCGCGGCGACGCGCGGATCGCGGACGGGTTAGAGGTCACAGCGGACACGAATCTGTCACCGCGGAGAGGTCGGTATCAAAGGACGATGGACACTAATGCGACGCAAATGAAGTTCACAGAAAAATAACAGTTCGATAACTAGCGCTCCGTTATCGGACCGTTATATAGTTCAAGAGCAGAAGTTGTTTGCTGTGGCAGCCTCTGCGGAATGTGATTGCAGGACACTCTTGGTGCAAGGGAGAGGGTCGGTTTCTAGCCTCTGAAACCGACCCTCAATCCTGTTTAAGGGGTCCATTCCCGGGGTCGATGCCGCCGCATCCGTAGAGTTGTTACGGGCGAGAGGAGACCCGTGAGCAACTCGGCAGCCGCAGTGACGGCCTGGGAGGCCCTGTTCAGGGCGCAGGTCTCGGTGATGCGGTACCTCAACGCGGATTTTCCCAGCGGCGACCTGTCGCTCAACGAGTATGACGTGCTGTTCAACCTGTCTCGTCAGCCGAGCAGGAGGTTGCGCATCCGGGATCTGAACCAACACCTGTTGCTCACGCAACCGAGTGTGAGTCGGCTGATCGATCGCCTGGCCGGCCGGGGTCTCGTCACCAAGACGCAGGATGCGGATGACGCCCGCGGCATCATCGTGGAGCTCAGCGACGACGGCTACGAGCTGTTCCGCCAGGTCGCCCGCGGCCATATCACGTCGATCAACCGGCGGGTCGGTGGAACGCTGACCCCGGACGAGCTGAGGACGCTCGCCGAACTGTGCGACAAGCTCCGCCTAGGCGAGCCGACCTAGGAGACTGCCATCTGGCGCGTCGAACGTCGCCACATTGCCCCTTCATTACGCTGATGGGGGCCATTTGGCGACTTTCGTGGCGGGGTGCGGTTCGCGCGAGGATGTCAGGCGGGCCGTCCGCCGATGGTGGTCACCGCGACGGCACCCGCTCGCGCTCCCGCCCGCGCCGCAGCAAGCGCATCCCGGCTGCGCACCCACTCCGTCAGGAACCCGGCTGCAAACGCGTCGCCGGCCCCCGTGGGGTCGACGATGCGGGAGGCGACCGCGTCGATGCGGCTGATCGGATGTCCGCGCCAGCCCAGCACGACACCCTCGGTATCGAGGGTAAGGGCTACGATCGCGAAACTCTCACCCAGTCGTGTGACGATCTGCTCCGCATCATCGAGACCGGTCAGGACGCGACCCTCCTCGAGGTTCGGAAAGATGAGATCGGCGCCCGTCACGGCGTCGAGAAAGTTCTGCGTACCGAGGTCGGCGATGAATCCGGCCGATCCCGGATCGACGGAGACCTCGACGCCGAGTCGAATGGCACGGTCGATGAGACGCCGGATGCTCATCGGATCATGAGCCCCGAAGAGGCTATAGCCGGTGAAGTGCACGAGGGTTGCGGCGGCGAGCAACTCGTCGTCGACGGCATCCGGAGTCATGCGCGCGTTCGCCCCTGTCTCGGTGAGCATCGTGCGCTGCTCGCCATCGACGATCACCACGATCGCACCGGTCGGCAGGTCCGGATCGCCGATGAGGTGCGGGGTCGCTCCAGCCGAGACCAGCAGTGCGCTGTGTCGCGCGACGTCGTCACGGCCGACCACGCCGACGAAATCGACCGAAGCCCCGAGCGATCCCATCCACGCGGCCACGTTGGCCGCTGATCCGCCGGCGCGCTGGCGGATCGATGACACCGTGTCTGTGTCCGGCCTGATCGCGCCCTTCGGCACGACGACGACATCGTCGATCACATCGCCGAAGACGACGATGCGCGAGGGTTCAGACACGGGCGCCCAGGGCGGCCCACTCCGTCGCGATCTCCGCGGCGAGCCGGACGTTGTTGCGCGCCAGGTCGAGGTTGACCTCGAGGCTGCGGCCATTCGAGGCGTTCACGATGTAGCCGAGCAGGAACGGGGTGACGGCCTTGCCGTGCACGCCCGCCCGGTCCGCCGCGGCGAGCGCCTCGGTGAGCACCCTGTCGTGTTCGGCCGGATCCCATTGCAGTTCGAGCGGAATCGGATTTGCGACGACGATCCCCTGGCCGTGACCCAGTTCATCCTGACTCCGCATGATGGCGGCGACCTGAGCCGCCGACTCCACCGACCAGTCGATGGTGAACGCCGACTCCCTCAACCAGAAGCTGGGGAACACCGTGGTGCGGTATCCCACGACCGGCACGCTGAGCGTTTCGAGGCGTTCGAGGGTCGCCGCAATATCCAGTACCGACTTGACCCCCGCGCTGACCACGGTCACCGGGGTGACGGCGAGCGTCGAGAGATCGGCCGATTCGTCGAACGTCCCACTCGCCCCGCGATGCACACCGCCGAGGCCACCGGTCGCGAAGACGCGCACTCCGGCAAGGGCCGCGAGGTGTGCGGTGGCGGCGACTGTCGTGGCTCCGGATGCCCCTGCCGCGGCGAGCACGGGAAGGTCACGAACGCTGGCCTTCGCGAGGTCCTCCTCGGCGATGCGACGCACGCCCTCATCGTCTAGCCCGATCCTCGGCACCCCGTCGAGCACCGCGATGGTGGCGGGAGTGACCCCGGCGTCGCGAAGTATCTGCTCGAATTCCTTCGCCGCCTCGTGATTGCGGGGCCGCGGCAGGCCGTGTGAGATGATCGTCGACTCGAGGGCGACAACGGGTGTGCGGGCAGCGAGCGCGTCGGCGACCGCGTCGGAGATGATGAATGGGGTAGTCATAGGTGCCCTAGTTTATCGACGGGAATTGCGACTCCGGCCCGAAACTGTGCCTACCCATGCTGCCTGTATCCGCTGCCTACGCTGACCGCCGACCGACTCAGCCCCGAGTCGCTCGATCGTGCACGGTCACGAGGTAACCGTCGAGGTCTTGGAAGACGAACGTCGTGCCGAACGGGCCGTCAAATGGCGCTTGGACTACGACGGCGCCAGCGGCGGCAACGATCGCGTGAAGCGCCGCCGCATCGGGATCGTGCAACCAGAGCGCGACACCGAGTCCCACTTGGCCAGAGTCGAGATCGACGCCCGGCCCGGGATCACGAACGGCGAAGGTTGGCTGCGTATCGAATACGACGGCGTGCGGTGGCGAGAACGGGGCACGAGTGAGCCCGACGACCTCCTCGTAGAAGGTTGCCGCTTTCTCGAGGTCGCGTACTTGCAGGGCGATGAAATCTGGACCGGTGACGGTCATGCTGGTTCTCCAATATGTCAGTTTCCTTACATATCAGAGTATGTCAGGATGCTGACATGGTCAATACGCCTCCGCAGGTCGGGTACGCGCTGAAACATGCGCAGTCTCTTCTTCATCTCCGCATGGAAGAGGCGCTGAGACCTCTGTACCTCACCGTGTCCCAGTACTCCTGCCTGCATCACCTTCGCCGCGAGCCTGGCATCTCCGCTGCAGCGCTCGCCCGAGCCACGTTCGTTACGCGGCAATCGATGAACGCGATGCTGCAGCAGCTGATTGATCGCGACCTGGTTGCGCGACCGTCTCGCGCTGAGAGCGGGCGAGCGCTCCCCGCGATGCTGACGGCCGTAGGTACCGATGCCCTCGACGCCGCTCAGAACCTCGTAGACGGCGTGGAGCAACGCATGCTCGCAGGCCTGTCTGCGACAGAGAGTGCCGCGCTGGCTCGCGGACTCGCGGCGTGCGTGAACTCGCTCGAAGAATGAGCGCACCGCTCGTTTCGACGGGCAGGAAACGGACAGGAAAATGCCCCAGCAGAGCAAGTGCGCACGGTGCCCACCGCCACAAGACGCCGTGGATGCCGTGGCTTTTCGTGGGGAAAGCTCCACAAATACTGCCCCTGATCAGCATATTTTGGGTGCGCCCTGAGGGATTTGAACCCCGGCTATTTGATCCGTAGTCGAAAGCCGTTTCCCCCGCAAAATTACTGGTGACTGGACTCGACCTCGTTGCCAACAGCTGACCACGATGTTCTCGAAGTGTGGGTGAAATGTGGGCACGGTGTTTTAGAGGCGATGGCCTGTAAAACTGGCGGAGGTTGTTGACAAGTTGGGTCTTCCTTTTGGAAGGAAGATTCCACGACATCGACTCTGCCTGCCTCGGTCGAGCGTGAGCTCGACCGTCGCGCGAAACACAAGCTCGCAGTCCTGCGCCATGTCGAGGAAGTCAGCGGCAACGTCGCGGCGACCTGCCGCTATTACGGCATCAGCCGCAGGCCTACTACGGGTGGCTGAAACGCTACGGGACCGAAGGCGTCGAGGGGCTCCGGGACCACTCCAGTGCACCAGCAGTATCATTTCGGGCCGCAGAAGATCGCGATGTATGTGAAGCCCTACCACGACCTAACGATCAGCCCGTCCGGGATCTGGCGCATCCTGAACAAAGTGGGCATGGGCCGGCTGCCGGCGTCGCAGCGTTGCAAACGCAAAGACACCAAGTGGAAGTGTTACGAGAAACAACGCCCCGGCAACGCCCTCCAAGTCGACGTTCATCGAACCCTCGGCTAGACCGGCAAGAAGAAGTGGTACTACCAATACACCGCCATCGATGACTGCACTACTGACAGGTGGCGTCGGCAATCCGATTTCTTAAACGATGACAGTGGCATCGGCCATCGTTCCGCTAATTGTTGTGGTGATGATCTGCAACCGGCACCACATGCACACCATCTACCATTCGTTTGGTAGTCTTGGGTGAACCGATTTCGCGACGAAGCACAGGAAGTTCGCCATGTTGACAGAGTCGACGTCTTTTCACGACGAAGTGTTGCGATGAATCGGGCTACACCTATATTCGACTGGGCTTACTCGCAGCCGAATAAGCCCGCAATCGTTACCGACGGCGACAGCTACAGTTGGCGCGATCTCCGTGACGGGATATTGCGGGCTGCATCAACGCTGCAGGATCGCGTCGGGCTCGGTACGCGCGTCGGCCTTTTCATCGACAGCACGCCGAACTTCGTCATCTGGCAATACGCCACCTTCTATCTGGGCGGTGTCGTCAGCCCGCTGAACCGCACCATGAAGGAAGCCGAGGTACGAGACCTCGTCGAGCGCCTGGAGATCCGGGTCGTGGTCAGTGACACGCCGCTCTCGCTCGATATTCCCAACGTCGTCGTCAGCGGTGAGTTCGACGCCCCGGGCGACGAGACGGGTGCGCCGCCATTCGCGTCGCTTGAACTCGACGATCCCGCCCTGCTGCTCCAGACCTCCGGATCGACCGGGCAGCCGAAGGGCGTCGTGATCACCGTGCGGAACCTCGCGGCGAATTACGACCCGACGCATCGGTGGATCGGCGTCGGCAAAGACGATCGCCTACTGCTGGCGCTGCCGATCTTCAACACCTATGCCCTCAACCAGGGTGTCAACATGCTCGCCATGACCGGAGCGACCTCGCGACTGGTCCGTCGCTTCTCGGTCGAGAACATGGTAAAGGCGTTCGAAGACAGCGAACCGACATTCGTTCCCCTCGTGCCCACGATGCTGACCCGACTCTTCCAGGCGGGCGTCGTGTACGACCGTCCGGTCATCCTCGGCGTCGGCGCCGCAGCCTCGCCGGGCCAGATCACCCAGCAGGCCTGGAGCGTCTTTCCCCGGGCCTTCGTGTTCTTCGGCTACGGGCTCACCGAGGGAACGGCCATAGCATCGCAGAACCGGGTGGGCTATCGCGACGACAACAACGGCGACTTCGTGTCGGTGGGCGTGCCCGTGCCGGGCGTGCGGGTGGCACTGGGGCCATCGGACGAGCCCGACGGCCGCGGGGAGATCCTGCTCCACGGCGACGCCGTGTTCAGCTCGTATGTGGCGAGCAGCGAACCGCCGCCGGTGCATGAAGGATGGCTACACACGGGCGACATCGGCCGCTTTGCCGACGAGCGCCTCTTCATCGTCGACCGCAAGCGCGACCTCATCATCCGCGGCGGGCAGAACATCTACCCGGGCGAAGTCGAGCACCTCATCTCGTCTCACGAAGCCGTGCTCGAGGCGGCTGTGGTGGGTGCACCCGACGACGACCTCGGCGAGGTGCCCGTCGCGTTCGCGGTGCTGCGCAACGGGTTCGAACTGAGTGAGCAGCAGCTGATCGAGTGGATGCGCCCGCGCACCAGCGGGTTCAAAATCCCGGCGGCCGTCTCCTTCATCGAGTCCATGCCGAAGACGCCGACCGGAAAGATCCGCAAGCTGGACCTGCGCGATGCGGCAGCGGCCAGAGTGCCCACAGCACGCTCCTCTGCCTGATCGACGTCAGAGCGCGACGGAGAGGCCAGAGGTGGCCGACTCGTAGACCGCCTCGCTGAACTCGGCGCAGGCGACGGCGTCGTCAACGGTGGCGAACTCGGGCTCATCCAGGCCGTCTGCGAAGCGGGCGAACGACTGCACCTGCAGGCCGTAGGTGTCGACGTCGTCGAACGTCTCGGCAGTCGTGCCCTCGGCGGTGCGCAGCGAAATCGAGCCAGGCGTGCCGCTCCACCACTGGCTCATTGTGGAGTCGACCAGCAGCGAGCCGAGCGTGCCGTGGATCGCAAGGCGATCGTCACCGAACGGCGCATCGAGACCGAACAGGAACGTCCCCATCGCTCCGCCGGAGAAGCGGGTGGCGATGGCGGCAGTGTCGTCGTATACCGCGCCGCGGTAGTGGTCGTTCAGCGCCTGTACGCGCGTGAAATCCTGCCCGACGATGTGGCGCGCGATGTCGACCCGGTGCACGCCCGACATGGGCAGGATGCCCCCGCCGGAGACGGCTGGATCGTCGTACCAGGGCGGCACGTCGAGCATCGGCAGGCAGGCAGAGACCTCTACCAGGCGGATGTCGCCGAGCACACCGGATGCGACCAGCTGTCGCGCGCGTGCGTGCGCCGGGTGCTGTCGGTATTGGAATGCGACGCCGACCGAAGCCCCTCCAATGCCGAGGGAATCGCGGATCTCCCGGCCCGCCGTCGCGTTCACTGCGAGCGGTTTCTCACAGAGCACCGGCACACCCGCGCCGTGCACATGGGCGAGGTGTGCGGCGTGCAGGTTGTTCGGGCTGGCGATGTAGACGAACTCGGGGCCGACATCCAGCAGCTCGTCGACGGAGTCCGTTGCGAGCGCGTCGAATCCCAGCTCGTCGACGAACGACCGAGCCCCGGCCCGGGTGCGGCTGCTGACAGCCAGCACCTGGTGACCGGGAGTCTCTGCGATGGCTTTCGCGAAGCGCCGCGCGACGCGACCGGCACCGACCACGCCCCACCTGCGCTCATGCATGCGATCTACTCGGGGATCGGCTCGAAGTAATCGATGTCGTCGAGCGTGCCGTTGCGTTCGCTCTCGGCCTTCCACACGGCGCGCACAGGCGTGCCGATGTCCAGTACTTCGGTCGCCCTGGCCATGTCGATTCCTGCCACGTTGTGGATCAGTCGCGTTGACGCTCCATCGAGCACGATCTCGGCGTAGACGTACGGCGGCTTGCGGGTCTGCCCGATGAACTCCATGTGGATCACGGAAAATGCCTGGAGCCGGCCCGTGTCTTTGACCTCGACGAACTGTTCGGTCTTCACGTAGCAGATCTCGCAGTAGGCCCGGGGCGGAACCAGCACGTTCTGGCAGTGCGGGCAGCGGCTGCCCAGGATGCCGCCGCGACTGCCCAGCTCGTCGAACAGCCGCCCGTAGTTGGGGCCGTAGGCGTGGCGATAGGGGAGGCTCAGCGAGTAGATGATCTGCTTCGCCAGGTCTTCGTCGGCGACCTCGTCGATCTCCTTCGGCGCGGTGGTCGACACGGCACTCGTGCTCGGCGCGAAGCCGGCCAAGGTGAGGATTGTGCCCACCGGCTCCGGGGCGAAGGTCGCCTCGACGCGATCGCCGACCGCCACCTCGCCAGCCGACTCGTCGATGACGTGCAGCAGGTCGGCATCCACACCGTCCAGTCGAATGAGGCCGACGGCCCCGTCCGCCGTACGCGTGATCGCGGTGACCACGCCAGTCGGTTCGACGGCGACCGTCGCTCCCTGATCGCCGCCGCAGCGGGCGCAGTAGTCCTGAGCCGGCACCACGGTGCGGTCGCAATTGTCGCAGTGCGACCCCACGATGACGCCATGCCCCAACTGCTCGATGAAGACGCTTACCGCTTTGCCGGTGGTGAGCGTGTACGGCATCTCGAGCGAGGTCTCCAGCGCGGGTGCCTGGTCGATGCCTGTGGTGATCCTGGTCATGTGCTCAACCTTTCTGCGAGGAGACGACCGCGACGCCGCGGAGGTTCGCCCAGCCGCCGCCGGCCTGCATGAGCCCGACTTTGGCGCCGTCGATTTGATGTTCGCCAGCCTTGCCACGAACTTGTTGCGCCACCTCGGCGAGCCGGATCAGCCCGGTCGCGCCGATCGGGTTCGCACCCATGCAGCCGCCAGATGCGTTCACCGGGATGTCGCCGTCTATCTGCGTCGCACCCGATGCCATCAGCGCGGCGGCTCCGCCAGGCTCGCAGAGCCCGAGGCTCTCGTAATAGCTCAGCTCGAAGCAGGTGTACGGCTCTTGCACCTCGACCACGTCGACCTGTCGGCGCGGGTTGGTGATCCCGGCCTCGGCGTAGACGTGACGTGCCGCGATCTCGAGCGGCTCCGACTGGATCGTCGAACGGTTCGCAGCGTTGTCGGCCTCGGAATAGTACGACATCCCCCGGATCCAGGCCGGGTTCTCGGACTTCTCGCCGATGTCGCCGCTGGAGAGCACGACCGCGCACGCGCCGTCGGAGATCGGCGGCACATCCAGCAGCTTGATCGGCCAGCAGAGCGGACGCGAGTTCAGTACGTCTTCGACGCTGACATCCCGACGCACGTGGGCGTACTCGTTGAGGAAGGCGTTCTTATGGTTCTTGACACTGACCATGGCCGCGGCTTCCTCGGTGTGGCCGAGGCGGCCCATGCGTCCACGCCATGCTGCCGCCGAGAAGCCCATGATCCCGACTGCGAACTCGCGACCCCAGAAGGGATCGTAGAGAGTGGAGATCGAGTACTGCAGCGCTCCCTCGGAGAGCTTGTCGTAGGCCACGACCAGCACGCGCTCGGCGAAACCGCCGCGGATCTGGTTGACGGCGGCGAGCGCGCCGGCGAGGCCGGTGCCTCCACCGCTCGTGACGCGCACGACCGGCTTCATCCGCGCACCGAGCGCGTCGACGAGCCACTTCTCCGGCTGGTTGACCGCGGCGAACAAGACCGGGCCGGTGCAGACGACGATGCTGTCGATGTCATCGATGGTCAGGTTCGCGTCTTCGAGGGCGCGCAGTGCGGCCTCTCGTGCAAGGCCGATCTGGGTGACGTCGGTTCGACGCCGTGCGTGGTGGGTCTGGCCCACCCCGATAATCGCAACGCTCTTCACGTTCGTTCACACCTCCAAGCTGAAAACACTGTGGGTCTGCATGCCGATGCCGCCGGAAGCGTGCACCAGGGCGCTCGTCGCAGAGCTTCCCTCGACACGTCCCGACAGCCGGTTCGCGGCCTCGTGCATGCGCACCAGGCCAGTAGCCATGATCGGGTCGGCGGGAATGGCCCCTCCGGACGGATTGATGTCGACGTCGCCGTCGTATGCGCTGGCTGCCTTGCCTCGGGCGGCGAGACCGAGGGCCTCCACGACCATGGCTTCGTCGGCGGCCGACGTGGCGCTCACCTCGGCGAAACCGTATGACGTCGCCTCCTTGCCGCCCGCGAACCGCTTGGCCATGCCGGCGGCGACCTCGCAGGCCTCGAGACGGCCCGGCTCACGCTCGGAGAGAAACTGGCTCTCCATCGCCGATCCCATGCCCGTGACCCACACCGGGGTCGAGCCGAGCTTGCGGGCGATGGTCTCCGAGGTCAGCACGATGGCGACGGCGCCGTCGACGGGCCGGGAGAGCGAGAGCTGGTTGAGGGGTGACGCGACGACCGGGCTGTCGAGGATCTCCCTCGCCGTGTAGGCGCGGGCGTCTGACACCTTCGAGTTGGCCGCGGCACGGGTCCAGGCGCGGGCCGCGATCTCGGCGAGCTCTTCTTCGGTCGCGTCGGTCCCCGTGAGGTACTGGTTCGCCAGGAGCCCGGCTGCGACGGCCTTGTTGAGCCCGACCGGCCGCTGGTAGAACGGGTCGGCGATCGTGCGGTAGTAGTTCTCGACGATGGATTCGGACGGCTTGGAGTACGCGATCACCAGCGCGACCTTCGCGCCTCCGCCGAGGATCTTGTTGACGGCGTACATCGCGCCGAACAGACCGTCTTCTTCGACTCGCGACTCCTCTTTATGGTGCGCGCCCATCTGGCCGAGGAAGCCGCAGTTCGAGATGCTCCGACCATCGAGCACATCGCTGCCGCAGTCAATCACGACGTCGACGTCGTGAATATCGAAGCCGCTGGCGAGCAGCGCCTGGTTGACCGTCTCTGATATGAGATCAATGTGCTGAACGGTGTCCCATGCGGGTTTCAGCTGACTCAGCGCGCTGGAGACGACAGCTACGCGCTCTGTTGAGGTGGACATACTTCGCACAGTAGCATGTCAACCAAGTGTTTGGTAGTGAAGGGTTGCGATGTCGGAATCACCCGCTGCAGAGCGTCTGCCGCTCGAGCTGATCGCCCTGCAAAGGGTCGGCGACGGGCAGTTCACGGGCTCCTGTCTCGAGGGCGTGAGCGGTCGTGTGTTCGGCGGCCAGGTGCTCGCACAGGCGGTTCGCGCGGTGTCGCATTCGATCGGCGATCGGCGACCGGTGCACTCGTTCCACGCCAGTTTCGTACGCCCCGCGAATCCGACCGTCGTGCTCGACTACGGCACCGAGGTGATCAAATCCGGTCGATCGCTGGATGTCGTCGAGTTCCGGGCCAGGCAGTCCGGCAGGGTGATGCTGTTCGGCTTCGCGTCCGCGCACGAGCCCGAGCCGAGCATCGGGGCGGGGCTCACGATGCCCGCCGTGGTCGGCCCTGATGACCTGCCCTCGAGCGACTTCGCGCCGGTCGGCAGCAACCCGGTCGTGCGCTCGCCCTTCGATCGGCGTTACGTGCCGACCGCGCCGGGCGACCGCACAGAGGATGTCTGGGTTCGCACGCGACGCCGGGTCGCCTCTGATTCCGCGATCGATCACACGGCCCTCCTCGCCTATGCCGTCGACTTCCTGCTCACGCGAGCCGCCCACGTGGCGCTGCCGGTCATCCCCACGATCGGGGCATCGCTCGACCATGCCATGTGGTTCCATCAGCCGTTCAGAATCGACGAATGGCTGCTCGTCTCCAGCAGCATGGTGGCGTTCTCCGACTCGCGTTCGCTCTGCACCTGCAGCGTCTTCGACCGGCGCGGCGTGCTCGTGGCCACGGCGTCCCAGGAGGCGCTCATCAGGGAGGCTCCCCGCTCGTGACGCGACGCGTCGCGGGCATAGCCGAGCTGGCCGCGCTGGTCGGCGGGCTCTGGGACCAGGTGTTCGATGTGCCGGATGCCGCGGTCAAGGTCAACTACGGCCTGGGCCGGGTGCGATTCGGCGTGGCCATCGCGCCGGGCGACCGGGTGCGGATGAGCGTTCGACTGGTCGCGACGACGCCGATCGCACGGGGGACGAGACTTCACGTCGAGCAGGCCATCGAACGTTAGGGACCCGGTGCCTGTCGCGCTCTATCTACGAGTTCCGCGACTCGCACTAGCAACCAACCGATTGTATGCTTATGCCGAACGGCGCGACGTCGCGCCCCCAGCTGAGATGAGGGACTGTGGCCACGCTAGGACCGTCCGCCAGATACTTCGAGGAGTTCGCGCCCGGGGACGAGTTCCTCACCCAGGGTCGAACCATCGGTGAGGCCGACAATACGATCTGGACGATGTTCAGCGGCGACATGAATCCGATGCACGTCGACGACGAATACGCCCGCGAGCACGGGCTCTTCGGCGGGAGGTTCCCCGCCGGCCTCGCAGTCGTCGCCATCGCGTCGGGCCTGCAGGAGCGGCTCGGCCTCTTCAACGGCACGGGCCTCGCCATGCTCAACCAGACCATCGACTACCACAAGGCTGTGTTGCTGAACGACACCATCCGCGAGCGGATGATCGTCGAGGAGTGCGTGCCCAGCAAATCGCGACCGGCGGGACGGGTGACCTTCCGCTACGAGATCATCCGACGAAATGACGAGGTCTGCATCAGCGGCCACGTCACCTATTACCTGCTCGGCAAAGAGCGCATCGAGACCTGACGATTCACGCGGTGAGGTCGAGCACGACCTTGCCTACCGCGCGCCGCTCATCCACCCGGGCGAGCGCGAGCCCCGCAACGGCGAGCGGGTATGTCGACCCGATGATCGGCCTCAGCCCGGCCAGCAGTAGTGGGTCGAGCTTGGATTGGATCATCCGGCTGTAGCCCGCGTGGGCTGAGGCGAACGAGCCGTACACGATTCCGATCGCCTCGAGATTGCGCAGCAGCAGTCGGTTCGCAGGAATGGACGGGAGTTCGCCGCCCGCGAATCCCACGACCAGCAGTCGGCCGAGCTCCCGGAGCACCCGCAGGTTGTCGATCACCTCTCCTCCCACGGGATCGATCACGAGGTCGACGCCGCCCGGGATGAGAGCCTGTGCCTGCACGCGCCAGTCGCCATCGCGTGCAAGCACGTGATGGGCGCCGGCGGCGCGGGCGGCCGAGGCCTTGTCGTCGCCAGACACAACCGCGACGACGGTGAGCCCGAGTGCCTGCGCGACCTGGATGCACGCAGTGCCGAGACCACCACCTGCGCCGTGCACCAGCACGCTCTCCCCCGCGACCGCGCGCCCGCGCTCGACCAGGGCGAACCACGCGGTGTGGAAATTCGCGAACAGCGCGGCGCCCTCGACGAACGAGACGTCATCTGCCAGACGGAACGCCCGGTCGAGCGGCAGCCAAACGCGCTCGGCGAATCCGCCCGTGCCGCAGTGGCCGAAGACCCGATCGCCGACGCGCAGCTCGCCACCCTGCGGGGCTCGATCCACCACCCCCGCGATCTCACCACCGGGTACGAAGGGCAGGTCGGGCTGCACCTGATAACGGCCCCTGGTCTGCAGCACTTCGGGAAATGTCACGCCGGCGGCCATCACGGCCACCCGAACCGAGGGTGTCGCGGGCGCGACATCCGGCTCGGGAATATCGACCAGCCGCACTCCAGAGGGCCCCGATCGATCGACGATCTGTATCGCGCGCACTGTTCAGGACGCGACGGGAACCGAGATCATGCTGGAGAGCCGCTGCTGGATTACCCACTCGGCGTCTCCCACGATGTGCTCGACCAGCTCACGACAGGTGGGCACATCGTCGATGAGCGCCTGCGAGATGCCCGCCCACCAGATTCCCGCGTCGAGGTCACCGGTCTCGTAGACGGTGCGACCCCTGCGGCCGGCCACCAGCTCGCGCACCGACTCGAAATCCCCGCCGTTCTTCAAGATCTTGACGACCTCGTCGGAGACGGTGTTCTTCACCACGCGCGCGGTGTTGTTGAGGCTGCGGAAGATCAGGTTCGTGTTCAGCTCGTTGCCGGCCACGATCGCCCGCTTGACCGTGTCTGAGATCGGCGTCTCGACGGTCGCCATGAAGCGGGTGGCCATGAGGATGCCCTCGGCTCCAAGCGAGAGCGCAGCTGCCAGCCCCTCGCCGTCGGCGAACCCGCCCGCGGCGAGTACAGGGATCGAGAGCTTGCGCGCCGCCTCGCGGATGAGCACGAGCCCCGGTACATCCAGCTCACCCGGATGCCCGGCCGCCTCGAACCCGATGATCGCGACGGCGTCGACGCCCGCCTCTTCCGCCTTGAGGGCGTGCCGGATGCTGGTGGCCTTGTGCACGACCTTGATGCCGGCATCGCGGTAGATCGGCATGAACTCGGCGGGGTTCGAGCCCGAGGTCTCGACGACGGGCACCCCCGCGTCGATCATCACCGCACGGTATTCGTCGTACGGCGGCGGGTTGATCGAGGGAAGGCTCGTCAGGTTGACGGCGAACGGCTTGTCGGTCTGGTGGCGACAGATTTCGATCTGCTCACGCAGCGCCGCGGGGGTGGGGAAGGTGAGTGCCGTGATCGTGCCGAGACCACCCGCGTTCGACACGGCTGCGGCGAGCGCGCCGGTGCCGATCCACTGCATTCCGCCCTGCATGATGGGCGCTTCTACTCCGAAGTGCCTGGTGAACCGCGTGACGAGCATTGTCACTCCCTTGTTCCACTGAAATCCCAACCTACCAACCGATTGATTGTATATGCTAGCCCTGAAATCGAAGGGCTGCGAGCCCCAGCGCGAAGGAGCGATCGAGAATGAGCGATGGACCACACGACTGCGAAGCCCCCGGCCTGCTGGTGACCGAGCTCGACGGGGTGTGGACGCTGCAGTTCAATCGCCCCCGCGCCCGCAACGCCTTCGACTGGCCGGTGAGGCACCTGCTCATCGACGCCCTCACCGCTGCAACAAGCGACCCGAACGCACGCCTCGTGGTACTGCGCGGCGACGAGGCCGCTTTCTCGGCGGGCGGGGATGTCTCTGAGATGAGCCAGGGCGAGCCGGACACGGCCGACAAGCTCGCCGCGGGCGCCCGCATCATCGAGCTGATCGCAGACATGCCGGTGCCCGTCATCGCTGCCGTTCAGGGACATGCAGCCGGAGCCGGATTCAGCATCGCGCTCGCCTGCGACCTGATCTACGCGGCGGACAACGCGAAGTTCTCTCCGTCGTTCGCGCTCATCGGGCTCTCGACCGACCTGTCGGCTAGCTACTGGATTCCCCGGGCCCTCGGCATCCACCGCGCCAAAGACCTGCTGATAGGCGGCGTACCTCTGAACGCCGAGGAGGCGCGGGCCCTCGGCATCGTTTCGGCAGTGTGGCCCCTCGGTGATTTCGAGGCCGCGCTGGCGGAGCGCGTGGCGACCCTCGCGCACGGCCCGACACTCGCGTACAGGGCCATCAAGCGACTGGTGAACGGGTCGCTGCAGCGCACACTGCGCGAGCAGACCCTCGCAGAGATAGAGGAGCAGCTGCGGCTGGTGGAGAGCCACGACCACGGCGAGGGCCTCACCGCCTTCAGCAAGCGTCGACCGCCGCAGTTCCTCGGCCGCTAGCTCGACGACCATCGCGGGTCGCGCCGCTCGACGAAGGCCGTTGCTCCCTCGAGGGCATCCGACGTGCCGCGGATGCCGGCGAACTCCTCGTTCAGCTCGCTCCAGGCATCGTCGGTCCAGGTCGATCCCCGCGAGAGTCGTCGCACCAGGCGCTTGCTCGCCTGCACCGCGAGCGGAGCGTTCTCGGCGATGCGCCCGGCGAGTGCTACCGCCCGCTCGAGCACCTGCTCCTCCGGCACGATCTCGTTCACGAGCCCCCAGCGCTCAGCCACCTCCGCGCCGATCAGCTCCCCGCTGAAGATCAGCCACGAGGCGATGTGGGGCGGCAGCTGCTGCGCGAGACGCGGGATTCCGCCGGCTGCCGCGATCAACCCGCGGCGCACCTCCGGGAGCCCGAGCTGGAGCGTTGGAGTGCCGACGATGAGGTCGCACGCCAGACCGATCTCGAGGCCCGCGCCCAGCATGAATCCGTGCGCCGCCGCGATCAGCGGCTTGTCGATGGGCCGCTCCACGATGCCCGCGTAGCCCCACTCGGGATGCCGGGCGTCGTCGAGCGTCTCGCCCGCCGCGATGGCACCGAGGTCGTGCCCGGCGCAGAACGCCCGCCCGGCCCCGGTGAGCACGATGGCGCGCACGTCTGTATCGCGCACGCACTCATCCACCGCCACGGCGAGCGCCATGCTGAGCCTCGAGTCGATGGCGTTCAGCGACCCTGGCCGGTTCAGCGTGATAACCGCGACGTGCCCGCGCCGTTCCGTGAAAACAGCGGGCTCGACGCCCGGCGCATCCGGCATGTCAGTCGGCGTCGACGATGGTCGCGAGGGACATCGCGAGCTGGCGCAGTGCCACGATCTGACGCAGGTAGACGTGCAGGCCGAGGTCCCAGGTGAACCCCATCCCGCCGTGCGCCTGGGTGGCGATCTCGGCCGTGCGCAGTGCCGCGTCGAACGCGATCTCGAGAGCCGGTGCGAGCTTAGGAGCATCGGATGCCGCCCAGAACACCGCTGACTCGGATTCCTGCGAGCTCATCAGTGCGTCTGCCAGGTGATGCTTCACCGCCTGGAAGCGCCCGACCGGCTGACCGAACTGGGTGCGCTGCTTCACGTAGTCGACGGCAATCTCGAGCGTGCGCTTCGCGCAGCCCGCCGCCTCGGCTGCCCAGACCACTGCCAACTCGTGCGCCTCCTTGGCGGAGAACTGAGTGGCGGAATCGGCTTCGGCGAGCCGCAGCGAGGGCGCGAAGTCGTCCGCGGCGATGATCGCTGGGGCCGCGACGGCACCGTCCGGAGGCGTTGCATCGACCAGCAGGGAGATGCCCGGCGTCTCGCCGAACGGGGTCACGATGCGACCCGACGATGTACGGACAGCTACGGTGACCGGGCCCTCCGAGTCACGGGCAGCGGACGACCACCGCTTCGCCATGATCGTCTCGAGCAGGGGCAGTGGCGCAACCCAACGGCCCACGACCATCGCGAGCGAGATCAGGTCGCGGATGCCGAGACCCGCCCCGCCGTCATCCTCGCCCACTCCGACGAGGTCCCAGCCGCCCTCCGCGAACTCGTCCCAGCCTGTGGGCTCGCCGTAGGCGTATTCGATGATCGGGCGCCCGCCGAGCGAGCGCTTGAACAGGTCCTCGATCGCGGCCGCGGCGTCTACGCCTAGCTCGCTGATCTGCACATCGAAGTCGTAGGTCATTTCGGAAGCCCCAGAATCCTCTCGGCCATCACGTTGCGCTGGATCTCGGATGTTCCCGAGTAGATCGTGGCGGAGCGGCTCTCGAGATACTGGTGCCGCCAGTGCTGACGGTGCTCCGGGCAGTCGAGGGTCGAGGCAAAGTTCGTGACTTCCTGCCAGAACTCGCTCCACCACGCCTTGAGCACTGAGGCGGCGCGCCATCCCTCACGCTCGTCGTCGCGCACGGCTACTGCCTTCGCCACCTGCCAGCGCAGCACCTCGGCGCGGGCGTCGAGCTTGCTCACCACGCGCAACAGGCCGGGGTCGCCGGCACAGCAGCAGGTCTGCAGCAGGTCGACATCGGCCCGGATCTCGACGTAGCGCACGATGCCCTCGATGAGTCCGCGCTCGTTGCCGAGCACGGTCATCGCGACCCGCCATCCACCGTTGACCTCGCCTAGCACGTCTGAGTCGGGCACGAAGGTGTCTTCGTAGTGGGTCTCGGAGAAGTGTGAACTGTCCGAGATCTGCCGGATCGGTTCCACACGAACGGTGGGCTGCTGCATGTCCAGCAGGAAGAAGGTGAGGTTGTGGTACCGCGATCCGTCCGGATCGGTCTTGGCGAGCATGAGGCAACGGTGGGCGTGCCTGCTGAAGCTGGTCCACGTCTTGGTGCCGCGGATGAGCCAGCCGCCCTCTGTGCGCGTGGCCCTGGTGGCAACGCTCGCGAGATCGGAACCGGCGCCCGGCTCGGAGAAGCCCTGGCACCAGACCTCCTCACCCGAGAGGATCGACGGCAGGTATTTGGCCTTCTGCTCGTCGGTCCCGAGAGTGATCAGCGTGGGCGCGGTGAGGATCTTGCCGATTCGGCCCAGGCCGTCGGGCGCCTGCATGCGCGCTGCCAGCTCGAAGAAGACGATCTCGTCTTCCATCGTGCGACCCTGGCCGCCGTACTCGGTCGGCAACGAGATGCCCGCGAACCCACCGCGAAAGAGCGTGCGGTCCCATTCGCTGCGGATGCGACTCTCGTCGTCCTCGTTGAGGGCCCCGCGGTGTTCGCGCCACTCAGCAGGCACGTTGTCGCGGAGCCACACGGCGGCGCGATCACGGAAGTCCTGCGCAGCGGCAGTCGAATGGCTGCTGTCGGTCATTACCACTGTGATCTCCCTCGTTCAGATAGTTAATGAACCAACTGTTTGGTTTATGGTAGGTTGCGTTACGTCGGGGGTCAAGTTGCGCTCCCGCTGACGGAGAGCACGAGGACGTGTCCGAACTGATCGTGGACAGCACCGATGACGGTGTCGTGGTGGTTACGCTGAACCGGCCGAGCGCGCGCAACGCGCTGTCTCTCTCCCTGCGCACCGCGCTTGCTGCAGAGCTCGAACGGCTGCAGGCAGACCCGACCGTCGGGGCGATCGTGCTCACGGGCACCGAACCGGCCTTCTGCAGCGGCATGGACACCAAGGAGTTGGAGCGCGAACCCGAGTCGATCCACACGATCGGACCGCGCTACCGCCCGCTCTTCGAAAGCCGCAAGCCCGTGATCGGCGCCGTCAACGGCGCTGCAATGACAGGAGGGCTGGAGCTCGCTCTCGCCTGCGACTGGTTGGTCGCATCCGAGGCAGCCGTCTTCGCAGACGCGCACACGCGACTCGGCCTCACTCCCGGCTGGGGGCTCACGGTGCTGCTTGCCGAAGCCGTCGGAACCCGCCGCGCCCGCCAACTGATCACCACCGGCCTGCCCATCGACGCCGCGACCGCACTCGACTGGGGGCTCGTGAGTGAGGTCGTGCCCCACGCCGACCTGCTGCCGCGCGCGCGGGCACTCGGCCGGGCTGTCGTCGGCAACGACGCGGATGCCGTGGCGAGGGTGCTCGCGACATTCAGCCAGCAGCGCTCCATCGCAGACGGCGCGGCGTGGGCCGTCGAGGCACGTCATTGGAGCGAAGGCAACGGTGTACGATCAACGCAGTCGGATCGGACCGAGTCGTGAACATGGCCGATATCGCGCGGTATGCTCCACAGTGCGGCGCCGATCGGGCGTTGCACAACATCCAACTGAAAGACAGCGGGGACCGTGGGGAGAATCGCAGCCGAACCGTCAGCGGTTCCTTCCAGCCGGCGCAATCGCGATGCCGAGATACTCGAGGCCGCGACGAGCGTGTTCTCGCAAAAGGGCTATTCAGCGGCATCGCTTCAGGAGATCGCCGACCGGGTGGGCATCCTCAAGGGCAGCCTCTATCACTACATCGACTCCAAAGAGAGCCTGCTGTTCAGGATCCTCGACGGGTCGCACACCTCGGCGATGGAGATCATGAAAGAGGTCGACGCGCTCTCGCTGCCGACCGAACTGAAGTTCGTGACCTACGTCGAGCGCGTGGTGCTCTGGTACCTGCAACATCTCGACCGCGCCGGCCTGTATCAGAACGAATGGCGATACCTCGAGGGGGACTTCGCCCAGGAGGTGCGAAGGCACCGTCGCAATTTCAATGGCTACATGCGCTCGATGGTCGACGCGGCGGTGACCGAGGGGCTCGCTCCGAAAGACCTGGATGCCGAGACGGCTACCTCGTTCGTGCTCTCGGCGATCGACAGCATCCCCTCCTGGTTCCGCACGAATCCGCCTGCCGACCCGTTGGCATTCGCCACGAGCATCGCGAAGTTGGCCCACGCCGCCGTCTTCTCGTCACGGACGATGCCCACCGCCTGACCGATACGCTCGACGACCCGGGGCCCTAACCTCGGACGGGATCCGCTCTCCCCGTTCCGAAACCACCAGACACCGAGGTCAATGATGCCATCGCCGACACCCGCAGTGCCCGTCCCCACCACCCTGGGCTCGCATTTTCAACTGGGCGCTCTTCGCTCGCCGGACAAGATCGCGATAGCGATGCTCGACGGGGAGGCCAACACCTACTCGGAGCTCGACGCCGTCACCAACCGCGTGGCGCAGGCGATACTCGGCGCAGGAATCCCCGCGGGCGAGCGTGTGGCCATCTGGATGAACAACGACCTCGCCTATCTGCACGTTTACTTCGCTTGCCTTAAGTCAGGCCACGTGGTGGTGCAGGTGAACGTGCGCCACACTGCGCCCGAGGCCAACTACCAGCTCGCCAATTCGGGGGCTGTCGCCCTGTTCTTCGACGACAGCGTCGCCGAGCGCGTGGAACGACTCGAGGTGCATGACCAGCTGAAGCTTCTCGTCACCTCCGGTCGCGAGCGGGTCCACGGTGCGCGGGCCTGGGAGGAGTTCCGCGACTCCGGCCGCGCCGACCGGGTTCGGCGCGGGCCAACGGCGGAAGACCTGGCGGTAATCGCATACACAAGCGGAACCAGTGGATTCCCGAAGGGCGCCGAGCTCACGCACCGGTCGATCCGAGCACTGGGTTCGACCAACGTCTTCACGAATCGCTACGTGATGCAGAGCATCGAGATCTTCCCGCTCTCGCTCTCGTTCGGCGCCGGGATCCCCTCGCACATTTTGCCCCACCTCCAGGTCGGCGGCACGAGCTACATCATGAAGCGCTGGGACACGGAGCGGCTGGTGGATGCGATCGACGAGCACCGGGCAACCTTCTCCATCCTGCCCAGCCCGCCGATCCCCGAGTTCTGCGACGTGGTCGAGGCCAGGCACACCAGGCTCGAGTCGTTCGTCAGTGTGCTGCACTCGACCGCGAAGGCTCCGGAAGAGCACCTGGAGCGACTCGTCGACACGATCGGCCCGCGGCTGGTGGAGGGGTGGGGCATGACCGAGAACTCGGGCGGGCTTGTCGCCGCGACATCCGTGGAGGACTACCGCAGCCGACGGGACCGCATCTTCTCGTCGACGGGACGACCGTCACCGGATGTCGTGGTGCGCGTGGTCGACGACGACGGCCTCGACCTCCCGTTCGATGGGGAGAGCGTCGGGCAGCTGATCTTCCACTCCAGCTCGCTCGCGCGCGGGTACTGGGCAAACGCGGAGGCGACGGAGGCGAGCTTCCGCGACGGCTGGTACCACTCGGGCGACCTCGGAACGATCGATCCGGAGGGCTACGTCTACATCAACGACCGTCGCACTGACCTGATCATCAGCGGCGGCATGAACGTGTACCC
>JAODMH010000106.1 GCA_025465035.1 Microbacteriaceae bacterium | reverse complement strand
ACGAGCACGCGCCGGGCGTTAGCGATGAGGGTCGCGGCCGGCCCGACATCCAGCCCGGCCATGGTCGCCCTGAGGTTGACGAATTCCTGTTCGAGGTGGTCGGCGAAGGTCGCCGGGGTATCGCCAGCGACCGGGACTCCCGCACTGCGGAGTGAGCGCAGGTGGTCGCGTAGGTCATCCGCGCCTCCGAAGCCGAGCCGGCGATAGAGCCGGCTGATCGTCGCCTTCGAGACGCCGCTGAGGCCCGCGACCTCTGTCGCGTTGTAGACGGCGAGGTCGGCGAGATGCTCGCGCATGAAGTCGGCCGCACGCTGTTCCTGCCGCGAGAGCCCGGAATACGCGGTGGCGATACGCTCCGCGAGAGTGCCGACCCTCGTCACGGCCGGTACTCCGCGGCGACCGCAAGTACGGCCGCTTCGAAGGCATCGAGGGCGGCGGCGACATCCGCCTTCTTGACGTGCTCATCCGGATGGTGGCTGACCCCGCCGCGACAGCGTAGGAAGAGCATCGCGATCCGCGTGACGTCGGCGACCGCCACGCCGTCATGCCCGGCGCGGCTCCAGAAGGCCATCGGCGACTCGTCCCCGGTCGCGCGGATGCCCGTGCCGATGGCCCGCATCAGCCCCGGGTCACACGGCACGGCGTCGGCTCGGTAGATCTCGTGGCGGTCGAACCGGAGTCCACGCCGCGCACAGATTTCCTCCGCCGCCGCCCAGACGAGAGCGAGGCATTCGTCGCGTTGCCCGTCGAACTCTGCGCGCAGATCGAGGCTGAACTCGACCCGCCCCGGGATGACGTTGATCCCGCCGGGGAAGGCCTGCAGGCGACCGACGGTGCCGATGGTGCCGGTCAGCTTCGAGAGGCGTTCGATCTCTACGACGACTTCGCTGGCGCCGACGAGGGCGTCCCGTCGCCGGTCGTAGGGCGTGCCGCCCGCGTGCCCGGCTTTGCCCGTGATCGTGAGGGCGAAGCGGCGCGCCCCGGCGATGGACGTTACGACGGCGAGGCGACGGTCCGCGTCTTCGAGGATCGGTCCCTGCTCGATGTGGGTCTCGAGGTAGCCGACGAGGTCCTCGCTGCGACGGAACGCGCCGGGCAGGCGCGCCGGGTCGAGTCCGAAGTCCTGGAAGGCTTCCGCAAGAGTGATGCCGTCGCCGTCGGTGAGCGACCACCAGTCGTCGTTCCAGGTGCCGGCAAGCGCGCGGCTGCCGAGCAGGGCCATGCCGAAGCGGGTACCCTCCTCGTCGCTGAAGGCGACGACCTCCAGCGCGAAGGGCAGTTCGATCCCTGAACGGTGAATGCGGCCGGCGACGGCGATCGCAAGTAGGACGCCGAGCATGCCGTCATAGCGACCGGCATCCCGGACCGTGTCGATATGGGACCCGAGCAGTAGCGCCGGCAGCCCCGGCTCCCGGCCCTCGAGCCGGCCGCACTGGTTGCCGGCGGCATCCTGCCACGTGCTGAGGCCTGCTTCGGTCATCCACTGCGCCACGAGGGCGTTGGCGGCCTTGTGCTCCGGTGAGAGATGTACGCGCTCGAGCAGACCGGGCCGACTGGAGATCGACGCGAGCTCATCGCAGCGATCCATTACGAGATCCGTCTCGGTCATGCGGCGCCTCCGTAGTAGTCGATGGCGCCACCCACTCCGGCACCGGCTGTCACCGAGGCGCCTCCGCGACGCAGCACCTGCTCGAGTGCCGCCAGCGTGAGCAGAACCGCGTCGCGCCTCGCGTTGTAGCCCATAATGCCGATGCGCCAGACCCGGCCGTGCAGGGGTCCGAAGGAGGTGCCGATCTCGATGCCGTAGTCGTTCAGCATGGCCGCACGCGCGCCGTCGCCGTCGAGCCCCGCCGGGATCTCGACCCCGACGACGTTGTTCATGCGAACCGACTGGTCGCCGAAGAGCTCCAGCCCCATCGACGTGAGGCCGACGGCCATGGCCGCACCGTGCAGCCGGTGGCGCTCGACGGCCTGCGGCATACCCTCGTCGACGAGGAGCCGCGCGCACTCGCGGGCGCCGTAGAGCATGCTCGTCGCCTCGGTGTGGTGGTTGAGCCTTTTGGGTCCCCAGTAGTCGAGGATCTGGCTCAGGTCGAAATAGTTCGAGCGGATGGGTTCGGCACGCACCTCGTCGCCGTCGACGCGGATGCCCGCCTCGATGCTCCTGCGCGAGTTGACGAGATCGACGGCCCTCGGCGAGAGGCTGATCGGGGCGCTCCCGGAGGGACCGCCGAGGCACTTCTGCAGGCCAGCGGTCGCGACATCCACCCCCCAGGCGTCGAGTTCGAACTCGTTGCCGCCGAGGGATGCCGTGGCATCCGTGTAGAGGATGACACCGTGCTTCGCGCAGACCGCCCCAAGGTCGTCGAGTGGCTGGGCCAGCGTCGTCGAGGTGTCGCCGTGAACGATCGCGAGCAACTTCGGCCTCGTCTCGACGATCGCCTTCTCGATCTCGGCGACGGTGAAGACAGTGCCCCATTCGCGCTCGACCACGTGCACCTCGGCACCGCAGCGTTCGGCGATCTCGCGAAGGAGGTGCCCGAACCGGCCGAAGACGGGGACCAGTACGCGATCTCCGGGAGCGATGAGCGAGACGAGCGCGGCCTCGATGCCGGCGCGGCTGGTGCCGTCGACGAGCAGGGTGGCTTCGTTCACGGTGCGGAAGACACCGCGGTAGAGCTCCATCGTCTCGTTCATGTAGGCCGTCATCGTCGGGTCGTACTGCCCGACGAGCTGTGCGGACATCGCGCGGAGCACGCGCGGATCGGCGTTGACCGGACCGGGACCCATGAGGAGGCGCTGCGGCGGGTTGACGGGTGAGGCGATCATGGGATCCTTCCGCGGACATGAATCAAGTGTTTCAGAATCCCATTCTATGGAACAAATGTTTCACGCGCGTTTCGGCAACCCGGACCGTCGCGGCGGAGAAACGGCATCCCGCGGCGGAGAAATACCGTCGCGGCGGAGAAGCCGCATCCCGCGGCGGACAGGACGGCTCACGGACGGAGCTATCGCCCTCCGCGAACCGTTATCTCCGCCGCGAACGGAACACGAACGGCCCCGCGCGACGACGAGTCGACCGCGAACGGACCACGACCCGGCCGCGAGCGTTCTCGAACGCTCCCGCAGGCTCAGACCCGTCTCAGCGCCTCCGCCAGCGTCGCCCCGAGTTCGATCAGCGCGAGATCGCTGAACCGCGGACCGACGAGCCCCAGCCCGACGGGAACGTCGGTGGCGGACGACTCACGCCCGACCCACAGCGCCGGAACGCTCAGGCCGGGTCGTCCGGTGAGGCCGGCGACGCAGGTGAGGCGCAGGGTGCCGGCTCGCGTCCTCTCGATCTCCTCCGGATCCGCCGTCGTGGACGGAGCCAGGGATGACGCGGATGGCAACAGAAGCACGCGATCGCCGAGCAGGGCATCCAGGCGGCCGCGAGCCGAATCGAAGGCCGCGGCGGCAGCGAGGCCCTGCTCCTCGGTGATCGCCGAGGCGAACGCGAATCGCGCGGCGATGTCGTCGCCGAGGGCCCCGGGATGCCCGTCGACCCAGGCTCCCCACGAAGCCCAGGCCTCGGTCGCCTGGGTCATCCGGAAGGCCTCGAACAGCTCATCGACGTCTCCGACCTCGATCGAGTGGATATCCGCGAGCCCGAGGTCGGCGAGCGCCGCCCCGAACGCGTTCCGAACCTCGTCCGTGGCTTGAGCTGTGAGGGCGGGCGCGACGACGAATGAAGGAGAGACGGATGACTGTGCCGAGAGGTCGAGCGACACCCGGGCCGCGCCGGCAAGGGTCGCGGCATCCCGGGTGAGCCAACCGACGGTGTCGAACGAGGGCGCGAGCGGCAGCAACCCAGAGCGGCTCACGGCACCATGCGTCGTGCGTAGTCCCCACAATCCGTTGTAAGAGGCGGGCACGCGGATCGACCCGCCCGTGTCGGTGCCGAGGCCGACGGTCACCTGGCCGGTGGCAACGGCCGACGCCGGGCCGCTCGACGAGCCGCCGGGAATGGCCCCCACAACGGCGGGATTCGGCGGGGTTCCGTAGTGCACGTTCCTACCGGCGATGCTATAGGCGAACTCGTCGGTCTGCGCGATGCCGGTCACGCTCGCCCCGGCGCTGAGCAACGCCTCGACCTCGGGCGCCGTTCCTGCCGCCGGCCCCTGCTCGGCGAGGTAGGCCGGAACCCCTGCGCCGACCGCGAAACCGGCGACCTCGAACAGGTCCTTGACCGCGACCGTCTGGCCGACCAGCGGACCGGATGACGCGCCGGCGACGAGCGGGGACCCGACGACTCGCCAAGTGGCGGTTGCGATCGCGGGCGCGGGCAGGGTCACATGGGCGGCGCGCACGACCCAGCCGGCATCCGTCTTCGCCCACAGCTGCGTCTGCTGCCCGCGACCGCCGGTCGACGGCTGGGTGATGGCGACCACGAGGGCGTTGTCGTGATCGATCCAGTGCACCTGCACAACCGGAACCGTGCGTTCGGGCGCGCCACCGCGACCGAGACGGAAGGCACTGATCGCGTCGTGTCCGATGAGCACGCCGCCGGCATCACCGCGAAGGGTGCGCGGTCCAGGCGCGAACAGTCGGTCGAGCGTTTCGAGGTCGTTGGCCATGAGCGCGCGCTCGTAGGCCCAGAATGCGGCAAGCAGCGAATCGGAGGGAGTGATGTCAGTCAAAATCCGCCACCCTGATCCGGGCGTGGACGCCCTTGACCAGGTCGACGACCTGGGAGATGTTGAAGTCGGTTGCAGCACTGAGATAGGCGTAGGCGTGCGCGGCATCCATTCCGAAGCGCGCCTGAAGCAGAGCGATCGCGGCGCGAACACAGTTCTTCACCGCCTCGTCGAGGTCCTCGCTCAAACCCGTCGGGATCAGGAACTCCTCGGTCTGGGCGAGCGGACCGGCCTGCTCGCCGAACGCCTCGACGGCCTCGGCGTGCGAGAGCACATCGAAGCGCAGCGTGGCGCGTAGCGATGCCTCCATCGCGGTCAACGCCACCTCTCCGTCGCCCTGCGCGAAGTGCGGGTCGCCGAAATAGGCGAGCGCACCGGCGACCTGCACCGGGAGGTAGAGGGTGCTGCCGACGGTGAGCAGATTGATGTCGATGTTGCCGCCGTGCGGACCCGGTGGTACCGAGTGCGGACGCACGTCACCGCGCACGGCGACGCCCATGATGCCGAGGAACGGCGCGAGCGGGAAGCGCACACTGTGCTCGCCGCCGAGCACGCGGGGCATCGTTCCATGGTCGCCGTCCACGCCCGCGAAGATGCTCACGATCTCGCCGGCGAGGGGATACTCCCCCGGCAGCGCTCCGCGGCCGTGCCGGTTGGCGACGATTCCGTACGGGACGCGCGGCAGCGTCTCGAGCACGGTGATCTTGAGCAGGTCTCCCGGCATCGCGCCAGAGACCCGGATGGGACCGGTGACGACGTGCGGCCCGTCGACGGCCGGGTCGCGTCGGTAGTCCGATGCGGCGAGAGCCACGGCATCCTGCAGGACGTCGTCGCGCTCGACCCCGAAGCTGCCGAAGAAACGGACGGGATCGCGCCCCTGGTCTTCGTGGATACCCTCGTGGCTGATCGTATCGATGGTGACGTCGGTGCCAGAGTCGATCGTGAGCACCGGGCTGTCCGTCTCGCAGGGCAGGCGACCCCAGATGACCGCGCCAGGATCTGCGGGAAGATAGTTGGAGGATCGGATCGAGCCGAGGCCCGGTTGGAGCACATCAGTTGCCGACATCGCCTGCCTTCCACTCACCCGTTCGAGAACCTGCCCGCCCTAGAACCCTATCGAGTCACGCCCGACCTCAGCACGGGTAGATCGACACCTCGCCGGCGGGGAAGGCGAAGTACACGACGGCCCCTGGCACGAAGTCGAGGGCGGCCGCTCGGCCCGGCGATACGTCCGCGTTGAGTGCTCCCGCTCGCACGCGGACGGAGTCTCCCCGCGGCTCGAGGTCGCTCATCCTCACCCGCACGACATTGTCGGCGCGCGGCTCGACGGCGTGCACGGCAATGGCCGATGGCCGGATCGCCGCGGCAGCCCGCACACCGGGAGCGATCGGCGCGCCGGTCACCGCAAGACCATCGGGTGTCACGAGCCCGGTCGCGGAACTGGTGCCGACGAGCAGGTTGAGCCCGGCGAGTTCCGCGGTGAACGGATGCCGCGGCCGCTCCAGCACCTCACGCGTCGGCCCCTGTTCGACGATCGCGCCGTCGCCAAGCACCACGACCCGGTCTGCAAGGGTGAGCGCATCGAGCACCTCGTGCGTCACGAGGATCGCGGTGCGCCCCGCCAGCACCCGCTTCAGCATCCGGCGCAGCAGTGGTGCGACGGCGGCATCGAGGGCGGCAAGCGGCTCGTCCAGCAGCAGAAGCCTCGGGTCGGCGGCGAGTGCCCTGGCGACGGCCACGCGCTGGGCCTGCCCGCCCGACAGGGTGCCCGGCCTGCTCGCTTCGAGATCGGATGCCTCGACCTCGGCGAGCCAGCCGCGCGCCGTGACCCGCGCGGCCTCCCTGCTGTGGCCGGCGCTGCGCGGACCGAAAGCCACGTTGTCGAGTGCGGTGAGATGCGGGAACAGCAGCGGCTCCTGGGCGAGCAGCGAGATGCCCCGCCGGTGCGGCGGCAACCAGAGCGGCCGCGGGCCGCCGATGTCGAACAGCGGGGTTCCGGCCCACTCTGCGCGGCCGGCATCCGGCCTGAGGAGCCCGGCGACGATGTCGAGCAGCGTCGACTTGCCCGCGCCGTTCGGTCCGAGGATTGCCAGGGTCTCGCCCTCCGCCACCTCGAGCGAGACCTCGAACCCGCGCTCGGCGACCCGCGCCCGGATCGCGAGACTCATGACGTGCCGCGGCGGACGAGCGAGGACGCTGCCGAGGTGCGCAGCGTGAGTCCGACGACCAACACCGCCACCAGCACCAGCACCAGGGAGAGGGCAACCGCGGCATCCGGATCGGTCTCCCGCTGCAGGTAGATCTCGAGTGGGAGCGTTCGGGTGACGCCCTGCAGACTGCCGGCGAAGGTCAGCGTCGCCCCGAATTCACCGAGCGCCCTCGCGAACGACAGCACGGCACCCGAGAGGAGGGCGGGAAAGATGAGCGGAAGGGTGATCCTGCGCAACACGGTGGTCGGCGTGGCACCGAGAGTCGACGCGACCGCCTCATAGCGGGTTCCGGTCAGGCGCAACGAACTCTCGAGGCTGAGCACGAGGAAGGGCAGGGCCACGAAGGTCTGGGCGATCACCACCGCGGCCGTCGAGAACGCGATCGAGACGCCGAGAACATCGAACGTCTGCCCGAGCAGGCCTCGTCTGCCGAATGCCGCGAGCAGAGCGATTCCTCCGATGACCGGCGGCAAAACGAGGGGCAACAGCACCAGGGCGCGCACGAGGCGTTGGCCGCGGAACGCCGTGCGAGCGAGCATGAGCGCCATGGGCACACCCAGAACGATGCAGGCCGCCGTCGCCGCGAGGGAGGTGCGCAGGCTGAGCAGCAGTGCCGCGACGGATGACGGCGAGGTGACCAGGGAGAGGAAGTTCGGCCAGTCGACGCGCGTCGCCATCGCGGCGAGCGGGAACAGCACGAAGACCGCCCCGACGACGGCGGCGGCGATCACCCAGCCGGGGATCGCCGAGCTCCACCTGGGTGCCACTACGGCTTGCCGAATCCCGCGGCCGCGAGCGTTTTCTGGCCGACGATCCCGATCACATAGTCGACAAAGGCGGTCGCGACGGCGGCGTTCGTGCTGCCCCTGAGAGCGGCAATCGGGTAGGTATTGACCGCCGCGCGCGATTCCGCGAACTCGATGCCCTTCACCGTCGAGCCCGCCGCCTTGACATCCGTGACGTAGACGAGACCGGCATCCGCTTCACCGGATGACACCTTGCCGAGCACGTCGGTCACCGCGGACTCCTCGCTTACCGGCGTCAGGATCACGCCGCTCACCCGCTCGACGGCCACCGTCGCCGAGCCGCACGGGACCTGCGGGGCGCAGACGACGGTCTTGACGCCGGGCTTAGCCAGGTCGGCGAAAGACCTGATGGATGCGGGATTATCCGGCGGCACGGCGATCTCGAGAACATTCGTCGCGAAGTTCACCGGCTGGCCATCGACCAGTTTCGCATCGACGAGTTTCGTCATGTTCTTCGTATCGGCCGAGGCGAAGACGTCGGCCGGGGCGCCGTTGGTGATCTGCGTCACGAGGTCGGCCGAGCCGGCGAAGCTGAGCTGCACTGTGACATCGGGGTTCTTACGCTGGAACGTCGCCGCAAGACTCCGGAAGGTGGTGGTCAACGACGCGGCGGCGAACACGGTGATCGATCCGGACAGCGCCGGCGGCGTAGCCGAGGAGGTGGCCGAAGAGCAGGCCGAGGCGCCCGCGACGACGGCGATGGCCACGGCGGCGGCGGAGAGCGAGCGAAGCCTCACGTTCACGCCTTCGTGCCGGGCGTCTCGACGATGACCGTGGTGGCTTTCACGACCGCTATGGCGACCGATCCCAGTTCCAGACCGAGCTCGCGGACCGCCTCGCTGCTCATCAGGGAGACCACGCGATGATGGCCGCACTGCAGCTCGACCTGGGCCATCACTGTGTCCATCACGATGTCGGTCACGAGGCCGACGAACCGGTTGCGGGCGGATCGGCCGACGCCGGATGGATCGTCCGGAAGAACGGAGTGCTCACGTGCGAGCTTCGCGAGCGCCAAGCCGTCGACGACGGTCCGGCCGGAGTCGTCCTTCGTCGCCTCCATCCTTCCGTTATCGATCCAGCGGCGCACAGTATCGTCGCTCACACCGAGGTAGAGAGCTGCATCCTTGATCCGTATTTGCGGCACAATCACCACTCTAGTTCCGATTTCACGTCAAAATCAGAGCCAGGGATGACCACCTGACAGAATCGGCAGCATGCAGGAATCGTCAGCGGCCGATCCGGCGGCACGCTTCGCGCGGCAGGTCATCCTCCCCGGATTCGGGGTGGATGGGCAGAGCCGACTCGCCTCCGCGCGCGTGCTGGTCATCGGGGCTGGCGGCCTCGGCAGCACCGTGATCCCTGCGCTCGCCGCCGCGGGCGTCGGCACGATGGGCATCGTCGACGACGACACTGTCGAGCTGAGCAATCTGCACCGCCAGCACATCCATGGAATCGCGGACGTCGGCCGCAACAAGGCACGATCCGCGGCGGAGTCGGTGGCGGTCATCACCCAGGACACCCGCGTCGTTGCGATCGAAACACGCCTGACAGCCGCGAACGCTCTCGAACTGTTCTCCCACTACGACCTGGTCGTCGACGCTAGCGACAATTTCCCGACCCGCTACCTGGCCAACGACGCGGCAACGCTGAGCGGCATTCCCCTGGTCTGGGGAGCCGTCTCCCAGTATGGCGGGCAGGCTGGCGTCGCCTGGGCCGAACGTGGGCCGCAGTATCGCGACCTCTTCCCGACTCCCCCGCCTCCCGGCTCGGTGCTCTCCTGCGAGGTCGGCGGCGTGCTTCCGACGGTGTGCTCGACGATCGGGTCGATCATGGCGACCGAGGCGATCAAGATCCTCACGGGTGTCGGCACGCCCCTGCTCGGTCGGGTGACGACCTTCGACGCGATCAGCGGAGGCTTTCGCGAACTGTCGTACGGACGCGATCCCGGCGCGGCACCGATCGACGGACTCATCGACTACGAGCTGTTCTGCGGACTGGCGCCGCTCAACGACGAACTCAGCGCTGGCCAACTCGCAACCGAGCTGGAGGCGGGCGTTCCGCTCACGCTGCTCGACGTTCGCGAGCCATGGGAGGCCCGCGTCGCGAGCCTGCCGGGCGCCGTGCTCGTCCCCCTCGACACGCTGGAAAGCAGAATCGACGGCCTGGACGCGGGGGCGCCGATCGTCGTCTACTGCCATCACGGCATCCGGTCCGCCAGGGCGCTCGAACTGCTCAAGGATCGCGGCTTCGGGAATGCCCGGCATCTCGATGGTGGCATCGACGCATGGTCACGCCTGGTCGACTCCACCGTGACGAGGTACTGAGAGTGAGCAGATCAGTCGACGATCACGCCACCCACGTGCGCGGGCTGTTGTCCGCCGCGCTCCGTCCGCGCCGTGAGATCGTCGCCCTGGTCGATGCGCTCGACCGCGTGACCGCGGGCGCGGTGCTCTCTCCCGTCGACCTCCCGCTGTTCCGCAACTCGCAGATGGACGGTTTCGCGGTTGCGGCATCCGACCTCTCGGCCGTACCGGTCCGACTGCCTGTCGTCGGAGAGGTCGCGGCGCGACCCGGACGACCGGCGGCGCTGCGCGCGGGAACCGCCGTGCGCATCATGACCGGTGCCGTCGTACCAGAGGGTGCGGATGCCGTGGTGCCGGTCGAGGACACCATCAGCGAGCGCGACAGCGTCACCGTGAATCGCACGCGAGCAGCCGGTGAATACGTGCGGGATCGTGGCAGCGATGTGCACGCCGGCGAACAACTCCTCCCCGCCGGCCTGCGACTCGCGTCTCGCCATCTCGCCGTGCTCGCCGCGGCCGGGATCGGCGAGATCGAGGTGCGCTCACGGGTGCGCGTCGCAGTGGTCACGACCGGCGCGGAACTCATCTCCCCCGGGCGCCCGGCGGCCATGGGCGAGGTCTATGACGCGAACGGCATCGCGCTCGAGGCGGCGGTGCGGGCCTGCGGCGCTGAGGTCGGTTTCGTGGCGCGTAATCAGGACGATGACACGGAGAGCCTGCGCGCGTCGATGGTCGCCGCGGCCCGGAACGCCGACCTCGTGATCACCTCCGGTGGAATCTCGATGGGCGACTACGAGGTGGTGCGCGAACTGCTCCAGCCGCTCGGCGGGTGGGTCGGGAGCGTTGCGATGCAGCCCGGGGGTCCCCAGGCGACCGGTGAATTCGACGGCGTCCCGGTCGTGAGCTTCCCCGGTAATCCGGTGAGCACCCAGATCTCGTTCGAGGTCTTCGTCGCGCCGCTCCTCCGCGAGGCGGCTGGGCTGCCAGCGGCGATGCTTCGGCGGCTCGCTCTGACGAGCGACCTGCGGTCGGTGCCGGGCAAGCGACAGTTCCTGCGCGGGCGAAGCCTCGCGGGTGAGAGAGTGGAAATCGTCTCGGGGCCTGGGTCGCATCTCGTGGCGGGGCTCGCGGCATCCGATGTCTTGATCGATGTTCCAGCAGAGACGACCGAACTGAAAGAGGGCGACCTCGTGGAGACGATGACACTATGAGCGGGCTGAGCCACCTCGATTCCGACGGTCGGGCGCGCATGGTGGATGTCGGCGACAAGTCGACAACCGCGCGCACAGCGACCGCGACCGGTCGCCTGATCACCCGGCCCGATGTCGTCGCTCTGGTCAGGGCGGACGACCTGCCCAAGGCCGACGTACTCGCCACGGCCCGCATCGCCGGGATCTCGGGCGCGAAGAAGACGAGCGAACTGATCCCGCTCTGCCATCCGATCGCACTGACCTCGCTGAAGATCGACTTCGACTTCACCGACGACTCGATCCTCGTGGTCGCCACGGCCAAGACGACCGGGCAGACCGGTGTGGAGATGGAGGCGCTGACCGCCGTCGCCATCGCCGGACTCACCCTGCACGACATGGTCAAGGCCGTCGATCCCGCGGCGACACTGAGCGACGTGCGACTCGAGCAGAAGACCGGCGGAAAGCACGGGCACTGGACGCGGGACGGAATCATCGAACCACTGGCCGTACGACCGTCCACCGCGGCCGTCATCGTCTCGTCGACCGCTGGTGCCGCGGGAACGCGCGAAGACACGACAGGACCGGCCATCGCCGACTGGCTCGGCGCGCATGGTTACGGCGTGGACGCGGTCAGCCTGGTCGCGGATGCCGACATCGGCGCCGAGTTGGCCCGCGTGGTCGCCACGGCTCCGGCGGTCATCCTCACGACGGGCGGCACGGGCATGAGCCCGACGGACCGCACACCAGAAGCGACCCGGGCGATGCTCGACCGCGAGCTGCCCGGAGTCGCCGAGGCGATCCGCGCGCGCGGACTCGCCGTCACGCCCACCGCCGCACTCAGCCGGGCGGTCGCCGGCACCGTCGGCGACACCGTGATCGTGAACCTGCCGGGCTCCGCCGGTGGGGTGAAGGACGGCCTCGCGGTGCTCGACGGACTGCTCGACCACCTCGTGGCGCAGGTCGCCGGCGGAGGCACACATGGCTGAAGTCTTCGCGGCGATTTCCGATACGACGATCGACGCGGCTGCGATCGAGGACTTCGTCATG
>JAODMH010000094.1 GCA_025465035.1 Microbacteriaceae bacterium | reverse complement strand
CCTGGCGACCGGTTCCTACTCCCGCTCGTTGCCTGGACTCGAGATCGGTGGTCGCGTCATCACCTCAGAGCAGGCTCTCGAGCTTGACTTCGTTCCCCAGAAGGTGCTGGTCCTCGGCGGCGGTGTGATCGGCGTCGAGTTCTCCAGCGTCTGGAAGAGCTGGGGCGCCGAGGTACAGATCGTCGAGGCGCTCCCCCACCTCGTCCCCAACGAGGACGAGGCGATCAGCAAGCAGTTCGAGCGCGCGTTCCGCAAGCGCGGGATCAACTTCAGCCTTGGCGTACGCTTCCAGAGCGTCACGCAGAACGATGAGGGTGTCGTCGTCACCCTCGAAGACGGCCAGACCTTCGAAGCCGAGCTTCTTCTCGTGGCCGTTGGCCGCGGACCGTCAACAGCGAACGTCGGCTACGAAGAGGTCGGCATCGCCATGGACAGAGGCTTCGTGCTGACCAACGAGCGACTCGCCACGAACATTCCAGGCGTCTACGCGGTCGGCGACATCGTTCCCGGCCTCCAACTCGCTCACCGCGGATTCCAGCAGGGAATCTTCGTGGCGGAGGAGATCGCGGGACTCAACCCCATCGTGATCCAGGATGTGAACATCCCCAAGGTCACCTACTCCGACCCAGAGGTCGCATCCGTCGGCCTCTCCGAGGTCAAGGCGCAGGAGCAGTACGGTGCCGACAGGGTGACCAGCTACGACTACAACCTCGCCGGAAACGGCAAGAGCCACATCATCGGCACCTCGGGCTCGGTCAAGGTCGTGCGGCTGAACGACGGTCCGGTCGTCGGCGTGCACATGATCGGCGCGCGAGTCGGCGAGCTCATCGGCGAGGCACAGCTCGCCGTGAACTGGGAGGCGTACCCGGAAGACATTGCTCCACTCATCCACGCGCACCCCACACAGAATGAGGCGCTGGGTGAGGCATTCCTTCACCTCGCCGGCAAGCCATTGCACGCCCTCTGAGTTCCGCAGCAGCAAACTAAGCTAGAGACAAGAACTGGTCTAAAGGAGCAACACTGATGAGCGAATCCGTCAACCTCCCGGCACTCGGAGAGAGTGTCACCGAGGGTACGGTGACCCGCTGGTTGAAGAACGTGGGCGATCACGTCGAGGTCGACGAGCCGCTGCTCGAAGTTTCGACCGACAAGGTCGACACGGAAATCCCGTCGCCCATCGCCGGTGTGATCGAGGCGATCCTCGTGGCAGAGGACGAGACCGTCGAGGTCGGGACGCCGCTCGTCACCATCGGTGACGGCTCCGGTGGTGGACAGCCGACGGAGGCACCGGCGGCGGAAGCTCCCGCCGCAGAGGCACCGGCGCCCCAGCAGCCGACGGAGTCCGCGCCCCAGCCAGTCGCCGAGTCGGCACCAGTTGAGGAAGCACCAGTGGAGGAAGCGCCGGTCGAGGAAGCGCCGGTCGAGGAAGCGCCAGCGCCCCCCGCCGAGGTTCCGTCGACGGATGCCCCGGCGCCCGACGAAGAGACTCCGGCACCGACCGTTCCCCCGGCTCCCGCCACCGCTGTCGACCAGGCACCCGCCGCCGAGCCCGCAACCGTTGCAGAGGCCGCCCCGGCCGCAGAGGCTCCCGCCGTTCCCGCACCCGCCCCTGCGACGGTCGCTCCGGCGCCCGTGCCTGCCGCTCCCCCAGCCGCCGACGCCTCAAACGCCGGCTACGTGACTCCCCTGGTGCGCAAGCTCGCCAACGAGCGGGGCATCGACCTCTCGACTCTCTCCGGCTCGGGCATCGGCGGCCGCATTCGCAAGCAGGACGTCCTCACCGCGTCCTCCGCCAGCGAGCCGGAACCAGCCGTGACGGAGGCGCCAGCTGCCGCTCCGGCCGCTCTGGAGACGTCCCCACTGCGCGGCACCAGCGTGCCGATGTCCCGCCTGCGAAAGGTCATCGCGGAGCGCGCCGTCATCTCCATGCAGACCTCGGCGCAGTTGACGTCGGTCGTCGAGGTGGATGTCACCCTCGTCGCCAACTTCCGCGACAGGATGAAGGCAGAATTCCAGGCGAAGACGGGCCAGAAGCTCTCCTTCCTCCCGTTCTTCACTCTCGCCGCCGCGGAGGCCTTGAAGGCCTACCCGATCGTCAACGCGACGATCGACGGGGACACCATCGTGTATCCGGCCCAGGAGAACATCTCGATCGCCGTCGACACCGAGCGCGGACTGCTCACCCCCGTCATCCGTGACGCGAGTTCGCTCGATCTGGCCGGCCTCGCCGTGCAGATCGCCGATCTGGCGGCCCGCACCCGCGACAACAAGCTCAAGCCCGACGAACTGGCCGGAGGCACCTTCACGCTGACGAACACGGGATCCCGTGGTGCGCTCTTCGACACCCCGATCGTCTTCCTTCCCCAGTCCGCCATCCTCGGCACCGGTATCGTCACCAAGAAGCCGGTTGTCGTCACCAATGACGGACTCGACTCGATCGCCATTCGTTCGACAGTGTTCCTCGCCCTGTCCTACGATCACCGCATCGTGGACGGAGCGGATGCCGCGCGCTTCCTCGTGGCCGTGAAGAACCGCCTCGAGGGCGGCGATTTCGCCGGCAACCTCGGTATCTGAACGCCGCGCGCTAATTCAGGATCACGTCTCTGATCCGCCAACCGGCATGAGCAGGAGGAGCGAAGCCGGTCCCGTCCCATCGAGTGCGGCGACACCGACGATCGCGGAGTCTCCCAGCCGCTGCACCAAGCGCAATTCCACCTCGCCCCGCGGATCGCTCGGCGGATCGTCGCCGGCCTGCAGGCGGCGGATGATGGCGACATCGGCATCCATCGCGGCAGAGTCCCGCTGATCGACGCCGTCGAGGCAGATCACCGAGCGCCGCGAAATGCAGACTTCACGGGCGGCCAGTAGCGCCCGTGCCGCGACGAGCGGGTCATCCGTTGCTCCTGCCTCCTCAGCGGGCGGGCCGGCACGTTTTGTCGGCGTCTGCGAGGTGGCGCCGCCCGGCGCGGCAGTCGATCCGTCGGGGCCAGGAATGGCGACAAAGGCGATCACGACCGCGACGAGCCCGGCACCGC
>JAODMH010000082.1 GCA_025465035.1 Microbacteriaceae bacterium | reverse complement strand
TCGCTCGGCGGCTGCTTGCCGATCGCGAGGTTGGTGACCGAGGCAGCGCCCTGACGGTGTGCCGTGCCGATGCAGTCCGCGCCGGTGTCGCCGCCGCCGAGAACCACGACGTGCTTGCCCTCGGCCGTGAGCTGGTCGACGACGGTGTCGCCTGCGCCGACCCGGTTCTGCTGCACCAGGTACTCCATGGCGAAGTGCACGCCGGGGAGATCACGGCCGGGGATCGGCAGGTCACGCGGCCTGAGCGCTCCGGTCGCGACCACCACGGCGTCGTAACGCGCGCGCAGTTCGTCCCAGGCGATGTCCACTCCGATGTTGACGCCGGCGCGGAAACGCGTTCCCTCCGCCTGCATCTGCTTGAGGCGCGTCTCGAGGTGCTTCTTCTCCATCTTGAAGTCGGGGATGCCGTAGCGCAGGAGGCCGCCGATGCGGTCATCCCGTTCGAACACCGCGACGGTGTGGCCGGCCCTGGTGAGCTGCTGCGCGGCCGCGAGGCCGGCGGGGCCAGAGCCGACGATCGCGATCGTCTTGCCGGTCAGGCGCTCGGGTGGATGCGGCTCGACCCAGTCGTTCGCGAAGGCCTGGTCGATGATCGACACCTCGACCTGCTTGATCGTGACGGCGGGCTGGTTGATGGCGAGCACGCAGGAACTCTCGCACGGCGCAGGGCACAGCCTTCCGGTGAACTCCGGAAAGTTATTCGTGGCATGGAGCCGCTCGATCGCCTGGCGGCCCTCGCCGCGCCACATCAGGTCGTTCCACTCCGGGATGAGGTTGCCGAGCGGGCAGCCGTGGTGACAGAACGGGATGCCGCAGTCCATGCATCGACCCGCCTGCTTGCGGGTCGTGGCCGCGTCCCCCTGCTCGTAGACCTCTTTCCAGTCCATGAGGCGGAGCGCGACGGGGCGTCTGGCGGGAAGTTCCCGCTCACGCGTCTTCAGGAATCCCTTGGGATCAGCCACCGGTCACCTCCATGATCCGTCCCCAGACGACGTCGCCGTCGGGGTCCAATCCCTCTTCGACCGCCGTCGCTCGTGTCGCCAGTACGGCAGCATAATCCCGTGGCAGCACCTTGACGAACCGGGACATCGTCTCATCGAGGCTGGCCAGCATCCGCTTCGCCACCTCCGAATCCGTCTCCGCCAGGTGCTGTTCGAGAAGATCCTTGACGATTTCGATGTCACCCGCTCCAAGGGGCAGCAGTTCGAGCTCGCCGGAGGCCAGGGAGTCGCGGTTGACCCGCTCCTCCTTGAGGTCGTAGATATAGGCGGTGCCACCCGACATTCCGGCGCCAAGATTGCGGCCGGTGCCACCCAGGATGAGCGCGAGCCCACCCGTCATGTACTCAAGAGCATGGTCACCGACGCCCTCGACGACCGCCGTCGCACCGGAGTTGCGCACGAGGAAACGTTCGCCGACGATGCCGCGCAGGAACATGCTGCCCTGGGTCGCCCCATAGCCGATCACGTTCCCGGCGATCACATTGTGCTCGGCAGCGAAGGTGCTCCTGCGATCGGGACGGATGATGATCTGTCCGCCGCAGAGGCCCTTGCCGACGTAGTCGTTGCTGTCGCCATCGAGGCGCAGCGTGATTCCGCTCGGTAGGAAGGCGCCGAACGACTGCCCGGCGGTGCCGGACAGCCGGACCTCGATGGTGCCGCTCGGCAGACCGTTCTCGCCATGCCGCACAGTCACCTCGTGCCCGAGCATGGTGCCGACGGCACGCTCCGTGTTGCGGATCGGCAGCGAGATCGACACGTGCTCCCGATCCTGGAGGGCCGCGGAGCTCTGGCGGATCAGTTCGACATCGAAGTGCTTGTCGAGTTCGTGTTTCTGCGTCGTCACGTTCGAGCGCGGCTCGTCCGGCCCGAACTCCGGACCGTGCAGGATCGGCGACAGGTCGAGGCCGTCGGCCTTCCAGTGCTCGATCGCGCGATTGACGTCGAGCAGTTCGGCGTGACCGATCGCCTCCTCGATGGAACGGAATCCCAGTTCCGCCAGGTATTCACGCACCTCTTGGGCGAGGAACTCGAAGAAGTTGACCACGAACTCCGGCTTACCGGAGAAACGCTTGCGCAGCTCTGGATTCTGGGTGGCGACGCCGACGGGACAGGTGTCGAGGTGGCACACGCGCATCAGGATGCAGCCGGACACGACGAGTGGCGCTGTGGCGAAACCGAACTCCTCGGCGCCAAGCAACGCGGCGACGATCACGTCGCGTCCCGTCTTCATCTGGCCATCGACCTGCACGACGACTCGCCCGCGCATGCCGTTGAGCATGAGGGTCTGCTGAGTCTCGGCCAGGCCGAGCTCCCACGGCGTGCCGGCGTGCTTGAGGGAACTCAGCGGGCTCGAACCTGTGCCGCCATCATGGCCGGAGACGAGCACGACGTCAGCAAGGGCCTTGGTGACCCCGGCGGCCACCGCGCCGATACCGGACTGGCTTACCAGCTTGACGTGCACGCGGGCTTCCGGGTTCGCCCTCTTGAGGTCGTAGATCAGCTGTTTGAGGTCCTCGATCGAGTAGATGTC
>JAODMH010000018.1 GCA_025465035.1 Microbacteriaceae bacterium | reverse complement strand
GCACTCATTGGCGGCCACCGAGGCCGTCATCGGTGCGGAGGTCGGAGAACTGGTCGACCGAAGCGGATTGGGCAAGCACCCGGAAAACAATACGGGTTCTTCCGATGGTGATGACGGATTCAGGGGGAAGCGGAGCCCTCTTGACGGGGGCGCCGTCGAGCTGCGAGCCATTCGTCGAGCCGAGATCATTGACCTGCGCGCGGGTGCCATCCCAGAGGATCTCGACGTGCTTGCGGGAGATTCCGGTGTCGTCCACGGTGATGTCGGCGTCGCTACCCCGCCCGATGATCGTGCGGGATTTGACGATCGGGTAGCGCTTGCCTGCGACATCCAGGATCGGCGTCCAGGCGACAGTGCCCTTGACGCTCACCGAGTCGATCTGCACGATGCCCTGGGTGAGGGCCGGATCTTCGGCCAGCGCAATGCTGATGCCCCCGGAGAACTGGTAGTGCTGCGCGGTGGCGTGCTGCTGCACAAGCTGCACCAGTTCGTCGATGAGGGTCGGGCCGAGGCCGGTCATCCGCTCATAGTCTCCGCGGGCGAGTCGGACAGTGAACTTGTTGGGAACGAGGATGCGGTCGCGGGCGACGACGGCCGCCTGGGTGTCGAGTTCCCGCCGAAGGGCCGCAGTGATCTCGATCGGTTGCAGCCCGGACTTGAAGGTCTTGGCGAAAGCGCCGTTGACGGCGCGCTCAAGACCCTTCTCGAAGCTGTCCAGTAGGCCCAATGCTCTCCCTCGTCACTGTGCGTGCAACTACGTAGATGTTAGCCGTTGGCTCTGGATGGACGGTCCGCCGCGGACTTCCGGCTCGCGATGTCCGCCGCGGGGATGATTCCTGGCGATCCTGGCGAGTGCGATCGTCGCGGCGAGAGAAACCACGGCGACGCCAGCGAGGATGAGAAAACCGAGCACGAAGGAACCGGTGGCATCCTTCAGGACGCCGAGCGCGAGTGCCGAGGCGAAGCCGCCCAGGTTGGCACAGAAGTTGCCGAATCCGGAGCTCAGCCCCGCGACCCTCGGGCCGAACAGCTGACGAGGAACCGCGAAGAGGGGCCCGAAATAGAGTTGGATGAAGAGGGCGATCGCCGCGACCACGACGACGAGCCAGACCACACTGCCGAGATGCCCGACGAGGCCGAGCAGCACGGCGAGGGCGCCGAGGGAGACGCCGATGACCAAGATCGGGCGGCCGAGCCGGTCGGAGATGATGCCGCCGCCGATATTCGCCGGCGCCGTGATGGCGGATGATAGTGCGACGAGCAGGCCGGCCTGCGTGAGCGAGAAGCCGCGTTCGACCACCAGATAGGCCGGCAGCCAGAAGGTGAACCCGGAGACGATGGCCAGCCGGGCGAACTGGATGACACCGAGCAGCCACCACGCCGGGTCGCGCCAGACGGAGGCTCCGACATTCAGCGTCTCGTGCACGACCGGTGTCGGAGCATTGTCACCGAGCATCCAGAACAGGGCGAGTACGACGAGCCCGAGTATGGACGACAGGATGATGAGCCCTCGCCAGCCCAGCGGCTCGACGAGGAACGGTCCGACCAGGTTGAGGAGGATGTTGGATGAGAAGCCGCCGGCCACGAACAGGCCCATTGCGGTCGCGCGTCTCTTCTCGGAGAAGTGTCGCGTAATCAGGATCATGCCAGGCACGAAGGTGAGCGCGCGGAAGACACCCGCCACGGCCTGGATGGCGAGCAACCAGCCGAAGGACTGCGTCACGGCGAAGAGGATCGCGAGTGTGTTCGTGCCGAGGATGCCGATCGCGAACAGCATCTTCGGATTGAAGCGGTCGGCAAGCACCCCGGACGGAATCTGCATGAGGGCATAGGTGAGGGTCGTCACGGCCGAGAGGAGGCCGGCCTGGCCGAAGCTGATATGGAGGTCCGACCGGATGAGGGGAAGAAACAGCGCGATCGCCCCGACCGCGATCGCCTGAGTGCTCTGCGTCGTGACGATGAGCGCGCTGTTGACGACGACTCCCCGCTGCGCCATCCGCCCTGCCTCGCTCTCGCGGGTGCCTGGCACCCTCACAACCCTCCCGATGCTATCGCCCGGCTCGGCCGGATCGGGACCCGTGCGCTATGGTAATCTCGCTAAGTCTGCGCGAGTGGCGAAATTGGCAGACGCGCACGGTTCAGGTCCGTGTGCCTTTACGGGCATGGGGGTTCAAGTCCCCCCTCGCGCACCATAAGGCTGTTTGCGAAACTAACGTGAGAGTTTTGCGAAACCAGCCGCACAGCGAAAGGCCACCGGGATTCCGGTGGCCTTTCGTCGTTCCCGGACGTCGGTGAACTCGCTCACTTTGATAGTGACGGCTTACGTTAGTGTCTGCTAACGTAAGCCGTGACAGTGTTCACCGCAAGCGAGGAGAAAGCCATGGGCCAGCCGGTCGCCATGTTCGAAATCGTCAGTAACGACCACCAGCGGGCACAAGAGTTTTACGCGAGCCTCTTTGGCTGGAATATCCAGGCCGACCCGGCGATGGGCGGCTATGGACTCGTTGACACCGGTGCCGGTTCGGACGCCCTGATGGGCGGCATTGGACCGTCGATGGCTCCCGGCGACACCGGAGTGAAGGTGTACGTGCGGGTCGATGATCTCGATGTCTTCCTCGGGCGAGCCGCGGAGTTGGGTGGCGTGCGACTCGTCGAGCCGACGAAACTACCCGGTGAGTACGGCACTTTTGCCATCTTCGCCGATCTCGATGGCAACCCGGTGGGCCTGTGGGCCTGAGCGCGAGTGCGCACGATGAGGCCACCGAGGTCGCCCTTCGTGCGCTGGTGGAACCCCGCCGCCGCGCGATCCTGCGCCTGGTGGTTGACACCGAACTCGCGGCAGGCGAGATTGCGGAGAGGTTCGAGGTGACTCGCAGCGCGGTGAGTCAGCATCTCACGGTGCTGAAATCGGCCGGCCTGGTCACCGAGCGACGTGAGGGAACGCGTCGCCTCTATCGCGCGAGACCGGCGGGGCTGGCAGGATTGCGGGAGTTTCTCGACGGCATGTGGGTGACATCGCTCGACACCGCGCGGGGCATGGTCGAAGCGGAGCGAGGAATCAACGATGGCGCCTGAATCTAATGTGTCGGAGCTGCGCCGACCGCCGATTCGCCAATCAACGATTGTGCGCAGTTCGGTCGAGCACACCTTCGAGGTCTTCGTGCGCGAAATCGGGTCGTGGTGGCCGTTGCAACCGTTCTCGATCGGCAAGGACAGAATCCGCGAGGTGACCTTCGAGCGCACCCTCGGCGGTCGGGTATTCGAGACCTGGGACGATGGCACCATCCGGGAGTGGGGCCGGGTGCTGCACTGGAAGCCGCCGTCAGGCTTCGCCATGACGTGGAACGTCACCGGAACGCCGACCGAAGTGGAACTGCGCTTCACCTCAGAAGACGTCGATAGCACTCGTGTAGACCTCGAGCATCGCGGATGGGAAAAGCTGACGGAGGCACAACTGACCGAAGCCTGCGCTTTGCCCGGCGGATATCTCGGCGGCAGCTTCAACGAAGGATGGACCCGCATCCTCGCTCAACTCACGTCGGCAGCGGAGGAAGGTCACCGGTGAACACCATCACCGACGAGCAGATGCGCGAGCGACTGCTCGCAACCAAGCCATACACGATCGTGATTCTGAAAGCTGGGCCGAACAGGCGTGCCGAAGGTGCCGACAAAGTCGTCTGGGAACACGGCCGTCGCAACTTTCAACTACGCGAAGATGGCCGACTCTCAATCGTCTGCCCGGTGATGGACGGAACGGAAGTCTCGGGTGTCGGCATCTTCAATCTCACTCCCGAACGGACCGTCGAAATCATGCAGGACGATCCGGCCGTGAAGGCTGGAGTCCTCGTGTTCGAAATTCACCCCACCCGCGCCTTTCCCGGCGATTCACTCCCGGTCTGAAGAAAGGGATCCATGTTCTGCGCCTCTGTTTCTTATCCGGTCGGCGCCGCCGATTTCGACTTCGATTACTTCGCCACCCGCCATGCACCCATGTTCGCCCGACTCCTCGGTAGTAACTGCACGAGATTCGAAGTGCATCGCGCGCTCGCGACGCCCGCTGCGCCGCCTCCGCCATTCGTCGCCGCAGCGTACTTCTGGGTAGGTTCAGCGGAGGAGTTCGGAACGACACTTGCTAAACACGGCGATGAGATCTATGCCGATATCGCCAACTTCAGTGGCATCCAACCGACTCGCGGATGGGCTGAGGTCGTGTAGTTCGTGTGACGTGCAAGCGCAAGCGCCCGCCTAGGCACCGATGATCATCGACGCCAGAGTCTTGGCTGTGGCGGCCGCTTTCGGGGAACTGTCCATTTGCGCACCGGCCACGGCTCCGTCGTAGAGAATGACGAGTTGATCGGCGAGTTCTAGCGGATTTTCTACGGGGAGCTCAGCGGTCAGATCACCGAAGAGCGCGTGCAGCCAGGAGCGGAAGTGCGCGGCGGCATGGGTTTCCGGTCCGTCGACCTTAGCTTCAGCGATCGCGTTCACGAAAGCGCAGCCTCGGTAGCTGGGCTCGGCAAATAACGCCCCGAGGGCATCGAACACGGCGAGTATCTTCTCCGCGGGACCGTTCGCCTTGGCGACCCGTTCGTCCACGCGGCCCGTCCAACGAGCATGACGGCCAAGAAGGTACTCCTTGATGAGGTCATCCTTGCCGCTGAAGTTGTAGTAGAGCGAGCCCCTTGCCACGCCGGCTCTTTCGATGACGCGGTCGATGCCAACGGCGTGAATGCCCTCGTTATAGAAGAGTTCGTCCGCGGCCGCAAGAAGCTTCTGCCGTGGCGAAGGCTTCTTCTCCAGTTGTGCAACCATGTCGCGATCATAGCAGACCGATCGGTCTAAAATGATCGACGCGCGCGGGCGGCTGCGCGAATGCCCGACCATCGAGAATCATGCTTGCGATTTTAGACAAGTACGTCTAAAGTCTGTTTTTAGACAAATCAGTACAAACTAGTCAACGGAAGCAGGGAGCACGAAATGTCGGAAATACAGACCAAGGATCTCGAAGGTCAGGTCGCCCTGGTCACGGGGGCCACCTCGGGTATCGGCCGTGCAGTTGCTTTTCAACTCGCCGCCCAGGGCGCGACGGTTGTGGTTCACGGACGTGACGTCGATCGCGCAACCCAGGTTCTAGAGGAGATCGAACTTTCCGGTGGCCAGGCGCGTTTCGTGGCGACTGATATCAGTACCACCGACGGCGTCCGGAAGCTCGTCGACGAGGCCGGAGACATCGACATTCTGGTGAACAACGCGGGCGTCGCCTGGTTTGGGCCGTCCGTCGACCTGGATGCCGACGGGTTCGACGCCCTTTTCGACTCCAACGTTCGCGCCCCTTACCTGCTCGTTGCCGCATTTGCTCCGGCGATGGTTGCCAAGGGAAACGGCAGCATCATCAGCATTTCCAGCATGGCGGGACTGGTCGGGCTGGCGGGCGGGGCCGCGTACGGCGCGACCAAGATCTCGCTGGTGGGGCTCACCCGGGCGTGGGCCGCCGAGTACAGCCCGAGCGGGGTGCGCGTGAACACGATCGCATCCGGCCCGGTATACACCGCATCCGACCCGGCACGGACCAAAGCGACTGGTGACACTACGCTCCTCGGCCGCGCAGCTCAGCCGGAAGAGATCGCGAATGTGGTCGGGTTCATCGCCTCACCGCGCGCCAGCTATGTGACCGGCGCGGTCATCCCCGTCGATGGTGGCAGGACCGCTATCTAGCCAGACCACAGATCGCGACGACGGCGATCAAAATGATGCGCCGCCGACGGAACAGTCAGAGGCTGTCGTCGACGTCCGCCGGCGACTTGCGTCTGCGGATCACGATCGTGCGGATCACAATCGGGAGGACCGACACTACGACGATTCCGATCAGCACGAAGTCGATGTAGCGAGAGACGAAGTCTGTCACCCCCGGCACGTGGGCAAGCCCGTAGCCGAGGAGGATGAGCGCAACGGACCAGACGGCTCCGCCGAGCACATTGAACGCGGTGAAGACCCGCCGACGCATCCGTCCGACGCCCGCCGCGACCGGTGCGAAGGTCCGGATGACGGGCACGAATCGCGCCACTGTGACCGCGGCCGGTCCGAACCGGTCGAAGAAAGCCTGGGTGCGATCCACGCTTCTACGGCTGAACAGACCCGACTCCCGGCGGTCGAAAATCGCGGGACCAGATCTTCGTCCGATGAGATAACCCACCTGGTCGCCGATCACGGCGGACACCGCCACGAGCACGATGACCAGCCAGAGCGGCTGCCTGATCGCGCCACTGAGCGTGAGCACCCCGGTGAAGAACAGCAGGGTATCTCCCGGGAGGAAGAAACCGATGAGGAGGCCGGTCTCGGCAAACACCGCCGCGCAGACGATCGCAAGGCCCCACACGCCGGCCCCGGTGATGAGCGACTGGGGGTCGAGAATGCCTGAGCTTACAAAGGTGAGGGCCATATCACTTCCATGGTGCATTGGTTGACTCTAAGAATGGGCAAAGAAAAGACCCTGCAGTCCGGCCGGATTATTTGTCGATTCTTAGAGCCACCTCGACAGGGTTGCTGATGATCACAGCGCCGGTCTGTGATGACCCCGAAAGGTCTTCGTGCACAACGCCCATCTGGAACGCTTCGGCCGCCCGCGGAGGCGGCCGGTACCCCGCACGGCCGAACGGTCTGGCGATGGCATCCTGCAGCTGGCCAGTAAGGTTCCCGAGGTGACGGTCCTGTTTTGGATCGTGAAGGTCCTCACCACCGGCATGGGCGAGACGACGTCGGACTTTTTCGTTCGCCTCATCGACCCGGTGGTCG
>JAODMH010000206.1 GCA_025465035.1 Microbacteriaceae bacterium | reverse complement strand
TGAAGTTAACAACCTTCATAGCTACCGAGGAACAAGCATAGGGGTGAGTAACCCATTTGCCAAACGAGCCGAGGATGCCCGGCCTGTCCGCCCAGGCCGCCCGGCTCATCCGCAGAAAATGGCCACTCCGCACGAAACGCGACCCGTTTCACGCGGACGCGGGTAGGTTCAAGTCATCGTCGAGACTTTCCGCTGATCGCTCGTCAGGCGGGTCGTGAACGTCGCAGATGTTGACAGCGTCGCCGGCGAGACTGCGGGGGAACTGCGTCATGGAGCCGGGAGAGATGAACAACAAGAGCGATCTGGGTGTCACCGCCCGTCCGACCAGCCTCATGAGTCGGCGTCGCAGTCGGCCCCTCGCGCTCGCCGCCGTGCTGTCCGTGCTCATCGCCGGCACGATTCTCGGCGCGTCCACCGAGGTCGCATGGGCGACGAATTATCCGAGCTGGCAGGACGTGCAGAACGCACGCAACAACGTCACCGCGGCCCAGACCGAGATCACCAGGCTGAAGGGCCTGCTCGCCGCCCTCCAGACGGATGTCACGAACACGCAGGCCGTCGCCGATCAAAAGGGCAACGAGGCGCAGATCGCTCAGCAGAAATACGACGAGAAGGCACAGCAGGCCGCCGAGCTGCAGAAACAGGCGGATGCCGCGCAGGCGAAGGCGACCAAGTCCAAGGAGCAGGCCGGCCAGCTCGCCGCCAAGCTCGCGCGCTCTGGGGGCGGCGGCGATTTCAGCGCAACCCTGTTCTTCAGCGGGAATCGGGCCGACAGCCTGCTGTCCCAGCTCGGCCTCGCCAATATGGTCAGAGACCAGTCGACCGGTCTCTATGAAAAGGCCGTCCAGGATCAGAACATCGCGCAGTCGATGACCGACCAGGCCAACGTCGCCAAGGAGGCGCTCAAGGCGCTGGCGGACGATGCGCAGAAGGCATCGGCGGCCGCCGTCGCCGCGGCCGAGCAGGCGGCGACAGCCCTCGCGGAGCAGCAGGCGAACCAGGCACGGCTCGAGGCACAGCTTGCGACCCTCGTAGAGAACCGGGACCACACGGAGGCCGAATATGCCGCGGGCATCAGGGCGCTCTGGGGTGCCAGCGCAAGCCTGGGTGCTGGCCAGATCAGTGCAACCGGTTGGGCGCGTCCGGCCGGCGGTCACATCACGAGCGGTTATGGCAACCGTCTCGACCCCTATACCCACCGCTACGCGCTGCACTCCGGCACCGACCTCGGGGCGTCCTGCAACTCGCCCATCTTCGCCGCACACACCGGAACAGTCGTGTATGCGGGTCCCTACGGCGGCTACGGCAACTTCATCAAGATCATGAATAACGATGGAAGCGGCTACGGAACCGGGTACGGTCACATCGTGAACGGCGGCATCCTGGTGCACGTCGGCGATCAGGTCGGTGTCGGCCAGAACATCGCGAAGGTCGGCAGCACCGGTTGGTCGACGGGCTGCCACCTGCACTACGAGGTCTACCACAACGGCCTCACGCAGGACCCGGTGCCGTTCATGCGCTCGCAGGGCATCGAACTAGCGAACTGAGTGCAGGCCGACCTTTCTCGGTCACGATTACGTCCGTCCCGACGCTGCCGATAGTAGCTTTCGCTGGCTTATCGTCGCCCGGCTTGTTACTGTGACTGTTGTTATCAGTGTTACTGGAGTGACTGCAGGGGGATCTGCGGCACGAACTCGGGGAATCATGACTCACAGCTTGACCGGTCGCGGAGCCACGTCGCGCATGCGCCGAACGCTCGCACTCGCCGCCGTACTCTCGGTGCTCGTCACCGGTACGATCCTCGGCACGTCCACTGAAGACGCCTGGGCGACGAATTATCCGAGCTGGCAGGACGTGCAGAACGCCCGCAACAGCGTCGCGGCGAAGGATGCTGAGATCAAGCGCCTCGACGCCCTGCTCGCGGCGCTCTCGGCCGATGTCACGACGACCCAGGCCGCCGCACAGCAGAAGGGCGCCGAATACGCGGCCGCCCAGCTGAAGTTCGACGAGGCGGCCTACACGGCGGACGAACTGCAGAAGCAGGCGGACGCCGCACGCACCAAGGCGGACAAGTCCAAGCAGCAGGCCGGTCAGCTCGCCGCGCGGCTTGCGCGCTCGGGAGGCAGCGACTTCAGCGCGACGCTGTTCTTCAGCGGAAATGCGGCGGACAGTCTGCTGTCGCAGCTGGGTCTCGCGAGCATGGTCAAGGATCAGTCGGCCGGACTCTACGAAAAGGCCGTCCGGGACCAGAACACGGCGCAGTCGATGACCGACCAGGCCAACCTCGCCAAGGATGCGCTCAAGGTCCTTTCCGAGGACGCGCAGAAGGCCCTTGCGGATGCCACCGCCGCATCCGAGAAAGCCGCCGCCGCTCTGGCCGAGCAGCAGGGGAACCAGGGTCGGCTGCAAGCCCAGCGTGCCACGCTCGTCCAGAACACCAGCACTATCGAGGCGGATTACAACGCCGGCGTCGCCGCCGCCCTCGCTGCCGCGAAAGCCGCGGCGGCTGCGGAGGCCGCAGCGGCTGCGGAATATGCGCGCACCCATCCCGGGTCGAGCGGTGGTGGAGGCGCTCCCAGCTCCTCCGGCTGGGTTCGCCCGGCGGGCGGTCACATCACCAGCGGCTACGGAATGCGGGTCAACCCGGTGGACGGCGGATACCGACTCCACGCCGGGACCGACCTTGGCGCCGGTTGCAATGCGCCCATCTACGCCGCCAATGCGGGAACCGTCATCTTCGCGGGATGGAGCGGCGGCTACGGCAACTTCGTGATCATCAACCATGGTGGCGGTCTCACCACCGGCTATGGCCACATCGTGAACGGCGGAACCCTCGTCCACGTCGGCGAGCAGGTCTCTGCCGGACAGCAGATAGCCAGGGTCGGCAGCACGGGCAACTCGACGGGGTGCCACCTGCACTTCGAGACGCGTCCCGGCGGCGTTGCCGTCGACGCGGTACCGTTCATGCGCGCTCGCGGCGTGGAACTCGCCAACTAGGGCCTAAACGAGTCGAGATCCGCCAAATGGCCCTTCCCACGCGGGAATTGGGGCCATTTGGCGGATCTCAGCCGAACAGGGTCAGTGGCCGCCCTCCGCCGCGAGTTTCGCTATTCCGGCCTGCACGATCTCCTCGGCCTCCGCCGCGTTGCCCCAACCCTCGGTCTTGACCCACTTGCCAGGCTCCAGGTCCTTGTAGTGCTCGAAGAAGTGCTCGATCTCTTTGCGGGTGTACTCCGGAATGTCGTCGACATCCTGGATCCACTGCCAGCGTGGGTCCTTCGCCTGCACGGCGATCACCTTGGCGTCAGAGCCGCCGTCGTCCGTCATGTTGAAGACCCCGACCGGGCGTACCGACACACCGACGCCAGGGAAAAGCGGGTAGTCGAGTAGCACCAGCACGTCGACCGGGTCACCGTCGAGACCGAGGGTGTTCTCGAAGTATCCGTAGTCGGTGGGATAGACGAAGCCCGTGAACAGCACACGGTCCAGGTAGACGCGGCCCGTTTCGTGGTCCACCTCGTATTTGTTCCTGCTGCCCTTGGGGATCTCGATGACGGCGTCGTAGCTGGCCATGGCTGTGGCTCCTAAGTTCGTGGGGTTGCTGCAATAACGTTATCGGATGACAACACGCCCCCGTCTGACTCCCGCGATCGCGGATGTGCGACGCGCGGTCCGCGTCGCCATCCCCTCCCCGATGTTCGCGCTCGTGGCACTGAGCGGCGGCCCGGACTCGCTCGCCCTCGCCGCTGCCACCGCCTTCGAGGCCAGCCGCGCGGGCATTCCGGCCGGAGCGGTCATCATCGATCACCGGCTGCAGAACGGCTCTGCGGATGTCGCGGCTCGCGCTGCCCAGCAGGCGCGTGACCTCGGGCTCGACCCGGTGATCGTCAGGAGCGTCGAGGTCGGCACCGTCGGAGGACCGGAAGCAGCCGCGAGGGATGCCCGCTACGCCGCGCTCGCCGAGGCGCTCGCCGAGGTGGGGGCCGAGCGAGTCCTCCTCGGCCATACCCTCGACGATCAGGCGGAGACCGTGCTTCTCGGGCTGGCCAGGGGGAGCGGCGGCGGAAGCCTCAAGGGCATGTCATTCAGCCAGGGCATCTTCGTGCGTCCCCTGCTGGACATCCGGCGTGCGACGACGGTGCAATTCTGTCGTGACTCTGGGCTCGAGCCATGGCTTGACCCGCACAATGATGACGAGCGATTCAGTCGGGTGCGGGTGCGTGACACCGTGCTCCCCGTCCTCGAGCGCGAACTCGGTCCTGGCATCGCCGAGGCCCTCGCCCGCACGGCTGCACAGCTCAGAGAAGATACAGAGGCCCTCGATCACTTCGCCGAGGAGATCGTCGAAGAGCTCGCGGAACATGCCGAGGCAGGCATCTCCCTGCCCGTGAGGGCTCTCGCGGCCAACCCGGCAGCACTTCGGCAGCGCATCATCCGTCTCGCCGCCGTCGCGGAGTTCGGCGTGAGCCTCAGCCGCGCGCAAACCATCGAGGTCGCCCGCCTCGTCACGGACTGGCACGGGCAGGGAGCGCTCGATCTCCCCGGCATTAAGGTGGAGAGGCAGGGCGGCCTGCTCATTTTCAGTTCGACACGGAAGGCCTAGGCCCATGGAATACAGCGACATCGCCGACGACCTGACGAGCGTGCTGCTCACGGAGCAGCAGATCCACGAGAAGATCGCCGAACTGGCACGTCGCATCGAGCGCGACTATGCGGGCGAGAAACTGCTGCTCGTCGGCGTGCTTCGCGGCGCCGTCATGGTCATGGCCGACCTCGCCCGCGAACTCCGGATACCGGTGGAGATGGACTGGATGGCGGTGTCGTCCTATGGGTCCGGTACCCAGTCGTCGGGTGTGGTCCGCATCCTGAAGGACCTGGACAGCGACCTGCACGATCGCAAAGTGCTCATCGTCGAGGACATCATCGATTCCGGCCTCACACTCTCCTGGTTGCGGGCCAACCTCGAGAGCAGGGGGGCGGATTCCGTCGAGATCTGCGCCCTGCTGCGTAAGCCGGATGCCGCCACCGTGATTGTCGACGTCAAGTACGAGGGCTTCGAGATCCCGAATGAATTCGTCGTCGGGTACGGGCTGGACTATGCGGAGAAGTACCGTAACTTCCGCGGCGTCGGCGTGCTCGCCCCCCACGTCTACCAGAGCTAGACCGCCGAGCGACCCCTCGGCAGCGCGCGCATTACGCCCACGGCAAACATGCAGCGGTCCCCCAGCGCCGCTCGGGTAGCCTTGCATTCACATTCTTCGTCAGAAAGGTGCCGGGCTCGACTCCCGGAACACTATGGACTTCAAGCGCTTTCTCCGCGGCCCGCTTATCTGGATCGTGTTGGCCGTCATCGTGGTTTCCGTTGGGTTCAGTCTGCTGAGCGGCTCCGGCTTCAAGCAAATCGACACCCAGCAGGGTCTCGCTCTTCTCGCAAGTGACAAGGTCGCCTCCGCGAAGATCGTCGACACCGAGCAGCGCGTCGACCTCGTGCTCAATACCGCAGGCACCGACGGCAAGCAGGTGCAGTTCTACTACGCCGCAGCGCGCGGCGCGGACATCGTCAAGGCCGTGGACACGTCGGGCGCGAAGTACGACGACCAGGTCGACAAGGGCAACTGGCTCTCCTCGCTCCTCGGACTCATCGTGCCCTTCCTCATCATCGGCGTGATCTTCTGGTTCCTGCTGTCGAGCATGCAGGGCGGCGGATCCAAGGTGATGCAGTTCGGCAAGTCGAAGGCCAAGCTCGTCTCCAAGGAGAGCCCGAAGGTGACCTTCGCGGACGTCGCTGGCGCCGACGAGGCGATCGAGGAGCTCGAAGAGATCAAGGACTTCCTCAAGGAGCCGGCCAAGTTCCAGGCCGTCGGCGCCCGCATCCCGAAGGGCGTACTGCTGTACGGCCCTCCCGGTACTGGCAAGACCCTGCTGGCCCGCGCGGTCGCGGGGGAAGCGAATGTGCCGTTCTATTCCATCTCCGGTTCGGACTTCGTCGAGATGTTCGTCGGTGTCGGCGCCAGCCGCGTGCGAGACCTCTTTGCCCAGGCGAAAGAGAACTCGCCGGCGATTATCTTCGTCGACGAGATCGACGCCGTCGGCCGCCACCGCGGCTCCGGCATGGGCGGCGGACATGACGAACGCGAGCAGACCCTCAACCAGTTGCTCGTCGAGATGGACGGCTTCGACGTCAAGACGAACGTCATCCTGATCGCCGCTACCAACCGCCCGGACATCCTCGACCCCGCCCTTCTCCGTCCGGGTCGCTTCGATCGCCAGATCGGCGTCGACGCGCCCGATCTGCTCGGCCGCAAGCAGATCCTCGAGGTTCACGGGAAGGGCAAGCCCCTTGCCGCCAGTGTCGATCTCGAGGTACTCGCTCGTAAGACACCTGGCTTCACCGGCGCCGACCTCGCCAACGTGCTCAACGAGGCGGCCCTGCTGACCGCCCGCTCGAACGCGCAGCTGATCGACAACCGTGCACTCGATGAAGCGGTGGACCGCGTCATGGCCGGCCCCCAGCGTCGTACCCGGGTGATGCGCGACCACGAGAAGCTGATCACCGCATACCACGAGGGCGGACACGCGCTCGTCGCAACGGCGATGCGCAACACCGACCCGGTCACCAAGGTCACCATTCTTCCCCGCGGTCGTGCCCTCGGCTACACGATGGTGCTCCCGATCGAGGATCGCTACTCGATCAGTCGCAACGAGCTGCTCGACCAGCTGGCCTATGCGATGGGCGGGCGCGTCGCCGAGGAGGTCGTGTTCCACGACCCGACCACCGGCGCATCCAATGACATCGAGAAGGCGACGACCACCGCCCGCAAGATGGTTACCGAGTTCGGCATGAGTGCGAGCATCGGTTCCGTGAAGCTGGGCTCCGGCTCCGGCGAGATGTTCCTCGGCCGCGACATGGGCAGCCAACGGGACTACTCGGAGCGCCTGTCGGAGCAGGTCGACAAGGAGGTCCGTGCCCTGATCGAGAAGGCGCACGACGAGGCCTGGGAGGTCTTGAACAACAACCGCGACATCCTCGACAAGCTCGCGACAGCCCTGCTCGAGAAGGAGACGCTCGACCACAACGAGCTCGCCGAGATCTTCAAAGACGTCAAGAAGCTTCCCGAGCGTCCGCAGTGGCTGTCCAGCGACAAGCGACCTGTGTCAGACATGCCGCCAGTCATTGTGCCGCCGAAAGCGCCGATCGACGCAGGAGTGGTCGATGGTGGAGTAACGTCCGACCCAGTGAAGAAGGCCCGCGCGCCGCGACCGCGCAAGCGGCCGGACATCGCAACAGCCTAGGCAGTTCTCAACCGCGTAAGGGGATTCGTGGCCAGCTCAGCAACTGACCCGATCGATACGGCTCGCATTGAGGCTGCCGTGTTGGAGATCCTCGCGGCCGTCGGCGAGGATCCGGCCCGGCCGGGCCTCGAAACGACACCCGCGCGCGTCGCCCAGGCGTACGCCGAGTTCTTTTCCGGACTCGTTGTAGACCCGCTCGACCATTTGGCCGACAGCGCCGAGTTCACGGCCGAGTCCGGTGAACTCAGCGAGCTCGTTCTGCTTCGTGACATCGAATTCCGTTCGATCTGCGAGCATCACCTGCTGCCGTTCACCGGGGTCGCACACGTCGCCTACGTTCCGCGGTCTCGTATCGTCGGGCTGGGCAGGCTGCCGCGTGTTGTCGAGACGCTCGCCTCCCGTCCGCAGATGCAGGAGCGCCTCACCGAGGAGATCGCGGATACCCTGCAGACCGGTCTCGACCCGCTCGGAGTGCTCGTGGTGCTCGACGCCGTGCACGACTGCGTGACGTCGCGTGGCGTGCGGCAGGCCAGGAGCTCGACCGTCACGATGGCGAGTCGCGGCATTCTCGCCGAGCCTGTCGCGCGGGCGGAGATCATGGCGATGATCGGCGCGACGCATGAGTAGCGACCTCGTCTCTCTGCGGCCGTATCGGCCGGTCGGGCTCTCCCGGCCCCGGATCATGGGCGTGCTCAACGTCACCCCAGACTCGTTCAGCGACGGCGGTGTGTTTGCACAGATCGACGCGGCCATCGCGCGGGGAGCCGAGCTCGTCGCCGCCGGCGCCCAGCTCGTCGACGTCGGCGGGGAGTCCACCCGCCCCGGGGCCGAGCGCCTACCCGTCGAGGAAGAACAGCGCCGTGTGCTGCCGGTGATCGAAGCGCTCGTCGACCGGGGCATCCCGGTGAGCATCGACACCATGAACGCCTCGACCGCCATGGCCGCGGCCGAACTGGGGGTCGTGCTCATCAACGACGTATCCGGCGGGCTCGCGGATGAGGGGATGCCCCGCGTCGCCGCGGAGACCGGCCTGCACTTCGTCGCCATGCATTGGCGTGGCCCGAGCAAGACCATGGACGAGAATTCCGTCTACGACAACGTGCTCAAGGATGTGCGCAACGAGTTGAAGAACCGAGTCGCGGAACTCATCGTCAACGGTGTGCGTCCCGACCGCATCATCCTCGATCCTGGCATCGGCTTCGCGAAGACCACCGCGCACAACTGGAAACTGCTGTCGAACCTGGCAGCCCTCGGGACCATCGGCTACCCGGTGCTCATCGGCGCATCGCGCAAGAGGTTCCTGGGCACGCTGCTGCCGAAGGACGCACCGACCGTCGATCGCGATCCGGCGACCGCCACGATCAGTGCGCTCGCGGCGCAGGCCGGAGTCTGGGGTGTGCGTGTGCACGATGTCGCCGGTACTCGTGCCGCACTCGACGTCTGGGAGGCGATGCAGCCATGAGTGGTGCTGCCGGCATTGACAGGCACATGGCCGACAGCGTCGAACTGACCGGGCTGCGGGTGTTCGCGTTCCACGGGGTGTTCGAGGAGGAACGCGAGGCCGGTCAGGAATTCGTGATCGATGTCAAACTCAGCCTCGATCTCGGTCCGGCGGCCTCCAGCGACGACGTGGCTCAGACGATCCACTACGGCGAGCTCGCCGAAGCCATTGCGGCGGCCGTGCAGCGCGATCCGGTCAACCTCATCGAGACGGTCGCTCAGCGTATCGTCGATCTCGTGCTCGCCTTCCCCCTCGTCATGCTCGTGACCGTCACGGTCCACAAGCCGAGTGCGCCGATCGCCGTTCCCTTCGACGATGTCTCCGTGACCCTCACGCGAGGCCGCAATTGATCCGCAGAAGGATCGTGTCGCCGGCCGTCATCGCGCTCGGTTCCAATCTCGGCGACCGTGAGGCCAACCTCCGTCATGCCCTCCGCGCGATGGACGCGCTCGACGGCGTGATGGTGACCGCGGCATCCGGCATCGTGGAATCCCACGCCGTCAAGCCGGAGGGGGTGGATGCCGCGGCGCCGAGTTATCTGAACGCGGTCGCACTCGTCCAGAGCGAACTCCCCGCGGAGCGGTTGCTCGACGAACTCAATCGCATCGAAGTCGAGTCCGGCCGGGTTCGCGAGGAACGCTGGGGGGATCGCACCCTCGACCTCGATATCGTCACCTTCGGCGTGCTCAGCGCGGACACTGAGCGGTTGACGCTTCCGCATCCGAGAGCCTGGCAGCGGCCATTCGTGATCGTGCCATGGCTGCAGGCGGATCCGGATGCCACAATCCTGGGCCGCGGGCGCATCGATGCTCTCGAGGCCGCCACTTCCTCCGAGGTGTGGGCATTCGACGCCGCGCCGCTGATGGAAGCGGTGCATTCGTGAAGCGGCGGTGCAGATGAGGCGCACGAGCACCATCACCCTCATCCTGCTCGCGGTCCTCGGTGGGGTCGTCAGCGGGTTCCTCGAGACAGCGCTCACGGTCAGCGGACGACCGATCATCGTTCCTCCCCTGACGCTCGCGATCGCACTCGCGGCTATCGGCGGCATCGTCATCTCGCTTGCGGTGCCGATCCGGCGGCTGACCAAGGGCAAGGCCAAGGGTCCGATCGACCCCTTCTACGCCACACGCGTGCTCGTGCTGGCGAAGGCGAGCGCGCTCTGCGGCGCGTTGCTCACGGGCTTCGGAATGGGCATCGGCATCTATCTGCTTACCCGTTCCGTCCTACAGGTAAACTCGGTGGGGCTGGCGGTCGCCACGATCATCGGCTCCGGAGTACTGCTTGCCGGCGGACTCATCGCCGAGCAGATGTGCAGGATTCCGCCGGGAGATGACGATGACGACGATCCGGGCAAAAAGGCCATCAGAATCAGGCCGTAGCAGACGGAGCCGAGGAGCAACGTGAACCGACTCGAACTGCCGGAGAACGACTGGCGGAGGGTCTCGCCCAAGCTCGTCGTCGTCGAACTGCTGGGCGGCATGATCTTCCTGCTGGTCGTCCTGGCCGCCGGCATCGCCCTGTATCTGCTGCACGTTTGGTGGGCCGCCACCGCCTTCGGCGTCGTAGCGATCATCGCCATCGTGAATCTCGCCCTTACCCGACGACGAGTTCGCGCGATCGGCTACCGGCTGCGCGAAGACGACCTGCTGTTCCGGCGGGGCATCATGTGGCAGCGCTTCGTCGCCGTACCCTATGGACGGATGCAGCTGGTCGACATCAACCGTGGACCGATCGCGCGAGGGCTCGGACTCAGCGAACTCAAGTTCGTGACCGCCGCCGCTGCTGCCGGCGTGACCATCCCGGGTCTGCCGGAAGCGGAGGCCGAGGAACTGCGCGACCATCTGGTCTCCGTCGCGGAAAGCCGTCGGGCTGGGCTGTGAGCGAGGCCCGTCCCACCGAGCCGGTTGCCACGTCTGTGCCGGAGACGGTGGCCCGCCTCACCGACGGTGAATGGCACCGGCTGCATCCGGCATCCCCTCTTCTCAAGGGCGGTATCGCGCTGATCGCCATCCTCGGCATCGTGATCGCCAACCTGCGGGAGAGGCTGATCGCGCTGTTTCTCCCGCACTATGGCGAGCAGGGCGACCCGGTGAACTACATCATCGATAACGGCTATGTCCTTCAGGCGCTCCTCATCGTCGGTGGTCTGCTCCTTCTGTTCATCGCGGGTTTCTACGTGTCGTGGCGCATGCACAGTTTCCGTATCACCGACGAGGTGGTCGAGGTGCGGTCCGGCATCCTGTTCCGCACCAATCGCAAGGCGAGGCTCGACCGCATCCAGGGGATCAACATCGTGCGGCCCTTCATCGCCAGGCTCTTCGGGGCTGCGAAGCTCGAAATCAGCCAGGCCGGCCACGATGCCAATGTGCAGCTGTCCTATCTCGCGTCCGGTGCCACCGATGACCTGCGCCGCGAGATCCTGCGCCGAGCGTCGGGAACCAGGGCCAGGGAGGCGGCCGCGGTCTCCGGAACGACACCCGCCCAGAATGTACTCGATCGGCGGGTGGACGAGTTCCTCGCTCCTGAGTTGGATCCGGCCGCGGCGGCTCCGGAATCGGTCGTCAAGATCCACCTCGGCAGATTGGTGGGCTCGATCGTGTTCAGTGGCAGCACGGTGTTCGCCCTCCTACTCGTCGCCGGTGCTATTGTCTGGATCTCGACCACCGGGGAGTACTACGCCCTCATCTTCGTCCTGCCGAGCATCATCGGTTTCGGCAGCTATTACGTGCGGCGCTTCACGAAGTCGCTCAGGTACACGATCGCCGGCACTCCGGACGGCGTACGCGTCGGTTTCGGCCTGCTGTCCACGAGCAACGAGACGCTCCCACCCGGTCGGATCCATTCCGTCGAGGTGAGCCAGCCGCTGCTCTGGCGTCCGGCCGACTGGTGGCAGATCAGGGTCAACCGTGCCAGCCGCACCTCGAGCCGCGGCGCGGAGAATCAGGCCAACACGACGATCATGCCCGTCGGCAACCGGGCGGACGTCACCAAGGTGCTCGAACTCATGCTGCCCGACTTCATCGGGCCGGAGGCCGTCGCCTTCATCGAGAGCGGGCTGGTGTCGAAAGGCGCCGACGGCTTCACCAATTCTCCGTCGCGCGCCGCCTGGCTTCGGCCGCTCTCCTGGAGGCGAAACGGCTTCCGGATCGTGCCCGGCTCGCTCGTGCTGCGCAAGGGCGCGATCTGGCGGCGTCTCATCATCGTTCCGCAGCCGCGGCTGCAGAGCGTCGCGGTGAAGCAGGGGCCGTTGCTGCGTCTGATGCGTCTCGCCGCGGTGGAACTGCACACCGTCGCCGGCCCCATCCGAGCCGACCTCGGCGCCATCGACCAGGATGCCGCGATCGTCTTCTTCGGAGAGGTCGCGCGGGTCGCGGTGCGAGCCAGCCACAGCGACACCACTCATCGCTGGCGTTCCGGCGAGGCGCCGGAATGACCTTGCCGGCCGACGCCACCCCGCCGCGCGAACGTTCGGGACGCCTCGGCATCGGCATCGTCGGGGCCGGCCACGTCGGCCCCGTTCTCGGCGCCGCGCTCGCCGGCGCCGGGCATGCGATCGTCGGCATCTCGGCGATCTCCGAGTCCAGCCGCGAGCGCGCCGAAGCTATGCTGCCTGGCGCGCCGATCCTCGACGTGCCAGCGCTCGTCGAGCGCAGCGAGCTCGTGATCCTCGCCGTCCCCGCGAGCGAGTTGTCTGCGCTTGTTGCCGGCCTCGCATCGACGGGAGCGTGGCAACCAGGGCAACTCGTACTGCACACCGCCGCCGAATACGGTACGGCTGTGCTCGCGCCGGCCACGGCATCCGGCGCCATCCCACTCGCGATTCATCCTGCCATCGCCTTCACGGGCACCACGATCGATGTCGGCCAGCTCGTCGGCGCCTACTTCGCCGTGACCGCCCCCTCCCCGGTGCAGCCCATTGGGCAAGCTCTCGTCGTGGAGATGGGCGGAGAGCCGATCATCGTCGCCGAGGGCGACCGCGCCGCCTATGCCGAGGCGATCGCGACGGCCACGAGCTTCTCGAGCGCGATCGTCGACCAGGCCACGGCGCTGCTCGCCTCGATCGGAATCGAGACGCCCGGCCAGGTGCTGGCCCCTCTGGTGCGCTCCTCAGTTGAGAACGCGCTGCGCCGCGCCCCCTGACACCCGGCTTTCCGCCGTCCCCCCGTTGCCCTGCCCCCGCCGTTGCGGAGGATACCTCGGGCGAGTCGGGTGCGAGGAGGGTCGCCGCGCCGCGCATGATCCTCCGCAAGTGTTCGAGGCCGACGTACCGGCAATGCTCCACCGACCACGAGGGTCCGGTCCGCGGATGAGCCGGCGACCGTGGGCGACTAGCATCGAGTGGTGCCCATAGCCGTAGCCGAAACCATCTCCGAGCTGCGATCGGGAACGGCGGATGCTCATGCCGGGGGCAGCCGCATCGCCCTCGTCCCGACGATGGGAGCGCTGCACGATGGCCATCTCGCCCTGGTGCGCCTGGCCCGCGAAGTCGCCGATCTGGTCGTCGTCTCGATCTTCGTCAATCCCCTCCAGTTCGGACCGCGCGAGGATCTCGACCTCTATCCGCGCACCCTTGAGGCGGATATCGCGCAGCTCGAGGAACTCGGCGTCGACTGGGTCTTCGCACCGAGCGTCGCGGAGATGTATCCGAGCGGCGCGATCCAGACGCGGGTCACAGCGGGGGACGTCGGATCGCTCTACGAGGGCCGTTCCCGACCGGGACACTTCGACGGCGTGCTCACCGTCGTCTC
>JAODMH010000170.1 GCA_025465035.1 Microbacteriaceae bacterium | reverse complement strand
AGCGCGCCTTGCTGGGAGATGTCGAGGACGGCGTCCCGGATGGGCTTGAGAGTTGGAATGGTGGTGATTCCGGCCTCGCCCGCGTGGGCCTGTTCCGCCTCGGTGTCCACCTTTCCAAAGGTGATCCCCGGGTTCTTCTCGCTCGCCGCCTCGTAGATCGGTCCGAACATCTTGCACGGCCCGCACCAGTCGGCCCAGAAGTCCACGAGGGTGATGCCGTCAGAGGTGACTGTCTTCTCGAATTCGTCCGTCGTGAGGTTCACGGTTGCCATATCGTCTCCATTTCGTGCGCTCAGTCGCTCACCAGTCAACAACGCTCGAGGTGCTCGTGCACATTCCCGTCCCCTTCCGATTGCGGAATTCCACAACGGATGGCGCGGAGACCCCCCGCGCGTTCGTGTGGCCCCGACGACCGCTTTGGCCGCGCGGGAAGGCGCTCATAGCGTGAAGGCGACGACATTTTTCCACGGAAGAGACGACAGTCATGACCCAGCTCGAAGACCGCCAGGCAACCGCCGACGCATCCATGCCTGAGAAGGCCGTGGGAATCGACACCGTATGGCTCGGCGACTACCTGCTCGGCCAGTGGGCGGATGCCCGCCGGCACGCCCGCGACCTGGTCGCCCGCCCGGAGTTTCAGCCCATCGATGGCCTCTCGCTGGCCGAACAGCGCGAGCGGACATTCGGGCAGTTGAAGCTCCTGGTCGACGCGGGCGCTGTGCATCGCGCCTTTCCCAAGGCGCTCGGCGGTGACGACGATCACGGTGGCAACATCGCATCTTTCGAGGAGATCGTGCTCGCCGACCCGTCGTTGCAGATCAAGTCCGGCGTGCAGTGGGGGCTCTTCGGCGCCGCGGTGCTGCACCTGGGGACGGAGCGGCATCATTCGCGGCTGCTGCCCGCCATCCTCAATCTCGAGACGCCGGGTGCTTTCGCGATGACGGAGACCGGCCACGGCTCGGATGTCGCGGCGATCGGCACCACGGCGACCTACGACACCGAGACGGAGGAGTTCGTCATCCACACTCCGTTCCGGGCGGCCTGGAAGGACTACCTCGGCAACGCCGCTCTGCATGGCAGGGCAGCGGTCGTCTTCGCCCAGCTCGTCACCAGGGGGGTCAACCACGGTGTGCACGCCTTCTATGTGCCGATCAGGGACGACGAAGGGTTCCTCCCTGGCATCGGGGGAGAGGACGACGGTCTCAAGGGCGGCCTGAATGGCATCGACAACGGTCGGTTGCATTTCGACCACGTGCGGGTGCCCCGCGAGAACCTCCTCAACCGCTACGGCGATGTCGCCCCGGACGGGAGCTACGGTTCGCCGATCGCGAGCCCAGGCCGACGCTTCTTCACCATGATCGGCACCCTGGTCCAGGGCAGGGTCTCCCTGGACGGAGCTTCTGTCGTCGCCAGCAAGCTCGCTCTCTACATCGCGATCACCTACGGATCCCAGCGCCGGCAGTTCACTGCAGCACGCCCAACCGAGGAGGAGGTGATCCTCGACTATCAGCGCCACCAGCGCAGGCTGCTCCCGCGCCTCGCGACGACCTATGCGATGTCCTTCGCGCATGAGAAGCTGCTCACCGCCTTCGACGGCGTCTTCTCCGGCACACGTGCGACGGATGCCGACCGAGAAGACCTCGAGACCCTGGCGGCCGCCCTCAAACCGCTCAGCACCTGGGGGGCGCTCGACATTCTGCAGGAGGCCCGCGAGGCCTGTGGCGGCGCCGGCTTTCTCGCCGAGAACCGCCTCACCCAGCTGCGCGCCGATCTCGACATCTATGTGACCTTCGAGGGCGACAACAACGTGTTGCTGCAACTCGTGGCAAAGCGTCTGCTGATCGACTACTCGCGCAAATTTGCCAAGGCGGATGCCGGTGCGCTCGCCGGTTACGTCGCGGGGCAGGTCGGCTCGGCCGCTGTGCACCGCTTCGGTCTCCGCCAGTTCGCCCAGAACGTGGCGGACTTCGGCTCGACCGCCCGTTCCGTAGGTAACGTGCGCGATGCGGCATCCCAGCGCCAGTTGCTCACCGACCGCGTGCGAACCATGGTCGCTTCGCTCGCAGGTCGCCTGCGCAACGCGGACAAACTGTCGGCGACGGATGCCGCTGACCTGTTCAACGCGAATCAGAACGAACTGATCGAGACGGCGCGTGCTCACGCGGAGCTGCTGCAGTGGGAGGCCTTCACCGAGGCGCTGGCCGGCGTGGACGACGCAGAGACCATGAGGGTGCTCACCTGGTTGCGCGATCTCTTCGGGCTATCACTCATCGAGAAGAACCTCGCCTGGTATCTCATCAACGGCCGGCTCTCGGCCCAGCGGGCGATAGCCATCACGGGCTACATCGACGATCGCCTCCTTCCCCGCCTTCGCCCACACGCGCTTGAACTCGTGAATGCCTTCGGGTTCGTGCCTGGGCAGGTGCGCGCCACGATCGCCACGGGCGTCGAGAAGGAGCGTCAAGATGCGGCGGCCGATTTTTACCGTGCCCTGCGGGCCAGCGGAGACGCTCCCGTCGAGGAGAAGTCGCTCAAGCCGGCGCGCTGAGCCTCGCGGCCGGT
>JAODMH010000167.1 GCA_025465035.1 Microbacteriaceae bacterium | reverse complement strand
CTTGATTTTGATCCACGCGCGCGATCGGCGTTTGGTCAGGTACCGGCTGCCGCGCTCCTTGGCCACGATTCCCTCGAGGCCCAGTTCCCTGCTTGTGTCGATCGCGTGCTCCAGATCGCCGGAGAAGGCGGCAGGAAGCTGTACGACACTGTCGGCGTGGGTCCCGATGAGATGGTCCAGGGCGGAGCGCCGTTCGTCGTAGCTGTTATCGAGCAGCGAAACGCCGTCGACCTGGAGCACGTCGAACACGAGGTACCGCACCGGCACCGCCTGTGCGGCTCGCCGTGCGTCGCGGGGCGAACTCAGGTTCATGCGTGTTTGGAGCAGTCCGAAGTCGGGGCGACCCCGCTTATCGAAAGCCACTATCTCTCCGTCGAGCACGGCGCTGTCCGCGGCCACGACCTCCGGGAGCACGGCGAGCTCCGGGTAGGTCACCGTGAGGTCCTTGCCGTTGCGGCTGGTCAGGCTGACAGCGCCGCCGTCGATGCGGGCGATCGCGCGGATGCCATCCCACTTCATCTCGAAGGCCCAGCCCTCCTCATCCGCGATGTCCTTCGTGGTTCCCAGGGTCGCCAGCATCGGTGTGAAATCGAGGTCCACGCTGCGCGGGGCCACGACCGTCGGTCGCGAAACGGCCTCGGATGCCCCCGCCGGCTTCATGAGGTGGATGAGCCAGTTCCGCGCGGCCTTGCCATCGCCGCCCGTGTGGATGAGCGCGAATCTGCGAGGGGCGCCGAGCCCACCGTCCTTCTCGCCGTGCAGGGTGATGATGATCTCTTCGTCGTCGCGCCATTTCTCGAGGTCGTAGTCTCCGGCATCCCAGATGACGACCTCTCCCGCACCATATTCGCCATCAGGGATGGAACCCTCGAAAGTGCCGTATTCGAGCGGATGGTCCTCCGTCTGCACCGCCAGATGGTTGCCCTTCGGTTCCGTGGGTACACCCTTGGGAAGGGCCCAACTCACCAGCACTCCGTCGTGCTCGAGACGGAAGTCGTAGTGCAGGTTGCGGGCGTGATGCTCCTGGATGACGAACGATCGTCCATTGCTCGAGGTCGCGCGCTCCTGAGGCACTGGTTCCGGCGTCTTCTTCGCATCGCGCATACTCCGATAGGTCGCGAGCCGGTCCGCGGCTGCCGATGTCGTGGTGAAGTGCTGCATATGCGCTTCCGTTGGCTCGAGGGAGCCGAGGTGGCCCGTCGTCAGTTCGGCGAGCAGATCGCCGCGGCGCTTCACCCGCCGTAACACCTCGCGGTAGTCGAGCTGGGCGAGATTCTTGCCTGAGAGTTCGCGCCAGCTCCGCGGCGCCGCAACCGTCGGGAACTCGCGACCTCGCAACGAGTAGGGCGTGATCGTCGTCTTGGAGCCATTGTTCTGGCTCCAGTCGAGCAGCACCTTGCCGGGCCGCAGTGCTCTCTTCATGTCGCTGACCACCAGATCGGGGTGATCGGCCTCGATGGATCGGGCGAGCTCATGGGCCACGGCAGACACCTGCTCGGAGGTCTGTTTGCCGTCGAGCGGAGCGTAGAGGTGGATGCCCTTGCTGCCGCTCGTGACCGGCATGGCCGACAGACCCATGTCGGTCAGGATGGCGCGCACCATTCTGGCGACCGCCGCGCACTCCGCGAGCCCGGCGCCTTCGCCCGGATCGAGGTCGAGCACGAGTCGATCGGGGTTGCGTGGCGTGCCGGTGCGCCCGAACTGCCACTGGGGAACGTGGATCTCGATCGCGGCGATCTGGGCGAGCCAGATCAGTGTCGCCCTGTCGTTCACGAGCGGATAGTCGTTGCGGTGATCCTTGTGCTCGATGGTGCGGCGCTTGACCCAGGAGGGGGTCGAATCATCGAGGTTCTTCTGGAAGAACATTTCGCCAGGGGCATCCGCCGTTCCAACGCCGTTGACCCAGCGTTTTCTGGTGGCCGGGCGGTTCGCCGCGTGGGGGATGAGAACGTCAGCGATTTCGGCGTAGTACGCGAGCACGTCGCCCTTCGTCGTTCCGGTGGAGGGATAGAGCACCTTGTCGAGGTGCGTGAGGGTGATCCGATGACCGTCGACGGTGACGCGCTCAGCTGGGGAATCGGGTGCCATTGGTCCTCGCTCGAGAAAAGCCGGGATTGATGAAAATGTACTCCGAATGGCTCGCTGGTCAACCCCCGCGCACTCCGCGGCGACGAGGTGGTGAAATGGAGGGATGCGAGCGATTTGGACCGGCGCGATCACCTTCGGTCTGGTCAACGTGCCCGTCAAGGTATACAGCGCGACCGAGGATCATGACATCTCGCTGCACCAGGTGCACGACAAGGACGGTGGCCGCATCAAGTATCAGCGTCGCTGCGAGATCTGCGGCAAGATCGTCAGCTACGACCACATCAACAAGGCCTTCGACGACGGCGATAAGACGGTGGTGCTCACCGAGAAGGACTTATCGATGCTTCCTGCGGAGCGCAGCCGCGAGATAGAGGTCGTCGAGTTCGTGCCGAGCGAGCAACTCGATCCGATCATGTTCGACAGGAGTTACTTCCTCGAGCCGGATTCCAAGTCGCCCAAGGCCTACGCCCTGTTGCGCCGCACACTAGAAGAAACCGACCGCACCGCGATAGTGCACTTCGCGCTCCGGCAGAAGACCAGGCTCGGCGCGCTGCGGGTTCGCGGAGACGTTCTCATGCTCCAGTCACTCCTCTGGGAGGACGAAGTGCGTGAGGCCGATTTCCCGGCGCTGGAGGAAAGCCCCCGCGTTTCGGCCAAAGAACTCGAGATGTCATCCGCGCTGGTTGACAGTTTCGCCTCCGATTTCAACCCGGAGAAGTTCTCCGATGAATACCAGGAGGAGTTGAAGAAGCTCATCGACGCGAAGCTCGAGGAGGGCGATGCCCTCGACACCGCGAAGACTTTCGGCGAAGAAGCCGAGTCGGAGGACACCGGCGCCGAGGTGATCGATCTCATGGAAGCCCTCCGCAAGAGCGTCGAGAAGAACCGCAACGACGGCGCGACAAGCACGACAAAGGAGCAGGCACGAAAGAAGAAAGGATAGGCCGATGCCTGGAGAAAGAAATCCGCGACTGAAAGATCCGAAGCTCTACGAGGAACTTCGTGACGATGGTGCGTCGAAGGGGAAGGCCGCGCGGATCTCGAACGCTGCGGCGAAGAGGGGTCGCTCGTCGGTCGGCAGAAAGGGAGGGGAGTCCGGCGACTACGACGACTGGAGCGTCCCCGATCTCCGCAGGCGCGCCAAGGAGCTGGGGCTCGGCGGCTACTCTGGCAAGCGGAAGTCAGAACTCATCGCCGCGTTGAGGAACCACTAGTCGGCGGGATGACCGACGACGACGGGCCAGAGGACGACGGAACGCCTCGTAGCGTGTGCGGAATCTGAACTGCGAGGCGGTGTTCCGCCCAAGAACGGCCCGTCATTCTGACAAAGTTCTGCGTGCCAATATCATGTGGGCATGGCTAACCACGACGATGCGGGCGATGGAGACCTCGCCGGTGCGCCGTACGCGCCTCCGGGGTCCGTGAGGTCGACGTTCACGCCGCTGACGGGTGGCGAATCGACTCCTGAACCGACGGATACCTCGTCCGAAGCAGAGAATTACGATGACGACGACCTCGCCGATGCGCTTGTCGCAGAGGCCATCCGGCTCGGTTACACCGGCGCTATCCGGATAGTCGAGCAGGACGAGGCTGCGAGCCCGATTCCCCTTTCCCAGCTGCCGGCGCCGGCCGGACCTCCCATCGTGTTTGCCGCTGATGCCCCGTCCCCCTCTGGATTCGCCAACCGGGCCGCCGATGAGGTCTCGCCATCGGTCCCCGCACCGGGTAACGCTCCGAGCTTCCCGATTCCGCCCCAGCGCAGGTCGCTGCCCGACCAGGCACTCGTGCGATCGCTGAGTGACGAATCGCTCGAACCCGACGGCATCTCGAGTGTTTTCGAGAAGTTCCAGGTGCATCTTCGGCTGCGCGAGCAGGAGGTTCGTGAGTATCGCGAGTGGGAAGACACGATGCAGGCGATCGGGACGCCAGAAGCGCTAAAGTCCATCGAAGAAGTGAAGACGGATTTCATCGAGGTCATCCCCGCGGCCACTCCAACGGCACCGACATTGACGGCGCCCCGACAAACTGGGCCGCTCGCCAGGCAACTCGTCAGGCCGCCGGATACCGAAGGGCCGGCCGCCGATGAACCGATTCTCGAAGAGCACGTTGTCGAGGAACCGGTTGTCGAGGTGCCGCCTTCGAGCAATCCCCGGCGCCCGGTAGTGCCTCAACCCCTCCGTTCGCGCTTCGCTCCTCAGCCAAACGAAGCCGCCGATTTCGATTCGCTACTCGGCGGCGGCATCGAGGACGAAGTGGCCGTCGGCGCGCCGGCGGCGGTCTCCTCGGGGCCGCCCGCAGCGGCCGACGAGGCGTCGCCTCGGCAATCGATCTTCAGCTTCGAGGACAGCGGCCTCGAACCGACCCCACTCGACCGGCGGGTGGGGCGGTCGACGCGGCTGTTCTGGCTCTGGTTCGCGACCAACTCTTCCGTGCTCGGCGTCGCATTCGGCGCCACACTGTTCTCGCTGGGCATGAGTCTGCGCCAGGCGATCGTCTCCGCGTTCATCGGGGTCGCGATCTCCTTCGTCCCGCTCGGGTTGGGGACCCTTGCCGGTAAGTGGAGCGGGCAGCCGACGATGGTGGTGTCGCGTGCCACCTTCGGTCTTGTCGGCAATGTCGTGCCGGCGTCACTGGCGGTGATCGTGCGCCTCTTCTGGGGTGCGGTACTGCTCTGGATGATCGCCGCATCGACCGCGCGGGTTCTCGGCACCGCGAAACTGGCTGGCCCGTTCAGCCAGCAGCAACTCACGGTGATCGCCATGGCCGTCGGATTCGTGATCGCCCTCCTCGTGGCCTTCCTGGGCTACGGCCTGTTCGCCCGCGTTCAGCTGATCCTGACCATCGTCTCCGGCATTCTGCTGGTTGGCTTCATCGCGCTCACCTGGCCGTCGGTGAGCATCTCCAACGCACTGACCGTCGGCGACGGCCCATGGATCCTCGTGGTCACCGGGGCGGTGCTGGTCTTCAGTTTCGTCGGTCTCGCCTGGGCGACCGGCAGTGCGGACCTTGCCCGCTATCAGCGACCGAGTGGCTCGGGAGCCTCGTCGATGCTCTGGGCGTCGTTCGGGTCCACGCTGCCGGCCTTTCTGCTCGTCGCCTACGGTTCCCTCCTCGCCGCCTCCGATCCCACGATGGCGAAGGAACTCGTCACGACGCCGCTCGACGCCGTCGCGCATCTGTTGCCGGGGTGGTATCCGGTGCCGCTGATCGCCGGGGTAGTCCTGAGCCTGCTGTCCGGCGTCATCCTGAGTATCTACTCCGGCGGATTCGCGCTGCAGTCGGCCGGGCTGCGACTCCCGCGGTCCTGGACTACCGTGCTGGTTGCCGCCGTCCTGTTCGCGGTGGCTCTCGTCATGACCTTCACCGTCGATAACGTTGTTCCGCTCTTCCGTGACTGCGCGACCACCCTCGCGGTGCCGGTCGCCGCCTGGGTCGGGATCTTCGCCGCCGAGATGATGATCCGCAGGCGGTTCGACGCGAAATCGCTGCTCGGAAGGGGCGGTGTCTATCCGGCGGTGAACTGGGTCAACCTCGTGATGCTGGTCGTGGCATCCGCGATAGGGCTCGGTCTTACGACGGCGACCATCGGCTGGCTCGGTTGGGAGGGTTATCTTCTCGCCGCCTTCGGTGTTTCACCGATGAGTCAGCTCGCCGGCACTGATTTCGGCGTGTTGGTCGCCCTGCTGCTCGGCCTGCTCACGCCCTTGGCGGCGGGAATTCCGGCGGTGCGTCGGCAGGAGCTCGCGCGCGCCTGATCTACAGGCCGCTCGGCTGGCGAAAGTAGACTGGGCGACATGCCTCACACAGTCGCCGACGTCTGCGCAGTCGTCGAACGACTCTGGCCCATTTCCGGGGCGGAAGGCTGGGACGCTTCGGGTCTGCTCTCCGGCGATCCCGCCGCAACCGTCCGTTCGATCCACCTCGCGGTCGACGCCGTCATCGATGTCGCGGATGAGGCGGTCGCCACGGGTGCGGATCTGTTGCTCGTGCATCACCCGCTGTTGCTGCGCGGCGTCACCAGCGTCGCGGAGGACCGTTACAAGGGTGCGGTACTCGCGCGTCTCATTCGTGGGGGTTGCGCGCTCCTTGCGGCCCACACCAATGCGGATGTCGTCGAGACCGGGACCTCGGCCGTGCTCGCCGGGCGCCTCGGCCTCGTCGACGTGCGTCCCATCGCTCCCGGTGAGACGCCGACCCGCGGGATCGGCCGCGTGGGAATGCTTGCCGAGCCGACAACGCTCGGCAGGCTCGCGCGCCTTCTGGGGGAGATCCTGCCGGCGACGGCCTCCGGCATCCGGGTTTCGGGAGAATACGACCGGCCGATCGAGACCGTCGCGCTCTGCGCAGGAGCCGGCGACTCCCTGCTGAGCGAACCCGTCGTTCTGGCCGCCGACGTCTACGTGACCTCCGATCTCCGCCATCATCCGGCATCCGAATCCAGGGAGAACGCCCGAGTCACCGGTGGACCGGCGCTGATCGACGTCTCGCACTGGGCGAGCGAATGGCTGTGGCTCGATGCGGCAGCGCACGAACTCCGCGCCGCTCTGCCCGGCGTCCGGGTCACGGTGAGCGATCTTCGCACCGATCCATGGGATTTCACGATTGTCCAATAATCAGCAAGCGAGGGCCCAATGCCACTGAAAGCCAGCCCGGACGACCAGGCGCACCTTCTCGAACTCCAAGCGATCGACACCCGGTTGCGACAGCTCGATCACCGGGCCGGCACCCTTCCCGAAACGGCCGTCCTCGCGGGATTGTCGAGCGACGCCGACGCGCTGCGGGCTGAACTGTTGAGCGCCGCGGGTGCCGTCGAAGACGCGCAGCTCGAACTGTCACGCGTCGAGGGTGACGTCGCGGTCGTTGAGGCGCGCATCACACGCGATACCGATCGGCTCCAGGCCTCGTCATCGGTCAAGGACGTCGCCGGATTGGAGAGCGAGCTCGCCGGGTTGCACAAGCGTCAGCTCGATCTCGAGGAGATCGAACTGACCGTCATGGAGCGGCTCGAAGGGCTCGAAGCGGCTGCGGCCGATCTTCGGGCGAGGAATGACGAGCTGCAGGCCACCATGACGGATATCGCCGCCGAACGCGACGCTGCCCTTGCCACGCTCACGGGGGAGCGCAGCCATGCCGCCGCGAATCGCTCCACGATCGCCGGCAAGCTTCCCGAGGATCTCCTCGCCCTCTACGAGCGGCAACGTCAGCGCTACGGCACAGGGGCATCCCTTTTGCGCGGCGGCGTTTCGAGCGCGAGCGGAGTGAAGCTCAACGAGAGCGACATGGCCGCCATCCGTGCCGCCGCCGCCGACGACGTCGTGCTCTGCCCCGACAGCAACGCCATCCTGGTGCGGACCTCCGAGTCGGGCCTCTAAGCGGCCAGGGCGGCCTGAAACCCCGCGGTGGCTCGCATGGAGCCATCCAAGTCGATGCTGAGAACGTCGATGGACCAGCGCTCCGTCACATCGTCAAGAGTGGTCCTGCCGCCCGACACGATCGCCGTCGCCAGCACGTCGGCCGTGATCATGTCGTCGGCAACCACGGTGACCTGCCGGAACGCGGGTTCAGAGCGGCTGCCGTCCCGCCAGATGTGGTCGCCGCGCTCCGTGCTGCCCGAGGTGGCGACGGCACGACGTTCTCCGTGAAGGACGATCGAGCAGAGCAGCGCGCTCCTGTCATCCGGATCGACGATGCCGAGGGTCCATGGCGTCCCGTTCGGCTGTACTCCCCGACAGAGGATGTCACCACCGACATCGACGCACCAATCGTCCAGCCCCGCGGCATCGAGCATGGCCCCCGCGCGTTCGATCGCGATGGCCTTGACGATTCCGTTCAGGTCGACGACGCCATCCGGCCGGTGCGGGGTGAACGCGCCGTTCGTTCTGTTCCGCCAGAACAGCGAATCCGCGTAGACGCTACGGAGTCTGGCGCTGGACTTCATGAGTGGAAGGCGTCCCGCCGAAATCTGGCTCAATTCCGAATCGGGACGATAGAGGCTGAAGGTGTTCTCGATGTCGTCGAAGGCGGCTTCGATGTCGGACAGAAGGTCGACAGTTCGCAGTTGCGTGGTCAGGTCGATGGTGGCCATGGTGCCCATGGTGGCAAAGACATGTCGCATGGCCCGCTCAGAATCCGGCCTGATCGAGGGCCGACTGGAGGGAGCTGAGGTAGCCGTCGGTGGTGTAGGTCGCGCCGCTGACATTGGAGACCTTGGCGGACTGCGACTTCAGCACCTCGGAGCGCAGGATCGGCGCCGCGTAGTTGCTGATCTGCACGGACCGGCCGCCGTCGCTCGTGAGTTGCAGCGCGACGACATCCGTTATCTTGCCACCGCTGACGACGACCTTGACCTGCACGTCGCCGAATGGTGTGCCCGCGCTGCTGCCGGTATATGACCCATCCTTCGCGCCGGATGCCGTGGTCGGTGTGGGTGCGGCGCTTGGCGAGGCGCTTGGCGCTGCAGAGGCGCTCGGCGCGGCCGAAGCGCTCGGTGCGGTCGCGCCGGATGTCCCCGAACTGACGGCCCCTGCCGAAATCGTGCTGTGCGCGGTCGTGACGGAGCCGAACTGCCAGCCGACGACGAGGATGCCGACGGACGCGAATATTCCTGTGAGTGCTGCGCGGGTCTTCACCAGTCGAACCTTTCCGTGTGCAATTGGTGCGGCGGGATGCCGGCGGCCCTCGCGTCCTTCTCGACAAGATCGAGCCAGCCGGTTGGACCGCAGACATAGAGGTCGGATTCCGCGAGCTTCGGGAAGATGCTGCGCATGGTCACGCCGCGCGAGGCATCCGTCTGCGCCATCCATCCGGGGCCGCGCCGTGCACGACGCCCGATCATCGTATAGACGGTCGCGCCCTTCTGCTGTGCGAGCTGGAGGATCTCGTTCCAGAGATACGTCTCCTTCTCATCCGAAGCGCGGAGAACGATCGTTGCCTCGCCGGGGAGGAGATCCGACTGCTCGAGGAGGGCGCGCACCGGGGTAATCCCGATCCCCGCAACGACGATCGCCAGGCGGGGGGCCGTTCTCGCCGCGTCGGTGAAGATGCCGTATGGCCCCTCGAGCGAGACTCGCGTTCCAGCAGGCAGATGGCTGATCGTTCTGGTTCCATCGCCGAGATCGCGCACGGTGATTCTGACCGACGTGTCCGTCGGCACCGCCGAGAGCGAGATGGGATGCGAATGCCACCAGGTGCGCCCCGTCCAGAACCTCCAGATGAAGAATTGGCCGCCGGAGGAGCCGAGATTCCGAAGGCCCTTGCCGCGCAGGTGGATCGACACGACTCCGGGGGAGACCCGTTCCGTCCGTTCCACCCGCAGGTTGTGACGGAGGCTCGAGACCACGGGTTCCAGGAAACGATAGGTGGCGATCGAGCCCAAGGCGAGGACGTAGAGCGAGATCCAGTACGCCCGCTCCAGCGTGCCCTGGGCCAGGATCGCGCCGACGCTCAGCTGGTGCGGCACGGCGAAGAGCACGGCGGCATAGCTCAGCAGGTGTACCAGATGCCAGCCTTCGTAACTGAACCTGCGGCGCACTGCCACCAGCGAGGTCACCACGACAAGAATGAGCAGGCCGAGTCCGATGAAGGCCAGCGGCATGTCCGGGATGGCGAGCATGCTGCCGATCTCGGCGATGGGGTCGATTCCCGAGGAGATGCCATACCCGATGAGAAGGAGCGTCCCGTGCGAGAGCAGAAGGTAGAGGGCGGGCTTTCCCAGGGATCGGTGGACGGCCACTGCGCGATCGTGACCTATGGTTCGGTCGAGGACGGGGATCCGGGCTGCGAGAACGAGCATCACCAGGATGAAGTCCGTGCCGACGAGTCCGGCGATAATCCCGATCCCGGTCACGAAACCGCCGAGGGTGGCGAACTGGGTGATGTCGCCGGCGGCGAGGAAAAGAGCGATCGCGGCCGCCCCCGAGGCCCAGAGCAAGGCGACGAGCAGATCAGAAGCGATGGCCCGGCGGCGATAGCTACGCCGCCGATTGCGCGCCGCTGCAGCACGACGCGCGGGCGCGGGCTGAGCCGGCCGCCGTGGCTGCGTCTGGAGCGACATGGGATCCCGCCTGGGTTTGTTCATCGCCGACGTATTTCGGCGACACCATCAGCATCCAGCCGGAAGCTATGCACGCACCGTGAAGCCAACGCTCAGCCGATGTGAATCCTCACATTTGGGGAATGATCACAGTGACGAGCAGGCCAGGCCCTGCGTTGGCGAGTTCGACCCTGCCGTTCGCGTCTTTCGCGATGGCCGCCACCAGGGCCAACCCCAGTCCGCTTCCGCCGGTGCTCGAGGTGCGCGAGTCGTCCGGACGGGAGAATCGGTCGAACGCCTGCGATATAAAGCTCTCTGGCATGCCGGGACCGTCGTCTCGTACCGTGAGGATGAGCTCATCGCCGGTCTGCAGGAAGGTGACGAATACCGCACCGCCTTCGCCGACCGCCGAGATCGAGTTGGTCAACAGGTTGTCGAGTAGCCGCGAGAATCCGTCGGTTCCCAGCGCGAATCGTGCGAGGTCGTCCCGCGATTCCACGGTGAATCCGACTTCGACGGCGCGGGACAGTCCCAGCATCCTGGCACGGTCCACACTCGCCATGAGTTCGGTGACCAACTGCTCGAAACTCGACGGTCTCGGTCGCGCACCCTCGGATTCGAGCCGGGAGAGTTCGAGCAGATTGGTGGCGAGTGACGACAGCCGTTCGACGGATGCCTCGGCCGCGATGATCTGGGTGCCCAACGCGTCGGCGTCGCCGAACTTGTCGTGCGCGAGTTCGAGCTGCGTGCGGAGTACGGCGAGCGGACTGCGCAGTTCGTGCGCAGCGTCGGACACCATTTGCTTCTCGCGTTCGGCGGATCGTCGGATCCGATCGAGCAGCGCATTGAGGGTCGTCGCCAGCTGCGCGATCTCGTCGCGCGCCGGTCCGACGGGTAGGCCTCCGTCTCGCGGGTCGTCGCCCAGTGCTTCCGCCCTCCGCCGCATCTGCTCGACCGGACGTAGCGCGGCCGAGGCGAGCAGCCACGATGCCAGGCCGAACGCGGCCAGGAGCACGATGGCGCCCACGATGAGGGTGACATCCAGAACCTGCAGCACGAGGTCGCTGGATGCCTCGCTGCGCGCGGCCCATAGTGACCATTTGCCTTCGGATGTCATGACGACGCGCCCGACCACGACGAATTCGCTGCCATTCATTCTCGCGGTGAACTGCTCGTCCGCACCGGTACGGTGGATGAGTTGCTCGTGGATCGAACGGGGCATCGTGTCGACGTGTACCGCACCGTCCGAGCCTCGCACGTACAGGAGGACGCCGGTTCCTGGGTCGTCCAAGGTGCTGGCCGGTCTCTTGAGGAGTTCGTTGATGAATGATGTGAGGTCGCCTTTGGCGAGTGTCGAATCGGCGTTGGAGAGGATCGTCGCGACCTGCGCGCGCACCGCCATCAGCGCGATGACGAAGATCACCGTGGCGACGAATACGCTGCCGACGGTGATTCGTGTCCTGATCGAGAATCGGGAGAACACTGTCAAACTTCCCCATCTTCGGTGAGCGAGTATCCGACGCCCCGCACCGTTCCGACGGTGAAACCCGTGTCGATCGGCTCGAGCTTCTTGCGCAGGTAGCGCACGTACTGGTCAACGATGGTCGGATCGATGTGGTGGGTGGTACCCCACACCTCGGTGAGGATGTCCGAACGGCTCAGTATCGTGCCCCGATGCGCGGCGAGCATCCTCAGCAGCGAGAACTCCTTGGCGCTGAGCGGCACCGTTCTGCCGTCGATGGTGGCTCGTACCGTCGCGGTATCGAGTTGCATCGTGCCCACCCTCAATATCGGTTTCGCGGACGCGGCTTCCCGGCGCACAAGGGCCCGGATGCGCGCGCTGAGTTCGACGAACGCGAACGGCTTCGTGAGGTAATCGTCGGCCCCTGAATCGAGACCGAACACCCTGTCCTCGACGGCGTCGCGGGCGGTGAGCAGGAGTATGGGCAGGGTGCTGCCGTGGTTCCTCAGGTGCCGGCAGATCTCGAATCCGGTCATCTCGGGCAGCATGACATCGATTGCGGCGGCGGCGAAGTCATCGTTTGCGGCGGCGATCAACGCGTCGATGCCGTTTCCCACGACGGTGATTTCATAGCCTTCGTCGCGGAGTCCGCTTTCGACGAGAGCGGCCATCGCCGCATCGTCCTCGACGAGCAGGATCTTGGTCACGTCCGACAGACTACGCGGCGATATCGACGATTACCGTAGGCTGGATGCCGAATGGGTCGGCAAGACGGTCGCGTTGTTCCCCGTGTCTTCAGATGCGCGGAACACCGAGGAACGTCCGGGCTCCACAGAGCAGGGCGGTGGGTAACACCCACCCGGGGCAACCCGCGAGAAAGTGCAACAGAAAGCAGACCGCCGCCTGGCTTCGGCCGGGAGGTAAGGGTGAAACGGTGGTGTAAGAGACCACCAGCGGCCCGCGTGATCGGGTCGGCTAGGTAAACCTCGTCCGGAGCAAGGTCACACAGGGAGCGTTACGGGTTGCTCGCCCAGTTCCCGGGTAGACCGCTAGAGGTGTGCGGCAACGTACACCGTAGATAGATGGCCGTCGATGGTACGCAAGTACCGGGACAGAACCCGGCGTAATAGCCGGCCCATTCGCTTTCCGCGGCCCGGAGATGCGGTCGTCACCGGGTGATCGTCTAGGGAGTCTGGCGGGTCTCGAGCAGACGTTTGAGGGTTTCGAGGTCTGCGGCGACCGCCGCCTGGTCCGCTGCGAATCCGTCGTCGCTCATACCGGGTTGGCGGCGAACTGTGAAGACGAGTTCACTACGGCCGCGATATCCGATGACTCGCAGAGGATTGAGCACTCGCTCGCCGGAAGGCAGCGTCACGGTGTGATCGAGCACGCCGAATGGATTGTGCGCCGCGAACTCGACGGCGACGCGGCCCATCGGGGAGTCGGCAAGCCACTGGCCATCGACGAGTTCGATCGAGCCGCCCAGGCCCGCCGCCCAGAGCGGCAGATTGGCGGGATCCAGGACGAACTCGTAGACCTCGGCCTCTGGCCGGTCGATCGCGACGCTGATGTGGCGTGATTCCATGGGTCCATTGTCGACCTCCGACCGACGATGTCCCGCTACGGCCTGTCCTCCACAGCTGCGAAGAGTGTCCTACTCCGCGTCCGGCGAGAAACGGTAGCCCATGCCGGGTTCGGTCAGCAGGTAGCGCGGCCGAGAAGGTTCCGGCTCGAGTTTCTTGCGTAACTGGGTGAGGTAGAGCCGCAGATAGCCATCCTCGTTTTCGTAGGCGGGACCCCACACGGTGGTGAGCAGGTGATGTTTGGTGACGAGGCGTCGGGGGTTCCGAACGAGCACCTCGAGAATGTGCCACTCTGTCGGTGTCAGCTTGACGATCGTGGGCCGCCCCTCTGCATCCGCCCGGCTCACCGTGCGTGCGGCCAGATCGACGGTGACATTGCCGAAACGAGAGATCGGCTCCTCGGGTTCGGCGAGTGCGCGTCGACCCAGGGCGCGGACCCGTGCAAGCAGTTCGTCGATAGCGAACGGCTTGGTGACGTAGTCGTCCGCGCCTGCGTCCAGGGCGTTGACCTTGTCAGAGGAGTCGGACCGCCCGCTCACCACGAGGATCGGTACATCCGTCCAGCCGCGAAGCCCCTCGATCACCTGGATGCCGCTGAAGCCGGGCAGGCCGAGGTCGAGAACCACGAGCTCCGGCTTGACCTTTGCCGCGACCTCCAGAGCCTCCGGACCGGAGCGGGCCATCGAGACCTCATAGCCGCGAGCGGCGAGATTGATGCGGAGCGCCTTGAGGATCTGCGCATCGTCGTCGACAACGAGTATGCGCATCAGGGTTCCTTTCCTGGCGGTGCCGGGGTCGCGGGCAGCGAGATCACCATGGTGAGTCCGCCTCCCGGTGTGTCTTCCGTCTCCAGGCTGCCGCCCATGGCCTCCATGAAGCCGTTGGAAAGTGCGAGGCCCAGCCCGACCCCCGTGGTGTTATCCGTATCGCCCAGCCGCTGGAACGGCTGGAAGGCCTGCGAGAGCTTTGCCGGAGGGATTCCGGGCCCGCGGTCGATGATCCGCAGTTCCACCCGCTCGCCGAAGCTGCTCGCCGCGATCAGCAGGGGGGAGCCTTCAGGAGAATAGCGCAGCGCGTTGGCCAACAGATTCACGAGCACGCGTTGCACGAGCACCGGATCGCAGAGCGCGGCAGGCAGGTCGGATGGTACCTCCACGCGTATTCGGTCGACCGGCACGCCCAATTCGTCGAGTGCGAGTGGAACGATCTCGTCGAGACCGACGATGGAGAGCGAGATGGGAAGCACGCCGGCCTGCAGCCTGCTGGCGTCGAGCAGGTCATTCACCAGGTCCGCGAGGCGATGTAGCGACTGTTCGGCTGTGCCAAGCAGTTCGTCACGATCCTGCTCGCTCCACGAGACGTCCGTACTGCGCAGGCTGGACACCGCGGCGGTAGCGGAGGACAGCGGGGTGCGGAGATCGTGACCGACGGCCGCCAGAAGGGCGGTGCGCAGCCGGTCGGCCTCCTCCAAGGGACGGATGCCCTGGGCCGCCGTGCGGAGCTCCCGCTGCAGAAGCGCCGCCTCTATCTGAGAGACGAAGGCGTCGAGGATCCGTCGATCGGATGCCTGCAGGTCGCGCCCGCGCAGGACGACGCTTCCGCCGTCGCTCAGCTCGACAACCGTGCGAGGCGCATCCTCCCCGCTCGTCATGGCTCCTGCCTCATAGAGCCGCTCGCCCTTGTCGTTGACGCTGACGCTGCTCATCCCGAACACCTCCCGCATCCGGTTCGCGAGCGCCTCCACAGCGTTCTCACCGCGGATGATGCTTCCCGCCACCGTTGCCAGGGTTTCCGCCTCGGCGGCAGAACGCTTGGCCGCGCGGCTGCGACTGGCCGCCTGATCGACGACCAGGCTCACCAGCACGGCGACGACCAGGAAGATGACCAGTGCGACGATATGCAGCGGATTGTCGATGGTGATCGCATAGAGCGGGTTCACGAAGAAGAAGTCGAGAGTTACGCCACCGATGACGGCGGAAACCACAGCCGGCCAGATCCCGCCGACGAGTGCCACGACCACGACAAAGAGTTGGAAGGCCAGCACGTCGCTGACGAGCGATTCCGGGCTCTTGATGGCACTCAGCGCGAGGGTGAGCAGTGGCAGGCCGAGGACGGCGAGCGCAAAGCCGGACAGCCGGCGACGCAGGGGGAGCGCGCCGCGCGACCGTGGAAGCTGCAGGGTGCCGGCGGCGGCGTGCGAGACGATGTGCACATCGATGTCGCCGGAGGCTCGAATCACCGTCTGCCCGATGCCCTGACCCGTCAAAAAGGTGGTCAGTCTGCTGCGACGACTCACCCCGATCACAAGCTGCGTCGCGTTCACGCCGCGGGCGAACTCGACGAGCGCCGTGGGCGTGTTGTCGCCGACCACCTGGTGATAGCTTCCTCCTAGGCTTTCGACCAGGGCGCGCTGGGCGACGAGTGCGGCCGGGTTCGCCTCGGCGAGACCGTCAGAACTGGCGACGTGCACGGCGAGCAGTTGTCCTCCGCTCGAACGGGCGGCGATCCTGGCCCCGCGCCGGAGGAGAGTTTCGCCCTCAGCGCCGCCGGGAAGGGCGACGACGACGCGTTCGCGAGCCTCCCATTTGCCCGTGATGCCGTGTTCGTTCCGATAGGCCTGGAGCGCGACATCCACCTCGTCGGCGAGCCACAGAAGTGCGAGCTCGCGCAGGGCGGTGAGGTTGCCGAGGCGGAAGTAGTTGGAGAGCGCCGCGTCGATGGTTCCGGCCGGATAGACCTTGCCGCTGGAGAGGCGCACGCGCAATGCCTCTGGTGCCAGATCGACGACCTCGATCTGGTCCGCCGCGCGAAGCACGGAGTCGGGGATCGTCTCCCGCTGCGCGACACCCGTGATCGATTGCACGACGTCGTTGAGGGATTCGATGTGCTGGATGTTCACTGTCGAGATCACGTTGATCCCGACATCGAGAAGCTGCCGGACGTCTTCCCAGCGCTTCGCGTGGGCGGAACCCGGCGCATTCGTGTGCGCCAGCTCGTCGATCAACGCCCACTCGGGGTGCCGAACGAGCAGTCCGTCGAGGTCGAGCTCGTCCAGCTCGACGGAACGATGCGCCACCCTGCGCCGAGGAAGAATCTCGAGACCCTCGGCCATGCGAGCGGTCTCGGCGCGCCCATGGGTTTCGAGCAGGCCGACGACGACGTCATGGCCCTGTTCCTGGAGCCGGCGACCCTCCTCGAGCATCGAGAAGGTCTTGCCGACCCCGGGAGCAGCGCCGAGATAGACCTGGAGGAATCCCTTGGTCACGCGCTAGCCATTGTTCGGACCCAGCGCAGCCAGCGCGATGTTGAGCTGAAGCACATTGACCGTCGGGTCGCCGATGTAGCCGAGGGCTCTGCCTCGCACCATGGACTCGACGAGAGCTGCGACATCCGACTCCTTGAGTCCGCGGGTGGCGGCCACCCGGGCCACCTGCTCCCGAGCGTACTCGGGGCTGATCTGCGGATCGAGCCCTGAGCCGGACGCGGTGACCGCGTCGGCGGGGATCGTGTCAGCAGCGACACCGTCGCTCTTCACGATCGCAGCCTGCCTGTCTCTGATTGCCTTGATCAGATTCGCACTCTCCGTTCCCTGATTGCTTCCGCTGGACGCTCCGCCGTCGTAGCCATTACCGGCCGCCGACGGCCGGGACTGGAACCACTGGGGCAGGGCGTTGCCCTTCTTGTCGGTGAAGCTCTGCCCGATGAGGCTCGAACCGACGACCTTGCCGTCGACCGTCAGGAGAGAGCCTCCGGCCTGTGCCGGCGCCAGTAGCCCGACGCCGGTGATGACCAACGGATAGATGATTCCGAGGACGACGGTCAGCACGATCATCGCCCGGATTGCCACCCAGTACTGCCTGGTGATGCCGCGTTGTGAGCTCATTTTCTTGTTCCGTTTCGTGTCGTGCGTGCTAGAAGCCGGGGATCAGGGAGATGACGAGGTCGATCACCTTGATGCCGATGAAGGGGGCGATGAGGCCGCCGACGCCGTAGATCCAGAGGTTCCGGCCGAGGATGCGCGACACGGTGGTTGCCCGGTATCTGACGCCGCGCAGGGCTAGAGGGATCAGCACGATGATGATGAGCGCGTTGAAGACCACTGCCGAGAGGATGGCGGAGGCCGGCGAGTGCAGGTGCATGAAGTTCAGCGCCGCCAGGCCGGGATAGCTCGCCACGAACATCGCGGGGATGATGGCGAAGTATTTGGCGACATCGTTCGCTATGGAGAATGTGGTCAGCGAACCGCGGGTGATGAGCAGCTGCTTTCCGATGGCAACGATGTCGATCAGTTTGGTCGGATCCGAATCAAGGTCGACCATGTTGCCGGCTTCCTTCGCCGCCGAGGTTCCCGTGTTCATCGCGACGCCAACATCCGCCTGGGCGAGCGCCGGCGCATCGTTCGTGCCGTCGCCGGTCATCGCGACCAGGTTGCCTCCCTGCTGCTCACGCTTGATGAGCTCCATCTTGTCTTCCGGGGTCGCCTCGGCCAGAAAGTCATCGACGCCAGCCTCTGCCGCGATCGCCCGCGCTGTGAGCGGGTTGTCTCCTGTGATCATGACGGTGCGGATGCCCATGCGGCGCAGATCGGCAAAGCGCTCGGCCAGGCCGGTCTTCACAACATCCTTGAGATAGACGACGCCGAGCGTGGTGGCGTCGCCAGCGGAGTTTCGTTCCGCGACGACGAGCGGTGTTCCGCCCGCCTCCGAGATCCGGGTGACGATGCCGTCGAGTTCGTGCTGCTCCGCAGAGCCCATCGAGCCGACCCAGGCCGCGACCATCGAGCCGGCGCCCTTGCGCACCTGGCTGCCGTCGGCATAGTCGACACCGCTCATCCTGGTCTGCGCAGTGAATGGCACGACCAGGCCATCGACGGACGAAGGAATCGCGAAGCCCTGATCGTGGGCGAGGTCGAGAATCGACTTTCCCTCCGGGGTGGGATCGCTCAGCGAGGAGGTCGCAGCCGCCCGCGCGAGCCGTTCTGCGCTCACACCGCTCAGCGCGGCGAACTCGGTTGCGCGGCGGTTTCCGTACGTGATGGTCCCGGTCTTGTCGAGCAGGAGCGTCGTCACGTCGCCCGCCGCTTCGACGGCGCGGCCGGACATCGCCAGCACGTTGTGCTGAACGAGGCGGTCCATACCGGCGATGCCGATGGCCGAGAGTAGGGCGCCGATCGTGGTCGGGATGAGACAGACGAGCAGTGCGACGAGTACGGGAACGCTCTGCGATGCCTTCGAGTAGCCGGCGATCGGGTTGATGATGAGCACGACCACAACGAAGATGATGGTGAGGCTCGCCAGCAGGATGTTCAGCGCGATCTCGTTCGGGGTCTTCTGGCGGGAGGCGCCCTCAACGAGTTTGATCATGCGGTCGACGAAGGTCTCGCCCGGGCGGCTGGTGATGAGCACGACGATTCGGTCGGAGAGGACCCGCGTGCCGCCGGTGACCGCGCTACGGTCGCCGCCGGATTCGCGGACCACGGGTGCCGACTCGCCGGTGATTGCGGATTCGTCCACCGACGCGATGCCCCAGACGATGTCGCCGTCTCCGGGGACCAGCTCTCCGGCGGAAACCACGACGGTGTCACCGAGGGTGAGCTCTGCCGAGGCGACCCGCACGATGGCCGCCCGGTCTGCGCCGGCATCCGCCGTCGCATCGTAGGAAGTCACCCTGTTCGCCATCGTGCTCGTACGGCTGTCGCGGAGGCTTTTGGCCTGCGCCTTGCCGCGGCCCTCGGCGACCGACTCGGCCATATTGGCGAAGAGCACGGTCAGCCAGAGCCAGACGGCGATCGACCAGATGAAGGCGAGTGAGGTCGGCGACGCCGTAGAACCGGCGGACTGGCCGAGGAACGGCTGGGCGATGGCGAGCACCGTGGTCAGAGCGGCTCCCACCTCCACGACGAACATGACGGGGTTGCGCCACATGAGTCGCGGGTCGAGCTTGCGGAATGCTCCGGGCAGTCCCGCTATCAACTGTCCAGCCCCCAACGCCGTTGCCTTGTTGTGCGTGTGTGGCGTTGTGCTGCCGGTGGGTGTGATGAGTGTGGTGGACATGGCTTACTTGAGTCCTTCTGCCAGGGGGCCTAGCGCTAGAACGGGGAGATAGGTGAGTGCCGAGACGATGACGACCGTCCCGATGAGCAGGCCGATGAACTGCGGCCGATGGGTCGGCAGCGTTCCCGCGGTCGTCGGTATCTTGTCCTGGGCAGCGAATGAGCCGGCCAGCGCGAGAACGAAGACGATCGGCAGGAAGCGACCGAGCATCATGGCGACGCCGAGAGCCGTATCGAACCACGGCGTGCTCGCCGTCAGTCCGGCGAAGGCGGAGCCGTTGTTGTTGGCCGCGGAGGTGAACGCATAGAGCACCTCCGAATAGCCGTGCAGTCCGGTGTTCGCCATCGACGTGCCGGTGACCGAGTCGCGCACCGCGGGGATCGCGAAACTGAGCGCCGTGCCGGCGAGAACCAGCGTCGGTGTGATGAGGATGTAGAGACTCGCGAGTTTGATCTCCCGCGCGCCGATCTTCTTGCCCAGGTATTCCGGAGTCCTACCGACCATCAGACCGGCGACGAAAACGGCCATGATCGCCATGATCAGGATGCCGTAGAGGCCAGATCCGACCCCACCCGGTGCGACTTCGCCGAGCATCATGTTGACCATGGTCAGGCCGCCGCCCAGCGAGGTGAAGCTGTCGTGCATCGAGTTGACGGCTCCTGTCGAGGTCAGGGTGGAACTGGTGGCGAAGAGCGTCGATCCGACGATTCCGAACCGCGTCTCCTTGCCCTCCATCGCACCGCCGGCCAGCTGGCTTGCGGTGCCGGTGCCGGTCGACTCGAGCAGGGTGAGCAGACCGGCAGAGACGATCCAGATGAGGCCCATGACCGAGAGGATCGCGTAACCCTGGCGGTGATCATTGACCATGCGCCCGAAGGTTCTGGCGAGCGAGAACGGGATCGCGAGCATGAGCGCGATCTCGAACAGATTCGTCCAGCCACTCGGGTTCTCGAACGGGTGTGCGGAGTTCGCGTTGAAGAAACCGCCGCCGTTGGTGCCGAGCAGCTTGATGGCTTCCTGCGAGGCGACCGGGCCGCCGGGGATCGTCTGCGTTCCACCCGTGATGGTCGTCACATGCTGGAACCCGGAGAAGTTCTGGATGACTCCGCCGACGATCAGGACAATGGCGACGATGACGGAGAGCGGAAGCAGGATCCGCACGATACCG
>JAODMH010000131.1 GCA_025465035.1 Microbacteriaceae bacterium | reverse complement strand
GTGAGATCGACCCAGAAGTTGCCGATGGTGCTCGACCGGCGAGCTGCGAAACCTCGGATGAGCGCGATGGCCACTGCGATGCCGACGGCCGCAGAGACGAAGTTCTGGACGGCGAGGCCAACGAGCTGCACGGTGTAGCCCATCGTGAGCTCTGGGGAGTACGACTGCCAGTTCGTGTTGGTCACGAAGGAGATCGCCGTGTTCCAGGCGAGCGACTGTTCCACCGGCGGGAGGCCAAGCGAGTATGGCAGGAACTCCTGGATGCGCTGCACCAGGTAGACGAGCAGCACGCCGATTGCCGAGAAGGCGAGCACGCTGCGCAGATACACCGGCCAGGTCTGTTCGGAGGCAGGATTCACCCCGACCAGGCGATAGAAGCCGCGTTCGACTCTGAGGTTCTTCTGGCCGGTGTATACCCTGGCCATATACTCGCCGAGCGGACGGTAGATCAGCCCGAGTATGAGGACGAGGGTGGCGACCTGCAGGATGAACAGCCAGGTGGTGCTCACTAGAAACGCTCCGGCTTGATGAGCGCGTAGACCAGGTAGACCAGCGCGGCGACTCCAAGCGCGAGACTGAGGATGCTGAAGAAGATCACAGCTTCTCGACCCCCCACGCAACGAGGGCGACGATGGCGAAGAGGGCCACCGCGCCAATCAGATAGACGAGATCGAGCACGAGAATCCTCCGCTGAAACGACAGGCCGCGGCCAAGGGGCACGCAGCGACTTTTCTGTACGAAGAACGAGTTCACACCCGTTGGAGCGCCGGATGCCGCGTCCTAACGGTTTCCTAACGGAGCGGGGTCAAACGCTAACGTGACGGGCTATTTACCCGCGGCGAGGGCCGCGGCCCCGAGGATTCCGGCGTTGTTGCGCAGGGTGGCGGGCACTATCGGTGTGTCGAGCGTGAGCAGCGGAAGGAAGTCCTGGTATTCCTTGGATACGCCACCGCCGACGATGAACAGGTCGGGGTGAAAGTAGGCCTCGAGGGCGGAATAGTACTTCTGCAGGCGGGCGGCCCAGTCTGCCCAGCTCAGATCCTCGCGCTCCTTCGCCGCGTACGAGGCCTTCGCCTCGTAGTCACCGCCCTCGAGCTCGATGTGTCCGAGTTCGGCGTTCGGGATGAGCACACCCCTGTAGATGATCGCCGTGCCGATTCCGGTGCCGAGGGTGGTCATGATGATGAGACCCTTGGCGCTTTCGGCCGCGCCGTACAGAGTTTCCGCATAGCCGGCCGCATCCGCGTCATTGACGAAATGGATGTCGCGGTTCAGGTTCTTCTCGAACAGGGACTCCGCCTCCAGCCCTATCCACCGCTTGGAGACGTTGGCAGCGGACAGCGTCCTGCCTTTGATCACGACGGCGGGAAAGCAGACTCCGACCGGCTCACGCTTGGAGATCTTGCCGAGCTTCTTGATGACCCTGTCGACGGTGTCGACGATGTCCTGCGGTTCGCCGCCCTCCGGGGTGGGGAGCTTCACCCGATCGGTCAGCAGCTTGCCGGTCGATACGTCGACGACAGCTCCCTTGATGCCGGTGCCGCCGATGTCGATGCCAACTGCCTTGTGAGCCATGTCGCTATTCTTCCTTGGGCCGGTCGGATTTCAGGGGAGGGTGAGCACTTCCGCGCCGCGCTCGGTCACGACCATCGTGTGTTCGAACTGGGCGGTGATGCTTCGGTCCTTCGTGACGACCGTCCAGTCGTCCGCCCAGATCTCCCACTCGACGGAGCCGAGCGTGAGCATCGGCTCGATCGTGAACACCATCCCGAGTTCGATCTCGGTCGAGTAGGCCGGTGCGGCATCGTAGTGCGGGATGATCAGCCCGGAGTGAAAGGCTTCGCCGACGCCGTGCCCGGTGAAGTCACGCACCACCCCGTAGTCGAAGCGCTTCGCGTAGGACTCGATTGCGCGGCCGATCACGTTGACCTGCCGCCCGGGAGCGACGGCCTTGATGCCGCGATTGAGCGACTCGCGGGTGCGATCGACGAGCTCTGCGACGTCGACGGACACCTCGCCAACGATGAAGGTCTGGTTGCTGTCACCGTGAACCCCGTCCTTGAAGGCGGTGACGTCGATGTTGACGATGTCCCCGTCCTCGAGCACGGTGTCATCCGGGATCCCGTGGCAGATCACTTCGTTGACGGAACTGCACAGCGACTTCGGAAAGCCGCGGTAGCCGAGCGTCGACGGGTATGCGTCGTTGGCGATCATGAAGTCGTGGCCGATGACGTCGAGTTCGTCCGTGGTGATGCCGGGACGGATGCTGGCACCGACGAGCGCGATGGCATCAGCGGCGATCCTGCCCGATTCCCGGATGCGCGCGACGGCCTCGGCTGAATAGATGTCGGAACCCATGAACGGGGCCGGTCCGGCCTTGCCGACATATTCCGGTCGCGGTATGCGCTCGGGGACGGATCGGCGGGGAGAGATGCGTCCCGGCACGAGGTGTCCGCTCGAATCCTTGGGCATAGGATCGATTTTAGTTGGCGACGGGAGCTCTCATGACCGAGTGGTACTACAACAACCGGACCGGTGAGGTCGAGGAGGGCAAGCAGTCGCTCGCATCGGAGCTCGACGGACCGTTCGGAACGCGGGAAGAGGCCGCAAGAGCACCGGAGATCATCGCGGAGCGCGCCCGCAAGTGGGCAGAGGAAGATGCGGCCAACGACCGCTGAGGACACAACTCACCGCGCCATGCTGGATGCGAGGGTGAGGGCACGCTAATCCTCGTACTCGTGTTCTGGAGCCGGGTACGACCCCCCGGCGACGTCCGAGATGTAGTTCCTGGCGGCATCCGTCAGCACGCCGCTGAGGTTCGCGTACTGTCTCACGAATTTGGGGATGCGGCCCGTCGTGAGCCCGGCCCAGTCGGTCCAGACGAGCAGCTGGCCGTCGACGTGGGGCCCAGCGCCGACACCTATGGTGGGGATGCGCAACTCCTCGGTCACCCGCTGGGCGACGTGGGACGGCACCATCTCGAGCACAACGGCGAAAGCGCCGGCGTCCTCGACGGCGTGCGCGTCGGCCAGCAGTTGTTCTGCGCCCTCGCCGCGGCCCTGGATGAGGTGCCCGCCCAGTCCGTGCTCGCTCTGCGGGGTGAAGCCGATGTGCGCCATCACCGGGATCCCGGCGGAGACGATTCTGCGGATCTGTTCGGCGCTCCGTACCCCGCCTTCGAGCTTGACGGCGTGGGCGTGAGTCTCCTTCATGAAACGGAATGCCGTGTGCAGCGCCTCGTCCGGTCCCGTCTCATAGGAGCCGAATGGCATGTCGGCCACGACGAAGGCCCGGGTCACGGCGCCGGCGACGGCGCGAGTGAGCGGGATGAGGTCGTCCACCTTCACCGGAAGTGTCGTGTCGTAACCAAGCACATTGTTGCCGGCCGAGTCCCCGACGAGCAGGAAGTCGATGCCGGCGGCATCGAAGATGGATGCCGTCAGCTGGTCGTAACTGGTGAGTCCGGTGATCTTCACACCGTTCTGCTTCGCGCTCTGGAAGTGCCGGGTGCGGACGCGTTTGAGGTTCGCCTGCGCTGCCGCAGCACTGAGGTCGGTCATGGTGAAAGCCTACCCACGATGGGCCGACTTCAGACGTTCTGGCGGTAGGTGATGGGCAGCCGCCGGTCGCGACCGAAGGCCATTCCGGAGATCTTGGGACCGATCGCCCCCTGGCGGCGCTTCCACTCCGCGCGATCGACGAGCGTGGTGACGAAGTCGACGGTCTCCGCGTCGAAGCCGAGGGCGATCACGTCGTCACGGCCGAGCTTCCGGGTGATGTAGGCATCCAGGATCGCATCGAGAGTCTCGTACGGCGGCAGTGAGTCCTGATCGGTCTGGTCGGGCCGCAGCTCGGCACTCGGCGGCTTCTCGATCGAGCTCTCCGGGATCGGCGGAATCTCGCCCCGCGATGCGGCGAGTTCGTTGCGCCAGCGGGCGAGCGCCCACACCAGCATCTTCGGAACGTCCTTGATCGGCGCGAAACCGCCGGCCGAGTCGCCGTAGATGGTCGAGTATCCGACGGAGAGCTCCGTCTTGTTGCCGGTGGTCAGGACGAGGTGCCCGTCCAGGTTGGAGAGCCCCATCAGAATGATCCCGCGGATGCGCGCCTGCAGGTTCTCCGCGGCCGTGCCCGTCAACTCGAGCTGTGTTTCGATCGGCAGCACCAGGTCGGCGATGGGCTCTACCGAGTAGTGCAGGCCGATGTTCTCGGCAAGGTCATCGGCGTCGGACCGGGAATGTCCCGAGCTGTAACGGCTGGGCATGCTGACGCCGTAGACCCGATCGGGTCCGATGGCGTCGGCGGCGATGGCGGCGCAGACGGACGAGTCGATGCCGCCGGAGAGGCCGAGGATCACCGAGGGGAAGCCGTTCTTCTCGACGTAATCGCGGGTACCGAGCACGAGAGCGTTCCAGATCTGCTCGCTGTCGTCTGGAAGCGTGGCGACGTCGGCATCCAGAGCGTCGACGGAGACATCGCGGTCGTCGAGGACGACCCTGGAGACGTTGTCGGGAAGCTGGGCGTCGGTGGCGGCCGCGACATCCAGGTCGATGACCAGAAGGTGTTCCTCGAACTGCGGCGCTCTGGCCAGAATGCTTCCCGTGCCGTCGACCACGACGCTGTCGCCGTCGAAGACCAGATCGTCCTGTCCGCCCACGATGTTCACGTAGGCCACGATCGTGTTCGTTTCCGTCGCTCGCCTGGTCACGAGGGGCAGGCGCACCTCGTCTTTGTCGCGTTCGAACGGCGATGCGTTGATCACGACGAGGAGTCCGGCGTCCGCGTCCATCACGCGGCTCAGCGGGCCGCCGTCGCGCCAGAGGTCCTCGCAGACGATGAGCGCGACATCCACGCCCCTGATGCGCAGCACGAGCAACTCGTCGCCGGGAATGAAGATGCGGTACTCGTCGAATACGGCGTAGTTGGGCAGGTGATGCTTGGCATAGCGGGCCTTGACCTGCCCGTGTTGCAGCACGCTCGCGCAGTTCTGGGCGATGGCCGTTGGGGCGTTGCTCGTTCCGAGCAGCCGTGGTTCGAACGGACCGTCCGGGTGACCGACGATCACCGCCAGCTCTCCGAGGCCCTCCTCGTGGAGCCGCTTGGCGAGACGCTCGACCGCCCTGTGCGAATCGGCGAGAAAGCTCGGCCGGGAGGCCAGGTCTTCGATCGGATAGCCGCTGATCGCCATCTCGCCGACGGCGAGTAGATCGGCGCCCCGAGCGGATGCGCGCTTCGCCGCGTCGAGAATCTGGTCTGAATTACCTGCCAGGTCGCCAACGACGGGGTTGGTTTGGCCCAGTGCCAAGCGGAGTCGGGGCATAGCCACTAGCCTAATAGTCGGGCCGAATGGTCAGGATCGAACGGCCAGCACGACCAGGCAAGAGGAGCACATGGACAAGCAGCGTGACTTCGTTCTCCGCACTATCGAAGAGCGCGGCGTCAAGTTCATCCGTCTCTGGTTCACAGACGTCGTCGGCACGCTGAAGTCGGTGGCGATCGCGCCGGCCGAGGTCGAGGGCGCCTTCGCGGAGGGTCTCGGATTCGACGGTTCGGCCATCGAGGGACTCACCCGCTCCTACGAGGCCGATGTGCTCGCGCACCCCGATCCCGCGACCTTCCAGATTCTGCCCTGGCGCGGTGAGATCGATCCAACCGCCCGCATGTTCTGCGACATCACGACTCCCGACGGCCAACCCGCCGTCGCCGATCCCCGCAACGTGCTCAAGCGCACCCTCGCGACCGCGGCAGAGCGCGGCTTCACTTTTTACACGCATCCCGAGGTCGAGTTCTATCTCCTCAAGAGTTCCGAATTCGGCGCGGAGGGGCCGCAACCGGTCGACAAGGCCGGCTATTTCGACAACGTGCCTGGCGGTACCGCTCACGACTTCCGTCGCCGTTCGGTGCGGATGCTGGAGGACCTCGGTATCTCCGTCGAGTTCAGCCACCACGAGGCGGGTCCTGGCCAGAACGAGATCGACCTGCGCTACGCGGACGCCCTGACGACGGCGGACAACATCATGACCTTCCGCACGGTGGTCAAGGAGGTGGCGATCGAGCAGGGGGTCTACGCGACCTTCATGCCGAAGCCGCTGTCAGGAGAGCCTGGCTCAGGCATGCACACCCACATGTCGCTCTTCGAGGGAGACTCGAACGCGTTCTTCGACGCGGGCGGGCAGTATCAGCTATCCACGATCGGCCGCCAGTTCATCGCGGGCCTGCTTCGCCACGCGCCCGAGATCACGGCGGTCACCAACCAGTTTGTCAATTCCTACAAGCGGCTCTGGGGCGGTGCGTCGCAGAACAAGCTCGGCGAGGCTCCGAGCTTCGTCACCTGGGGTCACAACAACCGTTCGGCGCTCGTCCGCGTGCCGCTCTACAAGCCCAACAAGGGCCAGAGCGCGCGCGTCGAATACCGTGCCATCGATTCTGCCGCGAACCCCTACCTCGCCTTCTCGCTGCTGCTCGCGGCCGGCCTCAAGGGCATCGAAGAGGGCTACGAACTGCCGCCGGAGGCCGAGGACAACGTCTGGGAACTGTCTGATGCCGAGCGGCGCGCGCTGGGCTACAACCAGCTTCCCGCCAGTCTCGACCACGCTGTCTCGCTCATGGAGGACTCGGAGCTGGTCGCCGAGACCCTCGGAGAGCAGGTATTCAACTACGTTCTCTTGAACAAGCGGCAGGAGTGGCGCGAATACCGCGCTCAGGTCACGCCGTACGAACTCAAGAGCAACCTGGAGATGCTGTAGCCGGCACGACAGGCACGGACGGTTGAGGCAATGGCGCGCGAACAGACCACTCTCACCGACCTGGCGAGGCTCGGCTTCGCCGAACTCGACCAGACGACCGCGTTGCTCGCGGAGCTGGGCACCGCACGAGCCGACCTTGTGCTGCCCTTTTTCGCGGATGCCGCCGACCCTGATCAGGCGCTGCGAATTCTCCTTGCGCTTCTGAGGCGGTCTCCGGACGAGGTCGGCACGCTCCTCGATGACAGAGACGGCACCCATCGACTGATTCGGGTGCTCGGCGCATCGCAGGGGCTCGGCGAGTTCTTCCAGCGCAGGCCGCGGGAACTCGCCGCTCTCGCCGAGCCTCTCGCCAGGCCGCCGGGCGCCGAGGACTATCGCACGGATCTCGCCGTTTCTGTTGCCGATCCGGGCGCCGATGACGAGGAGTCTGCCTGGAACGCGCTCCGCGGCCGCTATCGTCGGCAACTCGCCAGGCTCGCGGCCTGGGATCTCGAACAGGCCGACCCGCTCGCCGCGCTCGACCGCGTGGCCACCGCTCTCGCCGACCTCGCCGCGGCCGCCCTGGACGCCTCGCTGCTCATAGCCCGCCGGTACAGCACCTTCGCCGCCGCCGACGTCGCGGCGACCAGGCTGGCGATCATCGGCATGGGCAAGGCGGGGGCGCGTGAACTCAACTACGTGAGTGACGTCGACGTCATCTTCGTCGCCGAGGGCTCTGAGGGGCTCTCGGATGACCGAGCCGTGGAGATCGCGACACGACTGGCGATGGCGACGATGCGCGGCATCCACGACTTCGCCATGGAGCCCGCGCTCTGGGAGGTCGATGCCAACCTGCGTCCGGAAGGCAAGGACGGCGCCCTGGTACGGACGCTGGAGTCCCATCTGGCCTATTACGACCGCTGGGCGAAGAGCTGGGAGGTCCAGGCGCTGCTCAAGGCCCGTCCGCTCGCCGGCGATCTCGAACTCGGCGAGCGCTACGTGCAGAGCGTCGCGCCCAAGGTGTGGAGCAGCGCCTCCAGGGAGAACTTCGTCGAGGGTGTGCAGCGGATGCGGGAGCGCGTCACGGACAACATCCCGAGCGATGAGCTCGACTACCAGCTCAAACTCGGACCGGGCGGCCTGCGCGACGTGGAGTTCACGATCCAGCTGCTGCAACTCGTGCACGGGCAGACCGACGACCAGGTGCGGCAGCGGGCAACCCTCCCCGCCCTCGTCGCGCTGGCCGAACAGGGATACATCGGGCGTGTGGAAGCCGCGGAGTTCTCCCGCGACTATCGCTTCCTGCGCCTGCTCGAGCACCGGCTGCAACTCTCCCAGCTGCGCCGCACCCACCTCATGCCGAGCGATTCCGATGCCTTGCGGATCCTCGCGCGGGCGAGCGGGCTCGCCACGAGCGGGGCGGACCTGACCGAGCAGTGGACGCGCACCAAGATCGAGGTGCGCGGCCTGCACGAACGGCTGTTCTACCGCCCGCTGCTCTCCGCGGTCGCGGCGCTGCCCGATGACGGCCTCGCGCTCAGCAGCGAACAGGCCGTCGCCCGCCTGGCCGCCATCGGGTTCCGGGACCCCAGGGGAGCCCTCGCTCATATCGGCGCCTTGACGGCCGGCGTCTCCCGGCGCGCGGCGATTCAGCGGCACCTGCTCCCCGTCATGTTGCAGTGGTTCGCGGACGGCGCCGATCCCGATTACGGCCTGCTGGCGTTCCGGAGGCTCAGCGACGACCTGGGGGAGTCGTATTGGTTTCTGCGGATGCTGCGGGACTCGTCCGGCGCCGCGAAACGCCTGACGAACGTCCTCTCGAGCTCCCGGTTCGTCGGCGTGCTGCTCGAACGCATCCCCGAGGCGGCGGCCTGGGTCGACCGCGAGGATGAGCTCCGGCCGCGTGCCGCCGAGGCGCTGCTCGACGAGGCATTCGCGACGGTTGCGCGTCACGTCGATCCCGGCGCGGCCACGCTGGCGCTACGAACCGCACGGCGACGGGAAGTGCTCCGGCTCGCGATTTCGGCGATCCTCGGGGTCATCGATGTCGAAGAACTGGGCCTGGCGCTCTCCGACATCACGACCGCGCTGCTGACGGGCGTGCTTCGGGCGATTCGCGCGCCTGACGATGGCATCGAGTTCGCGATCATCGCGATGGGCCGCTACGGCGGCCAGGAACTCGGATTCGGATCGGATGCCGACGTCATGTACGTCTATCGAGCAACGACCGCGAGCGGCGAGGAAGCGCAGGCGAGAGCCGAGGCCATCGTGGGTGAGCTGCTGCGCCACACGGAGGACCTCCGGCTGCCGCTCGACCTCGACATCAATCTGCGACCGGAGGGCAAGAACGGCGCGGTGGTGCGCTCTCTCGACTCCTACCGTGCCTATTACGAGCGCTGGTCGCTCACCTGGGAGGCACAGGCCCTCCTCCGGGCGCGGGCGGTGGTGGGGGATGCCCGGCTCATGGCAGATTTCGAAGAGCTCGCCGATAGGGTGCGTTTCCCCGTCGCGATCCCGGACAGGGACGTGCGCGAGGTCAAGCGGATCAAGGCGAGGGTCGAGTCGGAACGACTGCCCCAGGCCGCGGACCCCTCACGCCACCTGAAACTCGGCCGCGGCTCGCTCAGCGACGTGGAATGGTTCGTGCAGCTCATCCAGTTGCAGTATGGGGCGAGGGTCCCCGGGCTTCGTACGACCTCGACCCTGGCTGCCCTGGAAGTCGCGCGGGTCGAGGGATATGTCCAGGGCCCCGAGGCGGCAAGACTTCGCGACGCCTGGGTGTTGGCGTCCCGGGCGCGCTCGGCGATCACCCTATGGTCGGCCAGGACGACCGACGTGCTACCGACCGACCGACAGCAGCTCGAAGGTGTCGCACGGCTGCTGGAATACCCGCCGGGCTCTGCCTCACGGCTCGAAGAAGACTATTTGCGTGTCACGCGGCTCTCCCGGGCCGTCTTCGAGAGGCGATTTTACGGCTCGTCGGAACGCCCGGCCCCGACCGCGGGTTGAGTTCGGACCGCGCCGACCCTCGATTTTTCTGTACCCATAACGAGAGATGGGTCCGGCGTTCGAACCGCTGGACCTGTTCCGCGACGTCCTCGGCCGGCGGTTGGGTTTACCGTGCGTTCACTGGACAGGGTTACAACTTCTACGACGGCATTCTCACGTAATACGGCGTCCAGAGCGGAGTCGCGTTGGTTCTCGGCCTCATCATCGTCTCGTCGGTGCTCAGCATTGCCATCCGACAGATCCGTCATCTCTCCGACCGGCCTGTCGATTCCCGTCCCGAGAGGCTCGCCGCGTTCCGCGCCGGCCCGACACTCTCGGCCGGTTCATTCTCACTCCCAATTGACTTCCGTCCACGACCATGACCAGGAGGACACAGTGAAGACGAGCGAAGAGCAGCAGACGATCGTTTCGGCCGAGCATCCGCCACAGACGCCGCGGATCAGCGTTGTCGGTACCGGATATCTGGGGGCGACCCACGCCGCGGCCATGGCCGAGATGGGGTTCGAAGTCATGGGCGTCGACAACGATCCGGCGAAGGCCAAGGCGCTCAGCGAAGGTAAAGTTCCGTTCTTCGAACCCGGTCTTCCCGAGCTGATCCAACGTCACGTTGAGAGCGGTCGCCTTCGCTTCACAACCGACATCGCCGAGGCCACCGCGTTCTCGGACGTGCACTTCATCTGTGTGGGAACGCCCCAGCAGCGCGGCAGCAACGCAGCCAATCTCAGCTACGTCGAAGAGGCGACGAGGCAGGTGGCGCGCGCCATGACACACGACGGCATCATCGTGGGGAAGTCGACGGTGCCAGTGGGGACGGGGGAGAGGCTCAGAGCACTGGTGAGGGAGAACGTGCCCGATGGCGTCGATGTGGAGCTGGTTTGGAATCCGGAGTTCCTGCGCGAAGGCAAGGCGGTGAAGGACACGCTCGCGCCCGATCGCATCGTCATCGGTGGTACGAGCCCACGCTCGGAAGCACTGCTTCGCGAGGTTTACGCCGGGCCGATCTCTGCCGGGACCCCGGTCATCGTGTGCGATCTGCCGACGGCGGAACTCGTGAAGGTGAGCGCGAATGCCTTCCTGGCTACGAAGATCTCATTCATCAACGCGATCGCCGAAGTGTGCGAGGCCGCGGGGGCGGACGTCACGGTGCTTGCCGACGCCCTCGGTCACGATCCACGGATCGGACGGCAGTTCCTGAACGCGGGGCTCGGATTTGGTGGCGGGTGCCTGCCCAAGGACATCCGTGGCCTCATCCATCGTTCCAGCGAACTCGGCGCCAACAAGGCCGCTTCGCTTCTTCAGCAGGTCGACGAGATCAACATGTCGCAGCGACAGCGTGTGATCGACCTGGCGATCGAGGCCTGCGGCGGATCGGTGCTCAACCGCCGGATCGGCGTTCTGGGAGTGGCCTTCAAGCCGCTCACCGACGACGTGCGTGATTCACCGGCGCTCAACGTGGCGGCGGCCCTGCACCTTCGCGGGGCACAGGTCGTCATCTACGACCCGAAGGCGAACGAGACGGCGCAGCGGATGTTTCCGACGCTCACCTATGCGGACTCCGTCCGGGAGGCGGTGGCGGGTTCGGATGCCGTGCTCGTGCTCACCGAGTGGAAAGAGTTCTCCACCTCGGATCCGGCGGAGCTCATCGAACTCGTCGTCTCGCCGGTCATCATCGATGCTCGTAACTGCCTCGATGCACAGAGTTGGAGAGCAGCTGGATGGCTGCTGACCGGACTCGGGATGCCGGCCCCGGTACTCGAGTACGCGGCTCCGCGGGCACGCGGCAACACGGGAATGCTCGTCGGGGCACGGTAGCCCCGTCGTCGGCCCAGTGGAGATCTCATCAGGCTCAACCTAGGCCCACAGGCGTGCGCGCTCCCGAAACGGCAGTGGCCGCATCCCAAGGGACACGGCCACTGCGGTAGTGAAGGTCAGACGCTGAAGTACAGCTCGTACTCGAAGGGGTGCGGACGCTGGGCGGCCGGGATGATCTCCTTCTCGCGCTTGTACGAGATCCAGGTCTCGATGAGGTCGGACGTGAACACGTTGCCGGCCGTCAGGAACTCGTGGTCGGCCTCGAGAGCCTTGAGCGCCTCCTCGAGCGAGCCGGGAACCTGCGGGATGTTCTTCGCTTCCTCCGGAGGCAACTCGTACAGGTCCTTGTCGACGGGCTCGTGCGGCTCGATGCGGTTCTTGATTCCATCGAGGCCGGCCATGAGCTGCGCGGCGAAGGCGAGATAGGGGTTGCCGGACGCATCAGGCGCGCGGAACTCGATGCGCTTGGCCTTCGGGTTCGTGCCCGTGATCGGGATGCGAATGGACGCCGAGCGGTTGCCCGCCGAGTAGACCAGGTTGACGGGAGCCTCGAAGCCGGGGATGAGGCGGCGGTACGAGTTGAGCGTCGGGTTGGTGAACGCGAGCACAGCCGGAGCGTGCTTAAGCAGTCCGCCGATGTACCAGCGGGCGATGTCACTCAGTCCGCCGTAGCCCTTCTCGTCGTAGAACAGCGGCGAGCCATCGCTCCAGAGCGACTGGTGCGTGTGCATGCCCGATCCGTTGTCCCCGAAGAGCGGCTTCGGCATGAAGGTCGCGACCTTGCCCCACTCGAGCGCCGTGTTCTTGACGATGTACTTGAACTTGAGGATGTCGTCCGCCGCGTGCCCCATCGTGTCGAAGCGGTAGTTGATCTCGGCCTGGCCGCCGGTACCGACTTCGTGATGGGCGCGCTCGAGGATGAGGCCGGCATCGATCAGCTTGAGGCTGATGTCGTCGCGGAGGTCGGCCTGCTTGTCGACCGGGCTGACCGGGAAGTAGCCGCCCTTGTACGGGGTCTTGTTGGCGAGGTTGCCTCCCTCTTCGACACGGCCGGAGTTCCAGGCACCCTCCTCGGAGTCCACGAAATAGGAGCTGGAGTTCTGGCGGACGTCATAGCGCACGTCATCGAAGATGTAGAACTCGGCCTCTGGCGCGAAGAACGCGGTGTCGGCGATGCCGGTGGATGCCAGGTACTTCTCCGCCTTTTTGGCGACCTGGCGCGGGTCACGCGAGTAGATCTCGCCGTTGCGCGGGTTGTAGATGTCGAAGACCATGATGAGCGTCTTCTCGTTGCGGAAGGGGTCGACGTACGCGGTGGTGACGTCGGGGATGAGCTGCATGTCCGATTCGTGGATCGACGCGAAACCGCGGATCGATGAACCATCGAAAAGCTGGCCGACGGAGAAGAACTCCTCGTCGACGGTGGAGGCGGGGATGTTGAAGTGCTGCTGCACACCGGGGAGGTCGGTGAAGCGAATATCAAGGAACTTGATGTCGTTGTCCTTGATGAACTTGAGCACCTCTGAAGAATCACTGAACATGTGAAG
>JAODMH010000129.1 GCA_025465035.1 Microbacteriaceae bacterium | reverse complement strand
GGCGCTGGCCGTATCGTTGACGGTCGCCGGATATTCGCGGACGTAGTCGACATCGACATCGAGGCCGAGAGTCTTGGCGATGCCCTCGCACACGTCGGTCATGTACTCGCCGACCAGCTCTCCGTTGCGGTGTGAAAAGGTGCGAACGGTGGCTTGAAATTCGGCCGTGTCGGGAATGATGTTGCTTCGCGTGCCGCCCTCGACCATTCCCACGGTGACCACGACGGGGTCGAAGATGTCGAAACGTCGCGTGACCATGGTCTGCAGCGCCGTGATCATGGCCGCCATGCCCGCAATCGGATCACGGCCGTGGTGGGGGGCCGAACCATGCCCGCCTCGCCCGCGCACCTTCACTCGCAAACGGCTGCTCGAAGACATCATGATGCCGCCGCGAGTCGTGAATACCCCGTTGGCAGTCTTGCTCGAGCGAACGTGCATCCCGAAAGCGGCGCTGACCAGTGGACCGGCGGCGGTCAAGACACCCTCGTCGATCATTGATTGCGCTCCATCCCAGCCTTCCTCGCCCGGCTGGAACATGAAGACGACATCGCCCTCTAACGCCTCTCGCTGCTGCGACAGAAGTCGTGCACCGGCGACGAGCATCGCCATGTGCAAATCGTGTCCGCAGGCGTGCATGGCGCCGTCGATCTCGCTCGTGAACGGCACGCCCGTGCGCTCCTGCACCGGCAGCCCATCCATGTCGGCGCGCAACAGGACGGCCCGCCCGGTGCTCCGGCCACCGCGAAGAACTCCCGTGACCGACGTCACGTTCTTGCCGACAGAGAGCTCGAGGCCGAGACCGTCGAGGGCATCAAGCAGCGTCGCCTGCGTCTCTGGAAGTTGGAGCCCGATTTCGGGGCGACGGTGCAGTCGATGCCGAAGCTCGACAATTTCCGGCGTGATTTCCTCGACATCGGTGCGCAGCGTTGAGCTGATCGTCATTCATGCCTCCCGGCTTGTGAAGTTGGGTTCAGAGTATGATCGCGATTGTTACCAGTAGATTTCGTTCCATATTCCATCCAATTTTGTCCAAAATATGAAGGAATCCACCATGTTGACCGAAGACGAAAAGATGCTCCTCGGAGCCCTTCAGATCGCCCCGCGGGCCCCATGGGCAGACATTGGCGAAGCGCTCGGGATCAGCGGCATCACCGCCGCGCGCCGCTGGGAACGCATCAGCTCCGAGGGGACGGCATGGATCACGGCCGCGCCCGGCATGGTCCGTCGGGCAGAGCAGTGCGTGGCCTATGTCGAGATAGATTGCGCTCCGGCGAATCGCATGGCTGTCGCCGCCGAGTTGGCCAGACACGAATTGGTGATGACCGTGGAGATCACGACCGGCAGCGCGGACATTCTGCTCACCATCGCGGCGGCCGATCTCGCCACGCTGTCTCACTACCTGCTCGATCACCTCAGCTACACGAAGGATGTACTCAGAACTCGCGCTCGCGTCGCAACGAGGCTGTACACCGAAGGATCGTCGTGGCGTCTGGTCGAATTCAGCGACAATCAGCTGCGCATTCTCGAACGCTCACGCTACGACGAAGGCATGGCCGGCGCCGACGAAGCCGTGGACATGACCCCGGATATGCGGCGAATTGCGGGACTCCTCACCGTCAACGGCCGTGCCTCATTCGCCGAACTCTCAGCGGCTACCGGCATCAGCGCGACGAGCGTACGCCGTCACGTCAGCAAGCTTCTGCGCAGCGGCATCCTCAAACCGCGCACCGACGTTGCGGCTGAGCTTTCGGGGTCGCCCGTTCAGGTGTACCTCTGGGCGGACACGTCCGTCGAGGGGCTGCCGGAAGCGGCGCGGGCAATCACGCAGCTTCGCCAGGTTCGGCTCTGTGCCACGGTTTCGTCGGCACCCAGCCTGGTGCTGTGCGCTTGGCTACACACGGTGGAGGAGGTCCATCGGCTGGAACTGGCTATCGCCAAGGGGCTTCCGAATGTGCGGATCGTCGACCGCCTTGTCGTGCTGAGAACGGTTAAACGAGTCGGTCGGTTGGTCGACGCCCAGGGACGCGCGATCGGGGTCGTGCCGATCAATATCTGGGACGATTCCCTCGAACACGATCTGAGCGAGAATGCGCAGACGATCGCGATCTGAATCTGGAGTGCTGCGCCGGCGCAGCGCATTCTTGAAGATATCCGCCAAAATCTAGCCCGGCTACCCCGTACGAAGCAGGCCCATATGGCCACCAAACGCCGGTATTTCGATGGGTCCGAAACACGTCTGTGACAAACGGCGCGTACACCTATCGGCATGGCATTCACCCTGCGCAGACTCCTCGCGTCAATACCGGTCGTGCTCGGAGTCACGATCATTGCGTTCCTGCTCATCCACATGGTGCCCGGCAATCCGGCACAGGCGATGCTGTTCGGCTCCAATGCGAGCCCGGCACAGATCGCCGCTCTGAACAAGCAACTCGGGCTCACGCTTCCGCTCTGGGAGCAGTACTGGAACTTCATCGTGCAGCTTCTGCACGGCGACCTCGGTAACTCGTTCGTCACGCACAACACGGTGGCCCATGAGTTGCTCTCGCGCACACCGAGCACGCTCGCATTGACCGGCGCCGCGATGCTGGTGGCGATCGTCATCGGCGTCCCGCTCGGGCTTGTCGCCGGAATCCGACCCAACTCGCTGCTCGACAATATCGCTCGTGTCGTTTCGTTCATCGGCGTTGCGGTGCCGTACTTCTTCCTCGCTCTGCTGTTGGTCCTCGTTGTTGCGCTGCAGTTCAACCTGGTGCCCGCCATTGACGACGGCAGCCCGACCGCGCTGATCCTGCCAGCCATCTCGCTGGGCTGGGGTTACGCTGCCATCCTGACCAGGCTCATTCGTGGGCGCGTCATCGAGGAATACCGAAGCGACTACGTGAGGTCGGCGAGGGCACGCGGTTGCTCCGAGACGCGCGTGCTGCTCGGACACGTCTTCCGCAACTCGTCCATTCCAGCCATCACGATGATCGGCCTGCAGTTCGGCAACATCCTCACCGGAGCCGCCGTCACGGAGGTCATCTTCGGCCGGCCTGGTGTCGGCAGCTTTCTCGCCACCTCGATTACGACCAAGAACATCCCCGTAGTGCAGGGTGCGATCGTGCTGATCGGTATCGGCTACATCGTGATCAATCTGCTGGTCGACCTCGTCGTCGGAGTCGTCGACCCCCGAACCCGTCTCGCTACGGCGGCGGCATGAACCCCCAGGTCATCCACTCAGAAGGGAGCCGCTCATGACCACAGCGTCACTTGCTCGAACACTGACAGCGACGCGACGCCGCCGATCCGCGCAGCGCGCAAGCATCGTCACGTCGATCGCGATGATCCTGATGATCATGCTCGTTGCCGCGATCCTCGTCGCCCCCGGACTGTTCGCTCACGTCAGCCCCCTCTTCAACGGAACGGACTCGCTCGCAGCCCCGAGCGCCAACCACATCTTCGGCACGGATCAGCTGGGCCGGGATGTCTTCAGCCGGGTGATCTATGGTGCTCGGCCTGTGCTGCTCGCCAGCTTGGGTGGGGTGCTGTTGGCGACGCTTGCAGGCGTCGCTATCGGAATCGTCGGCGGAGTCGCACCACGGATCATCAGCGTCGTCGTGATGCGCATCGTCGACATGTTGCTCGCGCTGCCGGTGCTGCTCATTGCCCTCATCCTGATCGCGACGATCGGCTCGGGAGTCAACAGCATCATCCTCGCTCTCGGGGTGGCCTACACTCCAGGATTCGCCCGCGTCGTCGAGGCGTCGGTGCGCAAATTGCGTTCCATCGAGTACGTGGAGGCGGCGAAGGTGTTCGGATCCAGCGGGCTGCGCACCGCATTTCGGCACCTGCTGCCCAACCTCGTGACCGAGGTTGTCGTCATGGCCAGCAGCGCAATCGGCTGGGCAGTGCTCACCGCGACAACGCTGAGCTTCCTCGGGCTGGGCGTGCAGCTGCCAAACCCCGACTGGGGTAGTGACCTAGCGGCCGGCGCAACCAGCCTCTCCACAGCGTGGTGGCTTTCGACGTTTCCCGGCCTTGCGATCACCGTGACTATCCTCATCGCGAACTTCGCGGGTGACTGGGTCATGACCTTGATCGACCCCACAGGACGACGTACCCGCACGAAATTCCGACCCCTCGGAGGGCTTCGCACGGGGATGCCGGCCGCCCAAGCCATCGCGCCAGAAGAGCCTGTCGCGCTCGACCCTGCAGAAACGCCAGCATCCGAGGAGAGAGCATGAGCATCACGACCACGGTCGAGGAAACGACCGACGACGTGCGCGGCACCAGAACGGTACTGAGCGTGCGTGACCTCGAAGTCGAGATCGATACGCCGAACGGCACAGTGCGGCCTGTCGATGGCGTGACCTTGTCAGTCCGAGCCGGCGAGACGCTTGGCATCGTCGGCGAATCTGGCTCTGGCAAGACGATGACCGCAATGTCGGTGCTGCAGTTACTCCCGCCGGGAGGCGCCATCGTTGGCGGCTCCATCCAGTTCGACGGGCGTGAACTCACGACAATGGCCGCCTCCGAGCTTCGTCGGCTGCGCGGCAACGACATCGGCATGGTGTTCCAGGATCCGATGACGTCGCTCAACCCGACGCGCACCGTCGGAAGCCAGTTGCGGGAGGCGTACCTGATTCATCACCGCGGGGCCTCCGTCGGTGAGGCAAACGCCCGCGCCGAAGAAGTGCTGTCCCTCGTGCGGATGCCACGACCGAAGGAACGCCTGCGCGACTTTCCCCACCAGCTGTCGGGCGGGATGCGCCAACGCGCGATGATCGCGATCGCCCTGATCTGTGAGCCACGCCTCCTGATCGCGGATGAGCCGACCACCGCCCTCGACGTCTCGATCCAGGCGCAGATTCTAGAGCTGCTGGACGATCTCAAGACCCGGCTCGGAATGGGCGTGATCCTCGTCACCCATGACCTCGGCGTGATCGCCGGGCACGCCGACCGCGTCGCCGTGATGTACGGCGGCCGCGTCGTCGAGGAGGCGCCGACTCGCGCCCTGTTCGCCGACCCTCGACACCGGTATACCCAGGCGCTTTTCGAGTCGATGCCTACCATGGACCTGGATGCCCGCCACGCGCTCGCATCCATTCCGGGAATTCCGCCCCAGCTGATCGATCTGCCACCGATGTGTCGGTTCGCCGCCCGCTGCCAGTTCGCCACGGAGGAGTGCCGGACACAGGATCCGGCCGTTATCGAGGTGGCACCCGGCCACACTCATTCCTGCTTTCACCCGAGGGATGCCGGAGAACTCGCTTCCGACGATCGAGACTTCGTCGTGCTGAGCGATGAGACGATATCGCGCGGCGGCGCCGGGAACACGCTCGTCAGCCTCCATGGGATCGAGAAACAGTTCCGCATCAAGAATCCGGCCGCATTCAAGCCTCGGCGCGTCCTGCACGCGGTTTCAGGCGTGACACTCGACATCAACGAAGGCGAGACGCTCGGCATCGTCGGCGAATCCGGTTCGGGCAAGACCACTGTCGGTCGCCTGCTCGTCGGCCTGGAAACGCCGACGAGTGGCTCGGTCGTTGTCAGTGGCGACGATGTCAGCAGCCTGAGTGGAGCCGAGCGGCGCAAACGACGCGGCGACCTGCAGATCATGTTCCAGGACTCGTCTGCCGCACTCGACCCGCGCATGACCGTGGCCGATCTGATCGCCGAACCCCTCGCTGCCCAGCACATCGGCAACAATCGCGAACGGCGCGAAAAGGTGCTCGAACTGCTCGACGCGGTCGGTCTGCCCCGCTCGGCCGCCGAACGTCGCGCGCACGAATTCTCTGGCGGCCAGCGTCAGCGCATCGCCATGGCCCGCGCGCTCGTGCTGCGGCCCAAGATCATCGTCGCGGACGAGCCGGTCTCTGCGCTGGATGTTTCGATCCAGGCGCAGATCCTGAATCTCATGCGCTCACTGCAGGTTGCATACTCGCTCACGTATGTGGTCATCTCACACGACCTATCGCTTCTCAAATACATGGCAGACCGAATCGGCGTCATGTATCTCGGAAAGCTCGTTGAGATCGGCCCGAGCGCTGAGGTGTACTCGGCCCCGAGGCATCCATATACCGCCGGCCTGATCGCCTCGATTCCGATTCCCGACCCGACCCGCGAGAAGGGTCTGAACACCACCGGCTTGTCGGGCGAAATCGCGTCCGCGATCGACCCACCGAGCGGATGCCGCTTCCGGACACGGTGTCCCCTGGCCACCGAGTTGTGCGCGCGCGAAGAACCGGCGCTCGACCTTCGCGACGGACCGCACGCCGTCGCCTGCCACTTTCCGCTGTCGGACGAGTCAGCGGTCGACAGGGAGAACGCCCGGCACTGACCTCGCAGAATTCTGCTGTGATACAGTACATTTGTACTGATTCATGAGGAGGGTCGATGACCGCGAATGCGGACGGCCGGTTGGCGCGCGGCGACCTGCGGAGGACGCTGCTGCTCGACGCCGCGGTCACGGTTGTCGCTGAGCACGGCTCCGGCGCGCTGACACACCGCGCTGCGGCCGCCGCCGCAGGCGTGTCCGTGGCATCGGTGACCTACCACTTCCCCTCAATAGGCGACCTGCGTGAGGCGATGTTCGATCATGCCGGCTCGCGAATCGGCCTGGCCTTCCGCAGCGTCGTCGAGGCGGCCAGCGCGAGTGTCGAGGACGTGCCCGAAATCTCCGCGAGCTTCGCCGCCCACCTTGTCACCGAACGTCGTGCCGACACGAGCGCGGTGTTGGAGATGATCATCGCCGCAGGCCATGATCCCAACCTCCGGCCGCTGGTTCGTTTCTTCAACGACCGCCTCGCCGAGATCCTCGGGCCGTACATCGGGAGCCGGTTCAGGGCCCTCACCGTCGCCGCCGCGATCCAAGGCCTCATCCTCGGCTACATTGCCCAGTCCGACAGCGACGCCCCCCAAGCACTTCACGACGCCGTTGTGGACCTCGTCCGCCGTTACGCCAGCACACCCGCCACCGCGGACGATACCGCCTGCTCGAACCCAACCTAAGGAACACTGATGGAACTTTTCCTCACCGCACTCAGCGGCATCGCGTGGACCATCGTCTATATCGTCGCGATCCGTATCGGCTTCACACAGAAGACGTATGCGATGCCGATCGCCGCGCTCGGCCTGAACATCGCCTGGGAATGGATCTATGCGATCTATGATCTGACCGGCGCCCCCGGCCCACAGGCCTACATCAACCTCGTCTGGGCCCTCGCCGACGTGGTCATTCTGTTTACCTTCTTCCGCTATGGTCGAGCCGAGTTTCCCGCGTTCGTCACCAGACCGCTCTTCGTCGCGTGGGGCGTTGCGATCCTGGGCACCTCGGTTGCGATTCAGCTGCTCTTCATCGGCGAGTTCGGGCTGGCCGACATGCGTGCCGCTTCGTACTCGGCATTCCTGCAGAATCTGCTGATGTCGGGACTCTTCATCGCCATGTTCGTCGCGCGCCGAGGTGCCAGAGGCCAGTCCGTCATCATCGCCATCGCAAAGTGGATCGGCACCCTCGCCCCCACCCTGTTGCTTGGTGTCATCCAGAATTCGCCGTTCATCCTCGGCATCGGAATCCTGTGCAGCGTTTTCGACCTTGCCTACATCGCGCTTCTGTTCTGGGCCCGCACAAATCCGCCGCGACTCGCAGCTTCCACCGCGGTATCGGAGCCTGCCGCCGCGACGCAGGAGCGCCCGTAACCTCGCTAGCGCTGCCCGCGACCAGGACGTCTTAGCCAGGCCGATAACCTGGCCGTCTGCCGATCCGTGAACTCGTTGGCGAGTCGTAGCGACTCCTCCGTCAGGTCCGAGCCCGAGAAGATCGCATTGATCGCCTCGATCGCGCGCTCCTGCTGCGCCAAGGCCCGCTGCTGCCTGTCACCCGTGACGGAGGAAGCATCGTCGGATTCGGTCATCCGTCGGCTCCCCTCGCTGCCTAGAGCATCTCTCGCAAACCGCGCGAGATCGCACAGGTAGATCGTATCTGGGGACGACGCCGGCGCGGGAAGAAGCCGCGGTGAAATCGGAGTCGCTATCGAGGTGTGACGGTGATGTCACGCCAGGTTGCAGTCGTGTTGTATGTCCTGACGCCGATCGCTCCCGAGGTGAACGTGCACCCCGAATCGTTGTATGTCATCGACACCTGGCTTCCACCCGCGCTCGGCACTCCGGTTACCGTGATCACGCACCCGACCGATTCGACGGTCAGGTGATACCACGCGCCCACCGGCAGTGAGACGGGGAGGGTCGCCGACGCGAGTGCCGTCCATCCCGACTGCTCGCGCCCGAGCACTATCGATGTCGGCGTCACGCCGGCGTAGTAGCCGTTCAGCGCGTCGACCCCGACGGATGGATTCGTGACTCTCACGAGCAGCCCCGCGTTAGGGCTCCCGCCAGTCGAAGCGTTGAGTTGCACATCGCCCGATAGCGAATAATTCGTCCATGAGGTCGATCCGACGACCGACTTCTCCCCCGCTCCGCCGGTCGTGTTCCCGTACGTCTCTGTTGAGGTCGTTGTCGCCCAGGTTCCGCCGTAGTTGGTCCACCCCGATGATGAGCCGCCTGCGAAAGGCGCCAGGTAGGGTGCGGTTGCGGTGGACGTCGTTCCTCCCGCCGTCACCGTGACATTGCGCCAGCTGGCGGTGCTCGCCATGTCTCGAACGCCCACGGCTCCCGTCGTGAATGTGCATCCCGTATCGGTGTAGGTGAAACTGGTTGGCGCTGCCGTGCTGCCGACGGGGACGCCCGAGACCGTGAAGGTGCAACCAATCGCCTGGATGGTGAGGTGATACCACGCCCCTATGGCCAGCCCGCCCGGGATCGTCACCGATTGCAGTGCGGTCCAGTTGTACGCCTGCCTCCCTAGCGTGATCTGGGTCGACGAGATTCCGACGTAGTAGCCGTTCAACGAGTCCGTCCCCGTCGCGGGGTTGCTCACCCGCACGATGAATCCGGCCTGCGTGCCCGAGTCATAGCGCACGTCGCCCTGCAGGGTGTAGTTGCCCCAGCTGGTGTTGCCCGCAACAGCCTTGTTGCCGCCGGTTCCCCCGCAGGTCTCGTGATAGGCGCCCCCGCTGACTGACCAGCATCCGCCATAGTCGCTCCAACCTGCGTCGTTGGCATCGAATGACGACGACTTCGGCAGGAGACCGACGTTCACCTGACCTGTGACCTCGGAGCATCCATATGTTCCCACCGCTGAAGCGGCCGTGTAACGCACGGACTGGCCTGACGCCGAGACCAGCAGATTCGGGCTGTAATTGGGGCTACAGTTCGTACCGCTTCCCGTGGCCACCAGCGGGGCGGGCGTCCACGACCACGAGCCGCTTCCGCTGTTCGCGTTCACGAAGATGACCTGCTGCGACTCCCCTGCGCTTTCCGTGTGGCCGGAGAGCAGCAGCTCACCTGATGAGCCTCCGGCTGGGGTCCACGCAATGTAGGGAGTCCCGTTGAGGGTTCTGCCGTCGCTCGTCTGAGCAAGAATGCCGAGATCGGAGGCGCCGCTGCCCCAGGAGTCGCCTGTCGTTGACGACTTGTAGTGAACCGAGCAGTTGAAGGTCGGCCCGCAGATCTCGTAACTCATGAAATAGGTTCCGCCCGATGTTCGGGCGACCGTCGCCATGCCAGGACGGTCCGATTGTGTCGCGCTCGTAACGTCGTTCACCTCTCCCGGCGAGACGCGCGTCGAACCGTCGGGGTTGGCGCTCCAGGTGGCACCACCATCGGTGGACACGATGTGCGCCAGCTTCTGGCTGTAGGTGGCGTTCTGGCGCTCATCGGAGAAGTAGGTCACGAGGTTGCCCGCCGAATTCAGAGCCATGAACGGCTCCCATATGCCTGCGCCTTCTCCCCGACCGTTCTGGAAGTTCGAGACATAGGTCCAGCTTGCCCCGCCGTTCGTGCTCCGCCACTCGACGAAGCTCGTTGACGCGTTGTTCGATGGGGCCATATTCCCTTGGAGTAATAGAGTGCCCGCCGGGTATCCCCCCATCGATGTCGGGAATTCGAAGAAGGCCGGCTGCCACATCTGGTTGGAGGGATGTCCCGTCCCCGTGAGCGGATCGCTGAGTGTCGTCAGCGTCGACCAGGTCGCACCATCGTCCGTGCTCTTCCTGATGACAAAGGTAGTTGGGGTGCCGTCCATGTTCCGGTGCTCGAAGGTTCCAAGAAGAGTACCGTTCGCGCTTCCCGAGTACTGCAACCTGACGATGCGGCTATACGCCATGAATTCGTTCGATGAACTCGGCGAGTAGAACGCGCTTCCCGCGTCATTCGCGATGGCCGGCGCCGCAATGATCCCGACGGTCAGCCCGCTCGTCGTAATGGCCAGGGCGACGAGAATCGCAAACAGGCGTCGCGGCCTCGACCCATGAACTGTGGACATGTGACATCCCCTATTCCTGCGGCACCCCTCTGTGTCGCTTATCCCTAGTATTGCATCGATGCATGCATCGATGCAATCATGTTTTTTGCGCTAATGGGCGCGGTAGAGATCGCGTCGAGGTTCTGCTCCCTTGGCCGGTACAGGCTACTTTCCGGCACCAACCGAGATGCCTGCAACGACATACCGCTGCAGAACCAGGAAGACGACGAAGAGGGGAATCACGCCCAACACGAGAGTGGGCAGCAACTGTGCCGTGCTGAAAGTGTGCGTGCCGATCGTCGCGTACACCGCGAGGGTGACTGTCTGCTTGTCGTTGGATGACAGGAGAATGAGCGGCAAGATCAGGTCATTCCACACCTGAAGGATGATGAAAATCGTCAGCGTCGCAGTTGCCGGCCTCAGCAGCGGGAGCACGATGTTCCAGTAGGTGCGGAATAGGTTGCATCCGTCCACCGCGGCCGCCTCCTCGAGCTCGGCCGGGACCGCGCGCAGGAATCCGGAGAAGAAGAACACGGCAAACGGCATGGTCAATGCCGTGTAGGCGAGGACGATACCAGGGTAGGTGTCGAGTAGGTGCAGCTGTTGCAGGATTTGATACAGCGGCGTGACGACGACGAACACGGGAACCGTCAGTCCGGCGACGAAGATCTGGTAAGCCGTGCGCGTCCAGCGGCGGGTGTATCGCACGATCGCCCAGGCGGCCATTGATGCGGTAAAGATCGTCAGTACCGCCGTCGATATCGTGATGATGAGAGTGTTGGCGACGCTCTGGAGGTAGTGCATATTGACGAAGGCGTTGACATAGTTCTGCCACTGCGGGTCGAGCGGCAGACCGAATGGATTCGTCTCACCGGCGGTTCCGGTCTTCAGCGACACCGCGATCATGATGTAAATCGGCAGCATCGTGAGCGCCGCGAACGCGATGAGAAGGAGCGAGGATACCGCGGTGCCGACTCGCTGTTTCGTCCGCTGAGCGCGACGGGCCGGTCGCGTCTTTGTGAGTGGGAAAGTTGTCATCAGAGATCTACCTCTCGGCGTCGAAGGAGAGTTGCCTGAGTCACGCCGACGATGACGGTGAGCAGGAGGAGCGCGACGGCAAGTGTTGTGCCGTATGCGAACTGGAAGTTTGTGAAGCTGCTGTTGTAGATGTACAGGCTGATGGTCTGGGTCGCGTTGTTCGGACCGCCGCGGGTCATGATGAATGGCAGATCGAAAACTCTCAGCGAGCCGATCACCGACAGCGTGACGTTGATTGTCATGGATGGCGCGAGCAGCGACCAATCGATCAGGCGGAACCGCTTCCACCCGCGGGCGCCGTCGAGCTGGGCGGCCTCGAGTTGGCTCGGATCGATCGATAGATAGTTAGCGAGAAAGATGGTGGCCGAGTATCCGGTGTACATCCAGATGTAGACGAACGCGATGGCAAAAAGTGCAGTCTGCGGGTCACCCAGCCAAATCTTTTCAAGACTGCGCAGGCCGAGCGCATCCATCGCGAGGTCGAGCGGACCTCCGAGCGGCGAATAGATGAACGACCAGAGATAGCCGACCGCGACGAATGCCATCATCGCGGGAAGGAGCAGGCTCGCTCTTACAAAGTTGCGAATGCGCTTGAGTTTGAACAGCCAGAACGCGATGAACAGCGCGACCCCGTTCTGTACGACGACCACAACAACCGTGTAGACGAGCGTGTTGAGCAACGCTCGCAGCATTGTCGGATCCTGGAACATCTTGACGTAGTTGTCGAAGCCGACCAGGGCGCCGCCGGACGGCCCGATCGCATTGGTGAAGCTCAGCTCGATTCCTCGGATGAGCGGATAGATGACGAATACCGCGAACAGAAGCCCTGCCGGCAGGATCAGTAAAAACGCTGAGCGTCCTCGCATCAACAACGGTGTGCCTTTCGGTTCTTAGGTGCGGCAAGCGGCTGCCCTGCGGAGATTCCGGGGCAGCCGCTCGCACGGTGGTTTGTTGCGCTACTTCGTCTTCGGGATCGTCTTATCGAGCGTTGACAGCAGACCCGAGTTCGACTGAGTCGGATCGTCGAACAGTGACGTGCCGACGTTCCAGAATTCCTGCTCATAACTTGGGAACTGGATGAACTCGATTGGTGACGGTGTCGTGCGGTTATCGTTGAATGCTTCAACGAAGGCCGTCGCGTTCGGCATCGTGGGGCTCGGAACATTCTTCATCGTGCTGAAGGAGTTCTCTGCCGCGAGGTATCCGCCGTCATTCTTTGGCTCCGTCATGAACGCAACGTATTCCTTTGCCGCCGTCTGATTGGCCGAAGCCGCATTGACACCCCATCCGGATCCGACGAATGTGAAGCTCTTCGGTTTGGTCCCCGCTGCTCCTCCCGGTATCGGGTTGAGCGAGAAGTTGAACTTGGCACCGTCCTTTATCGCCTGCAGCTCCCACGCACCCATCACAGTGAACGCCCACTTGCCCGCGATGAACTGGCTGTTTCCCACGTTGAAGGGTTCGATGCCGTTCATCAGCTTTCCATCGACGAGTCCCGAGGTCAGCAGCTGCTTGATGCGATCGAACACCGGGCTGAACGCGGGATTCCAGGTGGAGTTTCCGGTGTCGTAGTTCGGCCCCCAGCTGTTCGGCACCAGGCTCGCGGCCAGCGCCATTGAAATCTGCTCGCTTGTCCATCCCGTCTGGTTGGCCAGCAACAGTCCGGGTTCATTGGCCGCCTTGAGCTTCTGGAGAGCCGAAATGAAGTCCGGCCAGGTCTGCGGAACTGTGTCGATGCCTGCCTTCTTCAGAATGTCGAGGTTGGCGTACAGACCGATCGGGATGTTCTGCTGAGTGAAGGCGTAGGTCTTGCCACCGATTTCACCGAACGGCGCAACGTTCGGCAACACGTTCTTCACCCACGACTGGTCGCTGAGGTCTGCGAGGTAGCCCTGCTTCACCCACTGCTGCACGCGGGTCGGGTTCGTCATGAGCACGTCGGCGGCGGCGCCGGAAGCGAGCCTCGTGTTGTTGTACTGGTCGTACTCGGAGTTCGAGACGTACTTGTAATTGAGGGTGATGTTCGGGTACTTCTTCTCGAACGCCTTGTTGATCGTCGGGATGTTCGCGATCTCCGTCCCTCCGCCCTCGAAGCCCACGACGTTGAGCGTGACCTTCGAGGATGATGAGGATGAGCCGGATGCCGAGCACCCGACCAACCCCATGGTCATCGCCGCGGCGACCGCCACGATCGCTAGTGATTTACGCACTGTTGATACACTCCTTTGTGATTGCTGTGGTGCGCAAAGCGTCCTAGCTGCGCACCGTTGGGAATTGCGTTTCCTTGTTACTCATCCGGCTCTAGAGTCGCGGGATGAATGGCGTCGGCTTCCATTGCGGCCGGACGAGAGTGGAAAGCCCGGATTCGGTCGAGGTCGAATTTGGGCTTTCTATCGAAGGTGAAAATTCCGTTCTTCTCCTGGAATACATCGGTGAGCTGCGTGAAGCAGTATCCGAACATGAGCGGGTCAGACAGCAGGACGTCGAACAGTCCCTCCGCGCGTTGATACCACTCCTCTATCGTCAGCGGAGCGTCGCCGTAGCCCCACGAACCGGTGCTCGCGCTTTCGGTCTCTGACCACCAGATTCCGCCGAATTCGCTACAGAAGTATGGCTGTCCCGCGTACGGAACCGACCACGACGCCCCGTCTTCGGCGATGTTGACGAACGGATGACCATCCGCGAGCCCGTTCATTTGCGCCGCGAACTTTGCCGGGTTCTGCTCGTAGTTGTGAGAGTCGTAGATGTCGGCGTTCGGCACACGATGCGAATAACCGGAGGCATCGAGCACCGGACGAGTGCGGTCGATCGCCTTGGTCGCGGAATACATGCCGTTCGTCACGTCATCGAGAACCGTGAGGTCTTCGGTCAGTGGCTCAAAGGTCTCGTTCAGCGGACACCAACCGATGATCGACGGATGAGAGTAGTCGCGGTTGACCGCTTCGATCCACTGCGTGATGAACGTTGCTGTGGGAAGCTGGCGTCCGGCTTCTCGCGCTCCCCAGTCGGCGAACTCGCTCCACACCAGGTAACCGAGGCGATCTGCGTGGTAGAGGTAGCGTTCCTCGAACACCTTCTGATGCAGGCGAGCACCATTGAAGCCCGCGCTCATCGCGAGTTCGATGTCGGCGACAAGAGCAGCCTCGGTCGGTGCCGTCATGAGGCCATCCCGATACCAGCCCTGGTCGAGTACTAGTCGCTGAAATACGGGCTCCCCGTTGAGGAGCACCTGCTTTCCTTCGATGGCGATCGATCGGAGGCCGGCGTAGCTGCTGACGCGGTCGAGCACCCGGTCGCCGTTTCGAACGATGAACTCGATGTCGTAGAGGTGCGGATTCCTCGGCGACCAGGCGATCCGCCGATTCTGCGGAATCTCGACTGTCGTCGTGGCGCCCAGTCCACCGGTGACTTTCGTTGAACATCGAGCGACCTCGAGCCCGCCGTCGCTCACCACGATGTCCACCGTTGTATTAGGAACAGGTCCGGTGATGGTCAGATCGAACTGAAACGTTCCGGTGCCCAGATCGGGCGTTATTCTCGGGCGCTCGAGGCGCGTCGCGGCGACAGGCTCCATCCACACCGTCTGCCATATCCCCGTTGACCGGGTGTAGAACGCCTCGTAGTTTTCGGCTCGGCGGGACTGTTTTCCCCTCGGCTGAATCGTCGCGATTTCGTCGCGCGCACGCACGACTATGGTTGCGAGACGGTCGGCACCAACGGCATCGGAGATGTCGAAGAAGAATGGCGTGAACCCCCCACGGTGTCGCCCGACCAGCTGGCCGTTCACCCAGACTGTGGTGTCGTGGTCACACGCCTGGAAATGAAGCAGCACGCGACGCTCGTCCCAACTCGCCGGGATCTGGACAGTGCGCCGGTACCAAACCGTCTCGAGGGACCCCGTTGCAGCAACGCCGGACAGTTCAGACTCCGGAGCGAACGGCACCGTGATAGTGCCCTCGAAGTGCTCCGCAAGACGCGGGAGACGCCCGCCGTCGTCGGTGCTGCCCATCTCGAATTCCCACTCGCCGTTCAGGCACAGCCAGTCGGCTCGAACGAATTGCGGTCGAGGATATTCTGCGCGCGGAACGGCACCCGGAGCATGGGCATCCTCCGTTCCGGTAGGAAATTCCCTCGATGCAATTTTCATGATTCGGAGCCTATAGCTAGAGTTGCATCAATGCAACTCCTCGATGACGGGGATAATTGAACCGCAATGTCGAAGGAGATCCCGTGGTTGCGACCAGACGTGAAGTTGCGCAGGCAGCGAATGTTTCCCTCCGCACGGTTTCCAATGTCGTCAATGGATTCGAGAGCGTCGCCCCGCAAACCCGCGAGCGAGTGCTGCGAGTGATCGCGGAACTCGACTACCGGCCGAGTGAGATCGCTCGCATCCTGAAACGCGGCAGGTCGGGGCTCGTCGCCCTGGTGCTGCCGGAACTGGACACTCCGTATTTCGCCGAGTTGACGCGGGCCTTCGTCGAGCTCGGCGCATCTCGTGGCTACACCGTCGTGATCGACCAGACCGACGGGGATGTCGCGCGCGAACTCGAACTCATCAGCCAGACCGATCGGGGCGCGCTATTTGACGGATTGGTCGTCAGTCCCCTCGGATTGCATGCAGAACATCTCGAAGGCATCTCGCCGGAGCGCCCCGTCGTTTTCCTCGGCGAAGATTCGCACACCGGATTTGACCAGGTGATGATCGATAACTTCACTGCCTCGAAGAGCGCGGTTGCGCACCTCATCGCTCAGGGCCGCACCCACATCGCCGCTATCGGAGCCGAGGTGAATCGACCGGCATCGAGTACCATCCGCCTTGCCGGGTACAAGCAAGCACTCGACGATGCCGGACTCGCCTTCGATCCACGCCTCGTCGGCTATGTCGACGCCTTCCGCCGGCCAGACGGAGCGGCCGCAATGTCCGCGCTGCTCGATCTCGCGGAGCCGCCGGATGCCGTCTTCTGCTTCGCCGATCCTCTCGCTCTCGGCGCGATGCGGGTGCTCCACGAACGCGGTATCCGGATTCCCCAGGACGTCGCTCTTGTTGGCTTCGACGATATTGAAGACGGACATTACAGCACGCCGAGCTTGACCAGCATCAGTCCTGATAAGACTTTCATTGCATCAAAAGCGCTGGAGCTGCTGACCGCAAGACTGGATGGCACGTACCTTCCACCGGCCTCCTATCTGGCGCCGTACGAACTCATCGTTCGGGAGAGTTCGAGCAACTAGTCCCCAGCGGACCCACTCCGTTGACCAGGTTTTCTCTCTCTTGGCGGCCTGCTCAAGACGGTCGAACCGAAGACGGGACCGCCGAGGTCACGGCCCCTCGGGAGCGGCCGGTGTGGCGTCCTCGCGCGCCCTGTTCGTGTCGGCGGGGTCGCGCTGTCGCCGGCTGGCGAACAGAAAGGGTATCCCGATGAGCTCGACGACGCCGCCGATCACAAGCGAGGTCCCGTAGCCCCAGAGGTCTGCGGCGCGGCCGAGGGCGGGCTGGACGAACACCCCGCCGAGGCTGCCGAAGAGCGAATCGAACGACAGCACGGTCGCGCGCTGCTTCGACGGGATCATGTCGTTGAGGTAGGCCTGCCGAACCGGTCCGGCGACGGCGAACACGAATCCCCAGACGACCAGGAACACGATCGCGAGCCAGAAGAGGCTGTTCACGCCGAGCACCACGAGCGCCACGATGCTGGTGAGGGAAGCCCCGATCACCGTGGCGGTCCGCCTGGCAAACAGCCCGCGGATCCGGGGCGCGAGCACGCCACCCGCCACCTGCGCCAGCGAGAGCACGGCGGCGGCCAGCCCGGCGATGGAATAGGCCGACCTGTCGCCGTAGAGCTCCAGCAGGTATGGCTGCAGCGCGTAGAAGGCGTAGATCCCGACCCCGGATGCGAACGGCGCAGAGAGAATCACGTAGCGTACCGAGCGCTTCTTGAGCCCGTGCTCGATCGACTGCGTCAGGACGTTGCGGGTCGCCTTCAGCGGCCCCATCGAGCGATCCGGGGTGAAACCGAGATCCTTCATGACGAAGAACGCGAACAGGAACATGAGGATGAGCACGCCAGCGCGCAAGAGGAACGGAACCCCGAGATCGGTCGCCTGTGCGATCACACCACCCAGTACCGAGCCGGCGAACATTGCGATCCCGGTCACCACGAGCCCTCGACCGAACACGGCCTCCAGGCTCCCGGTGTACCCGGTCGACGTCAGCGCATCGACCAGCCAGGCATCCACCGCGCCGGAAAAGAAGGTGAAGCCGAGGCCCAACAGCACGGACACGATCGCCCACCAAGCGAAGGGCGCGTGCCAGAGCCACAGCATCCAGTAGAGCGCGGTGGTGATCGACAGCGTGATCGTCCCGAGCAGATAGGACATCTTCCTCCCCACAGTGTCGGCCACGACACCGGTCGGGATCTCGAAGATCACCATGCCCGCGGTGAAGAACGCGTTCGCGGCGAACGCTTCGAAGTTCGACAACCCCGCATCCAGCAGGAAGAGGGTGTTGATGCCCCAGATGAACGACGCTGCCAACGTGTTGCCGAGCAGAAGGATCAGATAGACGCGCTGGACGCGCCGCGCCGTCGGGTTCATGACCCGCGACCGATCGACACACCCCATCCCGTCACACCAGCAATCATCGACCCGATCGAGGCGGATGGCTAGGCCACTGTCGCCGACAACGACTGTGCGCATCGAGTCGCCCCCACAAAGGGGGCCATCGTTCTCCTCCTGTTCACCTCGAACCCGCCGGGCCGTCACCTGCGGCCGCTTGTCTGTGAGCGTTGCCAGGCGCTGGCCGGGCAGGAGGAGGAATTTCATGAAGCAGCACAAGAAACTCGGGCTGGTCGGGGCCGTCGGTCTCGGACTGGCAGCGCTCGTGACAGCGGCGATGCCGGCGACGGCACAGACCGCATCCGGATCGGACGGACTCGATGTGAGCGGGGTCGCGGCGAACTCTGCCTTCGGTATCCAGCCGAACGTTCTCGCCGGCGGACTCACCGAGAGCCCCGTCGCGTACGGACAGTTGCCGCTTGTCAACGCGCACGGCGGGATCACCAACTACGGCTACAACACGTCTAACGGCGGTCCCCTCACTCAGAACCCTAAAGAGGCATTCAAGACCGAACCAGACAAGAACGTCTATCTCGTCTTCGGCGGCAAGCATTACCTGTTCCAGGGACATGAAGGCGCACCCGCCGGATATGTGACGCGCATCAACCTCGACGAGCCCGACCTGACCAAGCGGGTTGCCCTCATCGCGGACACGCGGACCGACGGCGTTGCGGTTCCGACGTTCGACGGCATCACCTGGGACCCGTTCACCCACCAGCTCCTCCTGACCGCCGAGGCTTCCGCGCCAACGGGCGGCGTGTTCGCGGTGTCGCTCGACGCGAACGGCGACGCGGTAACCGGCAAGCTCACGCCGCTGCCGGCGCTCGGCTCTGGCGGCTTCGAGGGTGTGCAGAACGATTCGGCCGGCAACATCTGGCTCGTCGAAGACATCGGTGGCGCGAGCGTGTCCGGCGGCAAGAAGCCCAACAGCTACGTCTACCGGTTCACCCCGACGACGCCGACCGACCTCTCGGCCGGCACCCTCGAGGCGCTGCAGGTGAGCCGGAACAACGGCACCCCGGTTACGGCGCAGGAGCTGTCGGCGAACCCGTCCGACCCATTCATCACCGACCTGCACACCTACGGTTCGTCGTTCTCGACCCGGTGGGTGCCGCTCACTCTCGGAGCCAACAACGGGGCGACAGCGGCCGCCGCGGTCGCCAGCGCCACGCCATTCAAGCGTCCCGAGAACGGTGTTTTCCGCCCCGGAACGAACTTCGGCGAGTTCTACTTCACTGAGACCGGCGACACGAACAAGGACAGCGCGCTCCCGGGCGCGTTCGGCGGCGTATTCAAACTGAGCCAGAAGTCGCCGACGGCGAGCACGGGCACGTTGTCGCCGGTGTTCGTCGGCGACCTGCAGCACACCGGTCTGGACAACATCCAGTTCGCGTCGAAGGACCAACTGCTCGTCGTCGAGGATGGAGGGGACGCCCTGCACACGCAGCGCAACGCGCTCGACTCCGGCTACCTGCTCGACCTGAAGAAGAGTGGCAGTAGCGAGAAAGCGCCGAGCGTGGTGCGCTGGCTGGCGGAGGGGCGGGATGCGTCCGCGACCTACGACCACTACACCAGCCCCGGCTACAATGACGGCGACAACGAGATCACGGGCATCCACGTCTCCAACGGCGATCCGTCGACCGCCGGCATTCTGGGCGCGCAGATTCCGCAGCTGACCGGAAGCACCACCTGGCGTGCGTTCTGGACCCAGCAGCACGGCGACAACATCACGTGGGAGCTGAAGGTGGCCTCCGGCGATGGAAACGGCCAGCACGGCAACAGCTGACGCTCGCCGAGCGCGCTATCGCGGGAACCGATGCCCCGACCATGTGAAATGGCCGGGGCATCGGTCGCGAATGTGGCATGCCGGGGCATCGCGGTACCCTCGTAGAGTGGTAGAAACGAGGCAGCGCATGACGCGGGATGTTCCCACGTTCCCGCTGATCACCGCCCTGATCCGATCGGACGCCACCGGTGAGCTCACCGTGGACGGCGAGACAGAGGCCATCCGCGCCGACGACAGCGCGCGGGTCAGCGAGGAGATCCTCGGCCGCGTGGCGGCGCTGGCCGGCGAACTCGGCCGTCCGGTGCGCCTGACGACTGACGACGACCGGGGCAGCTGGCCGCTTATCGTGCACCCGGACGGCAACGTCGAGTCCGGCGGGGAACCGCTCCTGAAGCCGATACCCGAGCAACGTCCTGAGCCCCAGCAAGCCTCGGACGCCCCGCCCGAACACGCCGGGGTTGCAGCCCGGTCCGCTCGCGCCGAGGCGCCGCCGTCGCGCCGGCACGCCCGCGCGTCCTTCCTCGATGAGGAGACGCGCCCGAAACCGGCCAGCCGGGGATGGCGCGGGCTGATCGCCAAGTCCGGCATCCGAGTTCCACCATCGGCCAGGGAATTGGCGGAGCGCACCGACGTCTACGCCGTCAGCCAACACTGGCCGGGCCCGCGCACCATTGCGGTAGTCAACGGCAAGGGCGGCGCCAACAAGACACCGACCACGGCCATGCTGTCCGCCGTGTTCGCGCGCAACGGCGGATCCGGCGTTCTCGCCTGGGACAACAACGAGACCCGTGGCACTCTCGGATGGCGCACCGAACAGGGTCCGCACACCGCGACCGTGCAGTCGCTGCTCCCCAATGCCGAGGTGCTGCTGTCACCGGGTGCACGGGCCGCGGATCTCTCCCAGTTCGTGCATCACCAGACCGGTGACAAATACGATGTGCTGCGCTCCAACCCCACGATGCTCGCCACCGAACAGCGCATCGCGGCGGAAGACTTCGACCGACTGCACGCCGTCGTGACCAAGTACTTCAGGCTCATCTTCGTCGACAGCGGCAACGACGAGTCGGCCGAGCGATGGCTGCGGATGATCGACCACACCAACCAGCTCGTCATCGCCACGACCGCGCTCGGCGAGCACGCGGAGGCCGGCGCCCTGTTGCTCGAGGCGCTAGCTCAGCGCGACGAGCACTCGGCGAAGCTCGCCGCCAATGCGGTGGTCATCGTGTCCCAGTCGGAGAAGTCCGGCAGCTTGGCGGCGGCGCGAGGAGTCGCCGACGGTTTCGGGTCGCTGGCTCGGATCGCGGTGTCCGTGCCGTTCGACCGCGCCATGCACGGCGGCAAGCTACGCTATGACGACCTTGCACCCGCCACCCGACGTGCGTGGCTTCGCGCCGCGGCCGCGGTGGCCGAAGGGCTTTAGTCGCCGAGGAGCCCACCGTGATCTCATGGTCCGGCCAATGCGCCAAGGGCGTCTCGAGCGCGCTTCATGGATGACCCGAGCCCCCAGTCGGCGGACAGCCGCTCCAGTTCGGCCGTCTGTTGGAGACTGCTCGCACGGATGCGGGCGTCGAACTCGGATAGTTCGAGGTCGCGCACAACCTGGACGACCGCCGGGGCGACCGCCAGGTAGTCGGCGGCGGCGCGGATCTTGGCGCGTACGGGCGGTGCCATTCCGGATGCCGGGTCCTCGGCAGCCGCAATGATCCCGTCGAGGTTGCCGTAGGTGGATAGCAGGGTGACTGCTGTCTTCTCCCCGACACCGGCCACCCCGGGCAGACCGTCCGAGGCGTCTCCGCGCATCGCCGCAAAGTCCGCGTACTGCGCCGGGGTTACCCCGTATTTGGCCTCGAGCGCGGCATCCGTCAGTATCTCAAGTCGCGACATCCCGCGACCGGTGTAGATCGCCCGCACCTCGCGGGAGTCGTCGATCAGCTGGAAGAGATCGCGGTCACCGGTGACGACATCCACGGGGATCGGAGAATGCGACGCCAACGTGCCGATCACGTCGTCTGCCTCGTGATGCGCGGCGCCGATCACCGGAACTCCGAGCGCACCGAGCACCTCGCGGATGACCGCAATCTGCGGTGTGAGTAGGACGGGGACCTCCTCCGTCGGGGAGAGTGCATCCGCCGCCGACGCCTCGGCAACCCGGTGGGTCTTGTAGGTGGGGATGAGATCCACGCGCCACTGCGGTCGCCAGTCGTCGTCCCAGCACGCCACGATTTCGGTCGGTTGGAACTCGGAGGCGAGCCGCGCGATGATGTCGAGCAGTCCGCGAACGGCGTTCACGGGCATCCCATTCGGCGCGTGCACAGAGTCGGGTACCGCGTAGAACGCGCGGAAGTACAGTGCAGCGGTGTCGAGGAGCATCCGGCGCTCACGTTGATCGGTCACGGCGGCATCCTCCCACATCGGCATGCTCGAACATATCGACTGGACGAAAAGGTCGACGGAAGCGGCGGGTCGACCGGAACCCTCCACCGCCGATAACGGCCGGCGGGGCCCGGCGCCAGGAGCCGCGTTGAGAGATCCGCGCGGCTCCCGGCGGGTGTTACTCGCCTCGTGCGCTGTCTTCAGAGGCTCCCGCGAATAGCAAGCCCTTGGGTTGGATGCTCGCCAATTCCTTGATCGGGGTGAGGTTGCCGCTGTTGAGGTTCAGGCTCGCCAGGTACGCCGGTCCCGTATCCGGTGACACCGACGCGATGGCCTCATCAGGCGTGAATGGTCCGGTGACCGAATACACAGTGTTCTTGACCGGATCCGTGACCCAGAGGGTCTGGCGTGCCCCTGTCGCAAATGCGGTGTCATCCATCGGCTGCGAAACCGAGAGGGCCTGGAGTTGCTGCGTCCCTGAACCTGGGTTGGGGACGAACACGAGTTGCTTGTCGGCCTGGGCAGTCAGCATGAAGTCGCCGCCGAACCGCGGGCTGGACCGGGGAACCACCGTGTTGGAGTCAGGGTCTGTCAGGCTCAGCGCGATGGTCGCGCCGGTCTGCGGCCCGTTTGCTGCCTTCGCTGCGGCGTTGTCGGCGAATGCCGAGGTGAGGTTCGCGGTGCTGCCGCGGAGGTCGACCTGGTAGACCGCCGGACCCGATGCGACGGTGGGGGCGGAAGCACTGACCAGGATCCTGTTGTCGACGACGGAAATGGCATCCGTTCCGCCGCCGTGCGTCAGACCGCTGTAGGCATACGTCGTAAGCGGATGCGCGCTGGCAGGCGCGAGCGTGGAGAAGCTGGAGTTGCCATCCTCGTTCGTCGTGATCAGCAGCCGGTGCGTCCGAGCGTCGGTCGCAATGCCGTCAACCTTGCCGACGACCTGCCAGGACTTTCCGGCCCGGCCGTTGAGGCTGTACTGCTGGATTGTGCTGGCAGCGACACCGGATGCGGAGGCCTCGCCCTTTGTCCCGACGCCGTTTTGGTACGAAACATAGACGAAGCCATCCAGGCGCGTGAGGTCGTCCGGGTTCGATTCGGCTCCGACGGGGGAGAACGCCTTGATCGTGTAGCCGGTAGGCGCGTCCCCGTGACCGTGCTCTGCCGCCGAGGCTGGCACCGCCGTGCCTGCCAATGCGCCCACGGTGACCGCTGCGCCGAGTACGACGAAGGCACTTCGTTTGAACTGAGTAAGAGTGTGCAAAACAGATCCATCCTTTGAGTTGGAAATATGGTCCGTTTGCGAGCCTAGGAACGCCCCATGGTGCACGGCTGGGAGAACGTCGACGTCGAGGTGCACAGGGGGTGACCAACGCGTGAACGCGTCGGCCCAGTCGACCGGCGAGAATGCATCCGCCGGCGACGCCTCGGCAACCCGGTGGGTCTTGTCGGTGGGGATGAGATCCATCGGAAGTAAAAGCCCGTATTCTGGCGTTCGCCGAGGAGGCTACCCGACGGCGATGGTTCAAACTTCCCGGGTCGGCGGCCGAATACCGCCACGAGTTTCGGGTCG
>JAODMH010000120.1 GCA_025465035.1 Microbacteriaceae bacterium | reverse complement strand
GCGGGGAGCGCCGCGAGCCCCTCGGTCGTGGTGGAGGGACGCACGGTCTCATCGATGAGCTCGCCGGCATCCACCGGTACGAGTTCGCTGGAGAAGTCGGATGCCGCGGCCAGCCTGTGCGATCGGGCGGAGAACTCGTCGAGCTGTTCGCGGGACAGGTTCCAGCGGGCGGCGATGAGTTCCGCCGAGATGCCCTGGCCGACGAGTCCATCCGGGTAGCGCTCGTGCACGCGGCTGCCCCACGGATCCTCACCGAGCGTGGCGAAGTTGATCGGGTTGCGGCTCATCTGTTCGACCCCGCAGGCGATCACCACGTCGTAGGCGCCCGCGATCACGCCCTGTGCTGCGAAGGCGACTGCCTGCTGGCTCGATCCGCACTGGCGGTCGATCGTCGTACCGGGGACGGACTCGGGGAAGCCGGCTCCGAGCAGCGCGTTTCGGGTGATGTTGACCGACTGCTGACCCACCTGGCTGATGCACCCGCCGATAACATCGTCGACGACTGCCGGGTCGAGATCGCTGCGCTCGACGAGGCTGCGCAGCACGGATGCGAGGAGATCGACGGGGTGCATTCCCGACAACCGGCCCCCTGGCTTGCCCCGACCGGAGACGCTGCGGACGACGTCGACGATGACTGCCTGTGACATGGTTCGAGACTACGCCGAGGCGAGCACTTTCGTGATGCGCTGAAGAGAGGCCGGTTCGGCGGTGCCGAGATGCTGGGCGAAGAGGCCGAGTCGCAGTTCCTCGAGCAGCCAGCGGGCATGGACGATGCGCTCCGACGAGTCCGGCGCGAGAGGGAGGGTGCCGCCGGCGGCCTCGTAGCGTGCCGTCGCGGACTGCACCTCGGTCATCCACACCCTGTCCCGTCCGAGGTTCTCGCCGAGTCGGCCGATGCGATGGGCGATGCCACTCAGGTAGACCGGGAGGCGCCGCAGTTGCGGGATGCCGGTCGCCGAGACGAAGCCGGGATAGACCAGCGCACCGAGCTGCTCGCGAGCGTCGGCGAGCGGGCTCAGCAGCGCCACACTCGACGCCGCCTTGATCGCCTTCTCCGCGTCGCGGGCCGCACCGAGCACCCTGCTCAGCAGCGAGACCACCTGGAACATGGCGTCCATGATGGTCGCCGACACCTCGTCGCGAGCGGTCTCGAACTCCGCCGCGGTCCAGACCTCCCGCCCGCGCAGCACGTCGTCGATGCAGGCCGTCATGCAGTCGGCGAAGAGCTCGGCGGTGGAGCGGTACGGACTCTGCGCCAACGTCAGCTTCTCCGAATGGGTCAGGTGTTCCTGGACGTACGACACGGGGGAGGGGATCGCGAGCTGCAGCATCCGCCGCACGCCGCCGCGCATCGCGCGCGCCTGGTCCTCCGGGGTGCTCATGAGTCGGATGGCCACGCTCGTGACAGTGTCGACGAGAGCCGGGTACGCCCGGATCGTGTTCGCGCCCTGCTTCGTGTCGAGGGTCTTCGGCAGCTCGTCGAAGTCCCAGGTCACCAGACCGGCGCGCTCGATGGCATCGGTCGGGGTAACGGATGCCCGTGCCACGCTCTCCCTAACGCTCGACTTGAGCTGCCCCTGCAGCGCGCGCAGGTCCTTGCCGCTCGCCACCCGCCGCGAGCGTTCGTCGAGCACGGCGAAGGTCATGCGCAGGTGGGCGGGAATGCGCTCGTCCTCGAAGTCGTCTGCGGTCACCGGGACGTAGGTGAGGCGCTTGATCGCGGCCGCCAGGGTCGCCTCGAGTGATTCTGGGCCAGGATCGCTGGGCAGTTCGGCGAGGAGTTTGCGCGCCCAGTCCGCGGCTGGTACCACGTTGCGCCGGAGGTTCTTCGGCAGCGCCTTGATCAGCGCGGTCACCAGCTCCTCACGGAAACCCGGCACCTGCCAGTCGAAACCCTCCGGCGTGAGACGGGCCAGGAGCGCTATCGGCACCTGCACGGTCACGCCGTCGTCTTCCGCACCCGGCTCGAACTTGTAGCTCAGGGTGAGCTGCTGGTCACCTTGACGCCAGGTCCTGGGGTAACTCGCTTCGACGAGCTCGGCCACCGCTTCCGTTTCCGGCTCGTCGACGAGATTCTCGGCGGTCATTGTGAGGAGGTCGGGGGTTTCGACGCGCGCCCGCTTCCACCAGCCCTCGAAGGAACGTTGGCTCGTGACGTCCGCGGGGATCCGCCGGTGGTAGAACTCGAAGACGGCTTCGTCGTCGTAGAGGATGTCGCGTCGGCGGGTGCGTTCCTCCAGCTCGGCGAGCTCCTTCCTGAGCGAGCGATTGGCGCGGTCGAAGGCCTGCTGGCTCTCCCAGTCGCCCTCGACGAGCGCATGGCGGATGAACAGCTCGCGGGCGTAGGCGGGGTCCACCCGGGAGAACTGGGCACGCCGTCGCGCGACGATCGGCACGCCGTACAGGGTCACGCGCTCCCAGGCAACGGCTGCACCCTGTTTCTTCTCCCAGTGCGGCTCGCTGTAGCTGCGCTTGACCAGGTCGCCGGCGATCGGCTCCGCCCAGGAGAGATCGATCGCGGCGTTGGTGCGGGCGAACAGACGGCTGGTCTCGACGAGCTCGGCGCTCATCACCTCTGCCGGCTGCTTTTTCGCGAGTGCGGAGCCAGGGAAGATGCTGAAGCGCACCTGACGCGCGCCGAGGTAATCCTTCTTCGCGACATCGCGGATGCCGAGTTGGCTGAGCAGTCCGGCCAGCAACGAGCGGTGGATGCCGTTCGGATTCGTGCTCGCGCCGCCGATGATGAGACCGAGCGGCTTCGCCATCCGCTCGAGTTGGCGATAGACGTCTTTCCACTCGCGCACCCGAAGGTAGTTGAGATACTCGGCCTTGCAGAGACGCCGGAACTGGTTGCCGCTGAGTTCCTTCTGCTTCTCCTCGAGGTAGTTCCAGAGAGCGAGCAGGGTGAGGAAGTCGCTCGTCGGGTCGACGAACCGGGCGTGCTGCTGGTCCGCCTGCGGACGCCGGTCGAGCGGGCGCTCGCGTGGATCCTGGATGCTGAGGGCCGCGACGATCGCCATGACCTCGCGCGTCACGCCGTGCTGCTTCGACTCGACGACCATGCGCGCGAGCCGCGGATCGATCGGCAGCTGCGTGAGCTGTTTGCCGATGCGGGTGATCTCCGGTCCGGTGGTCACGGCACCGAGTTCGGTCAGCAGGTCGAGCCCGTCCTTTATGCCGCGGGAGTCCGGTGGCTGCAGGAACGGGAAGCTCGCGATGTCGCCGAGGCCGAGCGAGATCATCTGCAGGATGACCGCCGCGAGGTTGGTGCGCAAGATCTCGGGTTGGGTGTATTCGGGCCGCTTTGCGAAGTCCTCCTCGGAGTAGAGCCTGATCGCGATGCCGTCGCTCGTGCGGCCGCTTCGGCCGGAACGCTGGTTCGCTGATGCCTGCGAGATCGCCTCGATGGGTAGCCGCTGCACCTTCGATCGCACGCTGTATCGGCTGATCCGCGCGGTGCCGGCATCGATCACGTATTTGATGCCGGGGACGGTGAGACTGGTCTCCGCGACGTTGGTCGCGAGCACGATGCGACGGCGGATGCCGGGGGCGCGGCCGCTTTCGAAGACACGATGCTGCTCTGCCGAACTGAGCCGCCCGTACAGGGGGAGGACCTCGGTGTGTGGGAGGTTCCGTCCTCTGATGGATTCCTCGGCATCCCGGATCTCATTCTCGCCGCTGAGGAAGACGAGGACATCGCCGTTTCCCGCGCGCGCCAACTCGTCGATGGCGGCGTTGATGCCCTCCATGGGGTCGAGGTCGGCGACCGTCTCCGCCTCGTCTTCATCATCGACAGGTCCCTCCGCCACGAGTGGCCGATACCGCACCTCGACGGGGTAGGTGCGACCGCTCACCTCGACGATGGGCGCTCCGCCGAAGTGCTGGGAGAAACTCTCCGGATCGATGGTGGCCGACGTGATCACGATCTTGAGGTCGGGACGTCGCGGCATCAATTGCTTGAGGTAGCCGAGCAGGAAGTCGATGGTGAGACTGCGTTCGTGCGCCTCGTCGATGATGATGGCGTCGTACTTCTTCAGCAGTCGATCGCGGTGGATCTCGTTGAGAAGGATGCCGTCCGTCATCAGTTTGATTCGGGTGTCCTTGCCCACGGTGTCGGTGAAGCGCACCTGGTAACCGACGAGTCCGCCCAGGGGTGTGCCGAGCTCTTCGGAGATCCGCTCGGCGATCGTGCGCGCCGCGATGCGCCTGGGCTGCGTGTGGCCGACGCTCGTGCGCCCGAGTTCGAGCAGGATCTTCGGCAGCTGGGTCGTCTTGCCCGAGCCGGTCTCGCCCGCGACGATCACGACCTGGTGGTCACGGATGGCGGCAGCGATATCGTCACGTCGCTGGCTGACCGGGAGATCTTCCGGGTAGGTGATTATGATCGGCGCGCTCGATGGCGTCGCTGGGGATACCGCTGAGGCTGACATGGGCACTCCAGTTTACGGCGCTGCCTCTGCTCCTCCTCGGCACGTTCGCTGGAGGCACTCTCCAATTTCGTAATGTCAGTTCGCACTGACGTCACCGCGAATTGACACAGTGGAATCATGCATGTGTACGAGGTGATGGCCGAGCCGATTCGGCGTCGGATTGTCGAGATACTCGCCAGCGGTGAACACTACGCGGGCGACATCGAGCAGGTGATCATCGTCGAGTTCGGCGTCGGCCGTTCCGCGGTGCAGCATCACCTTAAACTGTTGCGCGACCACGAGTTCGCGCACGTGCACGACGAGTGGCCAAATCACAGCTATCGGCTCGACGACCACTTCATCGCGCTGCTCGAACGGCATGCCCGGATGCTGAAGGGGCGTTGGAAGCGCAGGACCGGGCGGCGGGTGCGCGTCGATCCGCTCGCGGGGGTGTCGATCCCGAGTCGCCGTGGTCGTCGTGGGAGGGGCGCGGACCCCGATGATCCGTGGTGGCGTGGCCAGCAGGCTAGCGCGGCGCAGCCAGGCTCTTGCGGAATTCGTGCATGACGATGGTCTCCGCGTCGAGAGTCGGGTCGAAGAGCGGTGTGTATCCGGTCGCGAGGTAGAGGCGCACGGCCTCCGGCTGGCGCGGACCGGTGCTGAGCACGACCTCGCTGAAACCGCGCCTGACGGCTTCGGCCTCCAGCTCGGCGAGCACGAGCCTGGCGAGGCCGCGTCCGCGGTGATCCGGGTGAGTCCAGACGCGCTTGATCTCGACGGTGTTCTGGTCGATCGTCATGAATGCCCCGGCGGCGATGGGAGCGTCCGCACGCAGGAGCAGCAGGAAGGTACCATTCGGCGCGGTGAAAGCCTCCGGTGGATAGCGATAGATCTCCGAGGATGCCGGCTCGCCGAACAGATTGCCGTAGCGGCCATCGTATTCGCGTTCCAAGTCCCGCAGCACGGGCTGGGCGAGTTCGTCGAGCGGCGTGGTGTGCAGGAATGAGTCGGCGGTGGATTGCGTAATTGGTCAGCTCTTTACTCTTTGTGACCCCGGATAGTGCGACCGGTATCTTTCCACCCTAACGTCGAGGCATGGTCCAGACTTCCGGTCGTGAGGGGCACATCATTCTCGCCGCCACCGTGCGCACTCTCGGGGCGTGGCCGGCCGGCTGGCGGCATCCGGATGCCCACGACAGCCCGCGCGACGATCCCGCGATCCTGCGCAGCACCGCACTGACCGCGGAACGGGCGGGCCTCGACTTCCTGTTCTTCGGCGACTGGCTCGCCACCGCCGCCGAGTTCGAGTTCACCGACCCACATCTGCTGGCGCGGGTGGAGCCCTTCGCCGCGATCAGCTATCTGGCCGCCGTCACCGAACGCATCGGCCTCGTCGCGACCTTCAGTTCTTCCTACTCCGAGCCGTACGCGATCGCCCGTTCGTCGGCGTCGATCGACCTGCTCAGCGGCGGTCGGATCGGTCTCAACGTGGCCACGGGAGCGGAGTTGCGCTCCGCCCGCAACTTCGGCTGGGAAGACGTCCACGGCGACGAGGATCGTTTCGCGGCCGCCCACGAGTTCGTCGAGATCCTGCGCGGCCTCTGGGACAGTTGGGAAGACGACGCCTTCGTCTCGGATGCCGCGGGCGGCCAGCTCATCGACGCCGACAGGTTGCATCCGCTCAACTATGTCGGTCGGCACCTCGCGTCGACCGGTCCGCTCAATGCCGTCCGTCCGCCTCAGGGGCACCCGCCGATCCTCGTCGCCGGGACGACCGCGAGAGCACGGCAGCTGGCCAGCGCCGACGCCGACATCCTGCTGGTGTCGCCCCCGACGATCGACGAGGCGGTCGAGTCGCATGCCGCGATCAAGCGCCAGGTCTCCGAGGCCGGCCGCGATCCGGAGCAGTTCCGTATCCTGACCTCGATCCTGCCGGTCGTTGCGGAGACGCGGGAGCAGGCGTGGGAGGTCTACGACCAACTCGTGAACCTCGTCGCGCTCGAGGATGCCGCCACCGGCGAAGGCAGGCCAGCGCTGCCCGCCAGCCGCAGCATCCGTGCCCTCTCGAGTGTGCTGGGCGTGCCGCTCGGCGGCGTGCTCGTCGAGGAGGTCGTGCCTGCTCGGCTGGCGGCCCGATTTGGCGACCCTGGCAGGTACCTCCTCAGCGTGGTACGGGAAAGGTCTGGCCGTACCGTCGGCGGGGAACGCCCCGTCACCTTCCGCCACCTCCTCGTGGCACACTCCGTCTCGGCACCCATCCTGGTCGGCTCGCCCACCGACATCGCCGATCATCTCGAGGCCTGGTTCCGGGCCGGAGCGGTCGACGGCTTCACCGTCCTTTCCGCCTTCCTCGGCGGACAGTTCGAAGCCTTCACCACACTGGTGGTGCCCGAGCTCCAGCGTCGCGGGTTGTTCCGTACGGAGTACGCGGGTGCGACGCTTCGCGAGCATCTCGGGCTCCGTGCCGTTGCGAATCCTCATACAACCGCTCGCTAGGTACCGAAGGCTCAGGCCTGCAATGCATACACTTAGCCCTATGTTCTGCATATTTCCGGCCCTAACGGCAATTTGAGCTAGTCTGTGTATACAGAACACATTTATGAGGAGGGACTGGACATGCGCGCCAGCGACCGGGCCTACTCGATTCTCAGGAACGAGATCCTGGACGGAGAGCTGTCAGCGGGGACGGCGCTCGCCGAGGTGGAACAGTCCACGCGGCTCGGCGTGTCTCGCACTCCGCTGCGTGAGGCCCTCGCTCGGCTTGGGGCCGACGGGCTCGTGTCCGGTCATTCCGGACGGGGTGTCGTCGTGACCGAAATCTCGGCAGACAACATCACGCAGCTCTTCGAAGTGCGCGAGGCGCTAGAGGAGCAGGCCGCTCGGCTGGCCGCTCGCCACCGCGATGTGACGGTGTTCGAGACGTTGCGGGCTGAGTTCCGGCTGGCGCACGAGTTGCTCGAGAGCGACGATCCTGCGCGCCGGAAGTACTACGAGCTGGTGGCCAGACTCGACGCGGCAATCGACGACGCCGTGGGCAACCCGTTCCTGGTCTCGACGCTCGATGGGGTGCGCACGCATGTCGCGCGCATCCGCCGACTGTCCCACGACAACCCCGAGCGCCTGCGCGAAGCGGCGCGGGAGCATCTGATGATCGTCGACGCGATCATCGACGGCTCGGAATCCCTCGCCGCCCATGCGACCCAGCTGCACCTCTACCGAAGCCTCAAAAGCATCCTCGGTTCACTCGAACCGCAGGCCTCCCGCCTCTTCGTCTGAGGGCCATCGAAAGGAATCATCCGTGCACTTGCACTCCGTACGCGTCCACAGAAGCGAAGAAAATCTCGCCAGGGAGGACCAGCTCGCCTGGAAGATCGCCGAGGTCGCCGCCGATCCGGTCGAGGTGACGGATGAGGTGGCCGAGATGGTGGTGAATCGCGTGATCGATAATGCGGCCGTCGCAACCGCATCGCTGGGCCGCGGCCCCGTGGTGGCCGCGCGTGCGCAGGCCGAGGACCATCCGAACCCGTCGTCAAGCTCAGGGACCGGATCGACGGTGTTCGGCGTCCATGGCCGCTTCTCGGCGGAGTGGGCGGCCTGGGCGAACGGCGTCGCCGTTCGCGAGCTGGACTATCACGACACATTCCTCGCGGCCGAGTATTCGCACCCCGGTGACAACATTCCGCCGATCCTCGCGGTCGCGCAGCACGTCGGTCGCAGCGGACGCGATCTGATTCGCGGCATCGCGACGGGCTACGAGATCCAGATCGACCTCGCAAAGGCGATCAGTTTGCACGCTCACAAGATCGATCACGTGGCCCACCTCGGCCCGAGCGCGGCCGCCGGCATCGGAACCCTTCTCGGTCTCGACACGACGACGATCTTCCAGTCGATCGGCCAGGCGTTGCACACGACCACGGCGACGCGCCAGTCGCGCAAGGGCGAGATCTCCAGCTGGAAGGCGTATGCCCCGGCATTTGCCGGCAAGATGGCCATCGAGGCCGTCGATCGCGCGATGCGCGGCCAGACCAGCCCCACCCCGATCTACGAGGGCGAGGACGGCGTCATCGCCTGGCTGCTCGACGGGCCGGACGCCCACTATGAGGTTCCACTTCCAGACAGGGGGGAGGCTAAGCGCGGCATCCTCGACAGCTACACCAAGGAGCACTCCGCGGAGTACCAGGCGCAGGCCTGGATCGACCTGGCGCGCAAGCTGCACGACGCGCGTCCATGGCTGCGCGCGGACGCGATCGAGAGTGTCGTGATCCACACGAGCCACCACACCCACTACGTGATCGGCTCAGGCTCGAACGACCCGCAGAAATACGACCCGACGGCGAGCCGCGAGACACTCGACCACTCCATCCCGTACATCTTCACCGTCGCCCTGCAGGACGGCGAGTGGCACCACGAGCGCTCCTACGCGCCCGAGCGCGCCGGCCGCCCCGACACGGTTGCGCTGTGGCACAGGGTCACGACGACCGAAGACCAGGAGTGGACCCGTCGCTACCACTCCAACGACCCGGCAGAGAAGGCGTTCGGCGGGCGCGTCGAGATCACTCTTGCCGACGGAACGACGATCGTCGACGAGATCGCCGTCGCCGATGCGCACCCCCTCGGTGCTCGGCCCTTCGCCCGCGAGCAGTACGTCGCCAAGTTCCGGGACCTGGCCGCGGGCGTGCTCGACGATGCCGAGGCCGATCGTTTCCTCGAGCTGGCGCAGCGCCTGCCCGAACTCCGGGCCGACGAACTCGGGGGACTCGCCGTGATCGCGCGAACCGGCCTGCTCGTTCCAGGACCGAAGGGACTCTTCTGATGCTGTACGCAACCACCACCCCGGCCGAGAAGCGCGCGAACCTGCGCGCCGCACTCGCGACGGGCGAACTGCTCCGCTTTCCCGGAGCATTCAACCCGCTGAGCGCGAAACTCATCCAGGACAAGACGTTCGATGGCGTCTACATCTCCGGCGCGGTGATCGCCGCCGACCTCGGACTTCCCGACATCGGCCTCACGACGCTCACCGAGGTCGCCAATCGCGCACGGCAGATCAGCCGGATGACCGAACTCCCGTCCCTCGTCGACGCGGACACGGGTTTCGGCGAGCCGATGAACGTCGCACGCACCGTGCAGGAACTCGAGGATGCCGGAGTCGCGGGCCTTCACATCGAAGACCAGGTGAATCCGAAGCGGTGTGGCCACCTCGACGGCAAGGCCGTTGTCGACGTCGACACGGCGACCAAGCGCATCCGCGCGGCGGTGGATGCCCGGCGCGATCCGAACCTGCTCATCATGGCGCGCACCGACATCCGAGCGATCGACGGGCTGGGCGCGGCCGTTGACCGGGCGAAGGCTCTCGTAGACGCCGGTGCCGATGCGATCTTCCCCGAGGCGATGGCCGATCTCGCCGAGTTCGAGGCCGTACGCGGGGCGATCGATGTGCCGATCCTGGCCAACATGACCGAATTCGGCAAGAGCGAGCTCTTCACGAGCGCGCAACTTGCCAGCGTCGGAATCAATATCGTGATCTATCCTGTGAGCCTCTTGAGGCTGGCGATGGGGGCAGCTGAACGGGGGCTCGATACGATTGAGTCTGAGGGCTCGCTGCGTTCGGCGGTGCCGGACATGCAGACTCGCGCGCGACTCTACGAGTTGCTCGACTACGAGGCTTACAACACGTTCGACACCTCCGTCTTCAATTTCCAGGTACCGGGCACGAGCAAGGGAGCATGATGACCGATCTGAGCAACACAGAACCGACGCTGCACAAGGGACTTGCGGGCGTCATCGTCGACTACACCGCCATCTCAAAGGTGAGCCCGGAGACGAACTCGCTGTTGTACCGCGGATACCCCGTTCACGAGCTCGCCGCAAAGTGCACCTTCGAGGAGGTCGCCTACCTGCTCTGGCACGGCGAACTGCCCGACGAGCAGCAGCTCGCCGACTTCGAAACCCTCGAGCGTTCGCTGCGTGCGCTCGACGACAACGTCAAGCGGGTGATCGACGACCTACCGCTCGCCGCGCATCCGATGGACGTGGTGCGCACGGCTGTGAGCGTCATCGGTGCAAACGATCCGGATGCCGCGGATTCGAGTCGGGAGGCGAACCTCACGAAGTCGGTCGCCCTGTTGGCCAAGCTTCCCTCGATCGTGGCCTACGACCAACGCCGCCGTCGCGGTGAGGAGCTCGTCGAGCCTCGTGAGGACCTCGGCTACAGCGCGAACTTCCTGCATATGGCCTTCGGCGACGTGCCGAGCCTCGTCGCCGTCAACGCCTTCGACATCTCGATGATCCTGTACGCCGAGCACTCCTTCAACGCCTCGACGTTCACGGCGCGGGTCATCACGTCGACCCTCGCCGACCTGTATTCGGCCGTCGTCGGCGCGATCGGCGCGCTCAAGGGTCCGCTGCACGGTGGCGCGAACGAGGCCGTCATGCATGTCTTCGAGGAGATCGACTCGGCGGATGATGTCGAGAAATGGTTGGACGACGCCCTCGCCGAGAAACGCAAGATCATGGGGTTCGGTCACCGTGTCTACAAGAACGGCGATTCTCGCGTTCCGACCATGAGCGCGGTGCTCGAGTCGCTGATCGTGCAGTACGACGCTCCGGAACTCGGGGCCAAGTACCACGCGCTCGAGGCAGCCATGGCCCGCGCCAAGAACATCAAGCCGAACCTCGACTACCCGTCCGGGCCGTTGTACCACCTCATCGGATTCGACACCGAGATCTTCACACCGCTCTTTGTCGCGAGTCGAGTCGTCGGCTGGACAGCGCACATCATGGAGCAGCTGGCGTCCAACGTCCTTATCAGGCCGCTGAGCGCCTATAACGGTCCTGAGGAGCGGCACACTCCATGACGGTCGCCGACAGCTAGAGCTCCACGCGCACGCCGCGTGGCGTTGCGACGAGCAGCCCGGTGCCGGCGAAGGCCGCCTCGAGGTCCGCGCGGCTTTCGGAGAAATGCTGCCAGTCCTCGGTGTGGAGGCCGACCACGTGGGTGGCTTCGAGCGCCTTCGCCGCGGCAAGGGCGTCCGCCGAGGTCAGGGTGAGCGGAGCGTCGACCGCCGGTGTGCGGGCGGCACCGGCGAACAGGACGGCCACATCGACAGGCGCGAAGCGATCGGCGATCTGGACGACGAGAGGCAGCGACGCGTTGTCGCCGCTGACGTAGACGGTGGGTTCGCCCGATGCCTGCAGCACGAAGCCGATGACGGGACCGATGCGGCGTTCCGAGCCCGGTGGTCCGTGCAGGGCGGGCACAGCCGTGATGGTCACGCCGCCGACCTCGTGCGTCTCCCAGTCGTCGAGGCCGATCAGACTGCCACCGAAGAGGTCGCTCGCCGCCCGGTGGCTGCTCAGGGTCGGGATGCCCTGGGCGATCAGCTCGAGACCCTCGTAGTCGAGGTTGTCCTTGTGGCCGTGATGCGAGAGCAGGATCAGATCGACGGGGCCGAGTTCGGTGCGGCCGATGGCTGGACCGACAGTCTTTACCAGCGGTGTCGAACCCGGTGCGGCGTCGTAGCTCTGTGGCTCGTCGAAGGTCGGATCGGTGACGATGCGCAGACCCGCGAACTCGAGCAGAGCGGTCGGTCCACCGATGTACGTGATGGCTGTCGTGGGCACAGTGCGAGCCTACGCTGGAGAGATGTCCAATCGCCTGCGTCTCGCCCTGAGCCCGTACCTGCGCTCGCACGCCGAGAATCCGGTCGACTGGTTCCCCTGGGGTGATGAGGCTTTCGCCGAGGCGGAGCGGCGCCAGGTGCCGATGCTCATCTCCATCGGCTACTCGACCTGTCACTGGTGCCACGTGATGGCCCGTGAGAGTTTCAGCGATCCCGCGCTGGCCGAATACCTCAATGCCAACTTCGTGACGGTCAAGGTCGATCGTGAGGAGCATCCTGACGTCGACTCCAGCTATCTCGCCGCCGCGGGAGCGTTCGCGGAGAACCTCGGCTGGCCGCTCAACGTGTTCACGACGCCGGAGGGACGAACCTTTTTCGCCGGGACGTACTGGCCACCGCAGCCCGTCACGGGGCATCCGTCGTTCCGGCAGGTGCTCGACGCCGTGCTCGATGCCTGGACGGCGCACCGCGAAGAGGTCGAGGGCAGTGCGGCGAGGGTGGCGGAAGCCCTCGCCACCCAGCGTCCCGCAAACGGCGGGACGCTGCCGACCGACTTCGCGCCCATCGTCGCCGAACTGCTCACCTACGAGGACGCGCAGTACGGTGGGTTCGGCGGTGCACCGAAGTTCCCGGCGGCACCGGTGCTGCTGTTCCTGCTCGAGCGCGGCTCCGCCGGCGATGCCGACGCTCTCGCCCTTGCCCGGCGCACGCTGGGGGCGATGGCGGCATCCAGACTGCGCGACCCGATCGAGGGCGGCTTCTTCCGCTATGCGACCATGCGCGACTGGAGCGAGCCGCACTACGAGCGGATGCTGTACGACAACGCCCTGCTGCTGCAGGCCTACGCGCGGCTCGGCCGGGTCGACGTCGCGGAGGGCGTCGCTGACTTCCTGCTCAGGGTCATGCGGCTGCCCTCCGGCGCCTTCGCCTCGGCGCAGGACAGCGAGAGCACCGTCGACGGCGATCGCGTCGAGGGCGGCTATTACGCCCTGGATGCCGCGGCGCGAGCAGCCCAGAGACCTCCGGCCCTCGACGCCAAGGTCCTCACCGGCTGGAACGGACTCGCGATAGAAGCCCTCGCGCTCGCCGGATTCGCCCTCGATCGGCCGGGGTGGATCGAGGGGGCCCGCGCCGCAGCGGACTACCTGATCGAGCACCATCTAAACGCCGACGACACACTGCTCCGTGCATCGATCGAGGGCAGGGTCTCCTCGGCCGGCGCCACGCTCGAGGACTACGGCATGTTTGCGTCGGGCCTGTTGCGGCTCGCGACCGCCACGGGTGAGGCGCGCTACGCGACGATTGCGCGGGCGCTCGTCGATGGGTCGATGAACGCCTCGTCCGCAACCCCGTTCGGTGTTCCGGGCGGTGCCGATCCCGTTCTCGCCGCTCGCGGGCTGGCGCTGGAGGTCGATCCCTCCGAGGGCGCCTACCCCTCAGGACTCAGCGCCATGGCTGCAGCGGCGCACGACCTCTACCTGCTCACCGCGCACGCGGCGTACCGCGAGGCGAGCATCGGCGCGATCGAGTTTCTCGGCCCGCTCGCGGAGGCGCGGCCGATCGCCTTCGGCGGTGCGCTGACCGTGGCATCCGCCCTCCGGGAACCGACCGCTCAGCTCGTGGTCGTGACGGACGACCTCGTTGCCGCCACCGCGTCCGTCGCCCGTGGTTGGTTCCGCAGCGGGGCCGTCACCGCGATCGTGACGCGCGCCCAGGCCGCCGAGTTCGCCGCTGCGGGCTTCGAACTCTTCGTCGGTCGGGACGCGGAGGCCGCCTATCTCTGCCAGGACTTCGTCTGCCGGTTGCCGCTGACCGACGCTCGCGAGCTGGAGGTCGTGCTGGCCGGCTAGGCCTCGATCGTCAGCGCCGAGGCGGGATCCGCCGCCCACTCGTTGAGGGATCCGTCGTAGATCGCGACGTTGCGCTCGCCCAGCAGGGTCAACGCGAGAGCATCGGATGCCGCAGCGATGCCCGCGGCGCAATAGCTGACGATGCGGCCGCCGTCGAGAACCGGGGAGAACTTCTCGCGGAGCTCCTCGTGTCCGAGATAGGCGTTCGAGTCTCGGTCGACGAGCCGCCCGGCCGGCACGCTCAGGCTGCCGGGGATGTGCCCGGCGCGGGGACGGCTGCCCGCCTCGCCGGTGAACTCCTTGGGCGGAACGCCGCAGACCAGCGAGGCGTTCTCCTGCCCGCTCACCACCCGCTCCACGTATGCCTTATCGACCCAGAGTTCCGGACGTTCGACCCCGTGGAAGGTCACAACCGTCGGCTCACTATGGCCGATGTCGGTCTCGCGGGCCTCGGCGTTCCATTTGACGAGCCCGCCGTCGAGCACCGCGACCCGGTCGTATCCCCAGCTGCGAAAAAGCCACCAGAGCCGAGACGCCCACTGGCCGGCGGCGGAGTCGTAGACGACGACGGTCGTCTCGTTGTCGACCCCGAGTGCGCCGGCCGCCGTCTCGAACTGGGCCTGGCCCGGCTTGGTGAACCGCAATGCGGATGTCGCGTCCGAGAAGTCCTCGAGCAGGTCGGCGAACTGCGCGCCGGGAATGTGACCCGTGAGGATGTACTGCTCGTGGCCGCTCAGATAGCCGCCGTGCGGGCCGGATGCCACGAGCACCGTCGCATCGAGCACTGCCAGATTCTCGGCGCCGAGGTGGTCGGCGAGCCACTGGGTCGACACGAGCGGGGAGATCAGTTCCGGTGCGACAGAGGTCATACCCTCACGCTAGTCAGCGGCGCCTGAAGATTGGGTTCCGCCGGAAACCTGGCGTAACGCGGGACGGTCGAATGGGCCAGCCCCGCGGCAAACAAGACGGACACTGTCAGGCCGGACATCCTGTCCTGTCAGCGGGCAGAAGGGGGCGATTCGTCCTGTTGGCGGGATCGTCGTTGCGGCCGAAACGCCGCTAGCTGCCCCTCTTGTGCGACGAGATCACTCCGGTGTCGAAACCGAACAGCCGGAGTCCGCCGTTGAAGCGCGCGTGCTCGACCTTGATGCAGCGGTCCATCACCACCGTGAGCCCCTTGCTCTCGCCGTAGATCGCCGCATCCTGATTCCAGATGCCGAGCTGCACCCACACGGTCTTCGCGCCGACGGCGAGAACGTCGTCGATCACCGAGGGGATGTCGCTGGCCTTGCGGAAGACGTCGACGATGTCGGGAACGACCGGAAGATCGGCGAGCGACCTGTAGACCGGCTGGCCGAGGATCGTCTCGGCGTTGGGATTGACGAAGAACAGCTCGTAGTCGCTCGACTGCTGCAGATAGGTGCCGACGAAGTAGCTCGAACGCGCCGTGTTCGGCGATGCCCCGACGATCGCCACGGTCTTCGCCGCACGAAGGATGGCTTGGCGCTCCTTGGCGGATGGGCCGACCCAGGTGCGCTGTGACTTGAGCAGCCTGGCAAGCGGGGAGCCGGCCGGAAGCTCGCAGCTCAGCCCGTTGGGAAGAACAGTGACCTCTGCCGTTGCTGTACTCATTACCTGTCCTCCGTCGCCCTGGTCAAAGCCTGATCAAGGTCATAAACAATGTCCTCAGGGTCTTCTATTCCGACGCTGATGCGGACCAGGCCGGGGAGCACGCCCGCGTCGACGAGCTGCTGCTCGTTGAGTTGTGCGTGAGTGGTGGACGCGGGATGGATGACGAGCGTCTTCGCGTCGCCGATATTGGCCAGATGGCTGGCCAGGTTCACCGATTCGATGAACCTCTGGCCGATCTGCCGCCCGCCCTTGACACCGAAGCTGAACACCGCGCCAGGACCCTTCGGGAGGTACTTGAGTGCCCGGTCGTAGTGTGGATGGCTCGGCAGCCCGGCCCAGTTGACGAACTCGATGCGCGGGTCGGCTTCGAGGAAGGAAGCGACGATCCGCGTGTTGTCGACGTGCGCCTGCAGGCGGAAGGGAAGGGTCTCGACGCCCTGCGCCAGCAGCCAGGCCGAGTGCGGCGAGAGCGCTGGGCCGATGTCGCGCAGTTGCTCTGCGCGCAGGCGGGTGAGGAAGGCGTACTCGCCGAAATTGCCGTGCCAGTTGAGTCCGCCGTAGGAGGGCACCGGCTGGTCGAAGAGCGGGAAGTGCTCGTTGGCCCAGTGGAAACGGCCGGACTCGACGACGACACCGCCGAGGGTCGTGCCGTGTCCGCCGAGGAACTTGGTGGCGGAGTGCACGACGACGTCGGCTCCCCACTCGATGGGCCGATTGAGGTAGGGCGTCGCGATGGTCGAGTCGATGATGAGCGGGATGTCGTGAGCGTGCGCGACATCCGCGAGTCCCTCGAGGTCCGCGATCTCGCCGGAGGGGTTCGCGACGATCTCGGCGAAGATGAGCTTCGTCCTGTCGGTGATCGCCGCGGCGTAGGCGGCCGGGTCGGAACCCTGGACGAAGGTGGTCTCCACCCCGAAGCGGCGCAGCGTCACGTCGAGCTGCGTGATCGAGCCGCCGTAGAGGTTCGCGGATGCCACGATGTGGTCTCCCGCTCCGGCGAGCGAGGCGAAGGTGATGAACTGCGCGCTCAGGCCGCTGGCGGTCGCCACCGCGCCGAGTCCGCCCTCCAGCGACGCGACGCGCTCCTCGAAGGAGGCGACGGTCGGGTTGCCGAGCCGGCTGTAGATGTTGCCGTATTTCTGCAGGGCGAAGCGGGCCGCGGCATCCGACGTGTCGTCGAAGACGAAGGCGCTCGTCTGGTAGATGGGGAGGGCGCGAGAGCCCGTGGCCGCATCGGGGATGTTGCCCGCGTGAATTGCCCGCGTGCGGAAACCGTACTCTCTGTCAGCCATGCGTTCACGCTACCGGAGCGCGCAGCCACCATTGCACGGTCGCGCAACGCTCCGTAACAGTCATCGCCAGCCCGGCAGCCAGTAATGGATCTGCGCGAACCAGGTTGGCACCTGCATGCCGGTCCACACCGGGTAGAAGAAGGCGCTCACCACGATGACCAGGGCGAGGAAGAATCCGACCACCCGGATGCCGCTGAGCCGTCGCCAGGACGGGTCCGTTCTTCGCCCGAGCAGCAGGCCCATCACGAAGACCAGACCGAGGATCATGTATGGCTCGAAGACGATCCCATAGAACTGGAAAACGGTGCGCTGCGTGTACAGCAGCCACGGGAGGTAGCCCGCGACCATTCCCATGAGGATGAGCCCGACCTTCCACTCGCGGTAGCGGACGAGCCGGTAGACGAGGTAGAAGATCGCCGCTGTCGCGGCCCACCAGAGGATCGGGTTGGCGATCGACGTCACGTATTCCGCGCAACTCGAGAAGGAGCATCCGGCCTCGCCCCTGTTCTGTGCGACGTAGTAGAACGCTGTCGGGCGCACGAGGAACAGCCAGGTCAGCGGATTGGCGGAGTAGGAGTGCGGCGAATGCTCGTTGACATTGAAGTCGTAGACACTCTGCTGGTAGTGCCAGAAGCTCTGCACGGCGTGCGGCACCCAGGAAAAGAAGCCAGTCGCAGCATTGCCGGGCTGGTCGGCCCAGTCGCGGTAGTAGCCGCCCTTGGTCACGAACCAGCCGGTCCAGCTGGCGAGGTAACCCGCGAGCGCGATCGGCACGGTGAGCAGGAAGGTCGCCGGGCCCTGCTTGAAGATGGTGCCGCTCACCCAGAAGGTGACGCCGGCTCGTCGGCGGGCGACAGCATCCACGACGAGCGTGTAGACGGCGAAGGCCGCGACAAAATAGAGCCCGCTCCATTTGACCGCGCTGGCGAGCCCGAAGGCGAGACCGGCGGCGATGAGCCACGGGCGACCCCACAGGGCTGGTCCCCAGTCGGTGCCGCGGCCGGCATCGGTCCGCCTGGCGATCCACTGGCTCAGCCGTCTCGCGCTCTGGTTGCGGTCGAGCAGCACCGCCCAGAAGCCGAGCAGGCAGAAGATCATGACGAAGTTGTCGAGCAGCGCCGTGCGCGACAGCACGATCGCGTGGCCGTCGATCGCGAGCAGACCCCCGGCGATGGTCGCGAGCACGGTGGATCCGAAGAGCTGGCGGGCGATCAGAACCAGCACCAGGACCGCGAGGATGCCGACGATCGCCGTGCTGATCCGCCAGCCGACAGTGTTCTCGGCGCCGAAGACCTGCAGGCCGAGAGAGATGAGCCACTTGCCGAGCGGCGGATGCGCGACATAGGAACCGTCGGTCAGGTAGATATCGACCTTGCCGGCATTGAAACTCTGGTCCGCATTCGCCGGCCACGATCCCTCGTAGCCGAGTTTCATGAGCGTGTAGGCGTCCTTGACATAGAAGGTCTCATCGAAGACGAGCGACCGCGGGTCTCCCAGGCGCCAGAGCCGCAGCACGGCGGCCAGAAGGGTGACGGCGATCGGACCGCCCCAGTACCACAGGCGTTGGCGAAGGGGGGAGCCGAGCATCCGCCCCCACCACTCGTCGAGGCGCGTACCGATGGGTTCGCGATCTTCGGGAGCGCGCTCGTCGTCGTCGGTGATCAGCTCGTCGAAGTCGGCGCCCGGTGTCGTCACAGGTGCAATGTTAGCCAGCGATCGCTGGAAGGATGGGCAGATGATCATCCTCGCCGCGACTCCGATCGGCACTCTCGGCGACGCGTCGCGGCGGCTCGTGGAGGCGCTGGGCAACGCCGAGGTGATCGCCTCGGAGGATACCCGGGTGACCATCCACCTGATGCGTGCGCTCGGCATCGAGAACCGACCGCGGCTCATACCGCTTCACGAACACAACGAGGTCGCCAAGGCCGCCGAAATCGTGGAGCTGGCGAGGGACGCGGATGTCCTGGTACTGACGGATGCCGGAATGCCCGCCATCAGCGATCCTGGCTTCTCCCTCGTGACCGCCGCCGCCGCCGCCGGGGTCACTGTCACCGCCCTGCCCGGGCCGTCAGCCGTGATCACCGCGCTCGCCGTGTCCGGTCTGCCGACGGATCGCTTCACCTTCGAGGGTTTCCTGCCGCGCAAGGGTCGGCTCGCGTACTTCCGGGCGCTGGTTCGCGAGCCGCGCACGATGGTCTTCTTCGAGTCGCCGAATCGGCTCGCGGCTGCCCTCGCCGATCTCGCGACGGCGTTTGGCGCCGATCGCCGGGTCGTAGTCTGCCGCGAGCTCACGAAACTCTATGAAGAGGTGAAGCGCGGCACGGCGGCGGAGCTCGCTGGATGGGCCGCCGCCGGCGTCAAGGGGGAGATCTGCATCGTCGTGGAGGGCGGAGGGGTGCAGGAGGTCGACCTCAGCACCGGAATCGTGCAGGTGCAGTCACTGGTCGCCTCCGGTTCACGACTCAAGGAGGCCGCGGCGGAGGTCGCCGAGGCGACCGGCTTGAGCAGGCGTGACCTCTACGAGGGCGCGCTCAGGCTGAAGTAGCAAGCCGATCTCCCGCGTTTACCGACCCGCGCTCCGCAAATTCCCCGCCAGGGGACGCAATACGTTCTTTCGCGCCGCTCGTGCGAGCCCTTTGCGTCCCCTGGCCTGGGGCGGCTACCAGTTCGCGTCCGAGCACCAGCGGCGGCAATTAGGATGTTCGACATGGCCGCCCGCGAATCCTTCTATATTGCGACGCCCATCTTCTATGTCAACGACGTACCGCATATCGGTCACGCGTACACGGAAGTTGCGGCAGACGTGCTCGCCCGCTGGCATCGCCAGGCGGGCGACGACACCTGGCTGCTCACCGGCACCGACGAGCACGGCCAGAAGATCCTGCGCACCGCCGTCGCGAACGACACCACGCCGAAGGCCTGGGCCGACCGACTGGTGGCGGATGCCTGGCAGCCGCTCTTGAAGACGATCAACATCTCCAACGACGACTTCATCCGCACGACCGATGAACGGCACGAATACGCCGTCACCGTCTTTCTGCAGAAACTCTACGACGATGGCTTCATCTACTCCGGCGAGTACGAGGGCTACTACTGCGTCGGCTGCGAGGAATACAAGCAGCTGGACGACCTCATGGAGCTGCCAAGCGGCGACTATGCCGGCAGGCTGCTCTGCAAGATCCACTCGATTCCCGTCGAGGTGCTCAAAGAGAAGAACTATTTCTTCCGCATGAGCGATTTCCAGCAGCGACTGCTGGACCTCTACGAGTCGCAGCCCGACTTCATCCAGCCGGAGAGCGTCCGCAACGAGATCATCCAGTTCGTGCGTGCCGGCCTCGACGACCTCTCGATCTCCCGCTCGAGCTTCGACTGGGGTATCAAGATCCCCTGGGACGACAGTCACGTGCTCTACGTCTGGTTCGACGCGCTGCTCAACTACATCACCGCGGTCGGCTACGGCACCGACCAGGAGAATTTCGAGCGCCGCTGGCCGGCCGTGCAGTTGGTCGGTAAGGACATCGCCCGCTTTCACGCCGTGATCTGGCCCGCGATGTTGATGGCCGCCGGCCTTCCCGTGCCGCGCAAGGTCTTCGGCCACGGTTGGCTTCTCGTCGGCGGCGAGAAGATGTCGAAGTCGAAACTCACCGGCATCGCGCCCTCCGAGATCACCGAGACCTTCGGGGCGGATGCCTTCCGCTACTACTTCATGCGCGCCATCAGTTTCGGTCAGGACGGTTCCTTCAGCTGGGAGGACCTCTCCGCTCGCTATCAGGCCGAGCTCGCGAACGGTTTCGGCAACCTCGCGTCGCGGGTCATCGCAATGGTGTCCCGCTATCGCGACGGTGTCATCCCGGATCCCGGTGCCTTCACCGAAGCCGACGAGGCCATCAGGGTCACGGAACGCAGGGCGACAGCGGATGCCGATGCGGCCATCGAGCGCCTGGCGATCCACGAGGCCCTGGCAGCGATCTGGATTCTCGTCGACGAACTGAACGGCTACATCACCATCCAGGAGCCATGGGCGCTCGCGAAGGATCCGGCAAACGCCGAACGTCTCGACACCGTGCTTTTCACCGTCGTGCGCGGCCTCGGCACGCTGGCGGTGCTGCTGGCGCCGGTGATCCCGGATGCCGCGGCGAAACTGTGGGCGGCAATCGGTGGAGCCGGCGACGTGACCGAGCAGGACGTGCGTGCGGCATACGACTGGCTCGGCGCCCCCACGGTCACCGCGCTGGAGAGTTCGCTCTTCCCGCGCATCGAACAGGTGGAGCCTGCGAGCGCGTGACCGAGCCCTCGCCGTACGTCCGTCAGCGCGACACCACGTCTGAGCATGGGCAGAGGCGCGACCTCAGCTATCCACCGCTGCCCGAGGCACTCACCGTTCAGGTCTACGACAACCACACGCATCTCGAGATCAGCGACGGCGATAATCCGCTCGACTATCGCGAGCAGCTCGACCGGGCGTCGAGTGTCGGCATCCGCGGCGTCGTGCAGGTGGGCGGTGACCTGCAGACCTCGCGCTGGTCGGCAGAGATGGCGGCTCGTGAACCGCGTATGCTCGCGGCGGTCGCCATCCATCCGAACGAAGCTCCCGCCTACGAGACGGCGGGAACGCTGGATGCCGCGCTCGCCGAGATCGACGAACTGGCTGGTCGACCGCGGGTGCGCGCGGTCGGTGAGACGGGACTCGACTTCTTCCGCACCGACGAGTCGGGACGCTCCGCCCAATTCCGCTCCTTCGAGGCGCACATCGGGATCGCCAAGCGGCACGGTATCGCGATGCAGATCCATGACCGCGACGCCCACGCCGAGGTCATCTCCACCCTCCGCCGGGTCGGTGCCCCTGAGAAGACGGTGTTCCACTGTTTCTCCGGTGACGCCGACATGGCCAGGCTGTGCGCGGACAATGGCTGGTACCTCTCCTTCGCCGGTACCGTGACCTTCAAGAACGCCGACAATCTGCGCGAGGCGCTTTCCGCGATTCCGCGCGACCGCATCCTCGTGGAGACCGATGCGCCGTTCCTCACGCCGGTACCCCACCGAGGTCGCCCCAACGCGCCGTACCTGATCCCGCACACCCTGCGGTTCATGGCCGACCACCTCGGCACCGACGTTTCGATGCTCGCGGCGCAGATCTCGTCCAACACGGAACTCGTCTACGGCAGCTGGGACGCCGAACCGGTCACCCAGGAGCTGGGTTCGCCATACGACGAGGCCATCGACTCGTCGGATCTCGCGTGAGCGGAGCGAAGAGGAACGAAGCTCCTCGCTCTCCGCTTGTGCGGAGCACGACGCGCCGAAGGTGCGTCAGGGGAGCGTCGAATGGCTGAGGTGTCCAGGCTCCTCGGTCCCGCCGAGATCCGCGATCTCGCCGAACTGCTGGGCATCCAGCCCACGAAGAAGCTCGGACAGAATTTCGTCATCGACGCCAACACCGTCCGCCGCATCGTCAAGGCGGCGGGGGTCGCCGACGGTGACGTCGTCGTGGAGATCGGCCCGGGACTGGGATCGCTCACGCTCGGGCTGCTCGAGGTCGGGGCATCCGTCGTCGCCGTGGAGATCGACAGGCGACTCGCGGCGCAGCTGCCCCTGACCGTCGGGCTTTTCAGGCCGGATGCACCGCTCACCGTCGTGACCGCCGATGCCATGACGATCACCGAGCTGCCTGGCATCCCCACCGGCCTCGTCGCCAATCTGCCGTACAACATCTCGGTGCCCGTGCTGCTGCACTTTCTCGAGCACTTTCCGGCGATCGCCTCCGGGCTCGTGATGGTGCAGGCCGAGGTTGGTCAACGCATCGCGGCGGCACCCGGTTCGAAGATCTATGGCAGTCCGAGCATCAAGGCCGCCTGGTACGGCGACTGGCGCACGGCGGGCCAGGTGAGCCGCCAGGTGTTCTGGCCGGTCCCGAACGTCGACTCGATCCTCGTGCGTTTCGACCGGCACGAGCAACCGGGCACCGAGGAGGAACGGTTCGCCACCTTCGCACTCGTGGATGCCGCGTTCCAGCAGCGTCGCAAGATGCTGCGTCAGTCGCTCTCGGTGGTGCTCGGCGACAGCGGCGCGGCATCCGCCCGACTCGAGGCGGCCGGCATCCCGACGACGGTTCGCGGCGAGGAACTGACCGTCGACGATTTCCTGGCCATCGCCCGCGCTCGGGCCTGAGGCCGTCGCCCCAGCGTTGACGCGGTCCACCGGCTCGCGAAGCCGGCCAATCCTATCGGGTAAAGGGCGCTCCGGCCGGTCGGCTAGGTTGGAGTAATGACCACCGCGGCCGCTCCCAAGGTGGTGCACGCGCGGGCACCAGCCAAGATCAATGTGTTTCTTAAAGTGGGTGCGCTGCTCGAGGACGGCTACCACGATGTGGCCACCGCGTACCAGGCCCTCTCGCTCAGCGAAGAGGTGCGAGCAACCACCGCTGACGACTTCTCGGTGAGCTTCAGCGGCCCCATCGACACCTCGAACCTCGCGACCGATGGGTCGAACCTCGCGATCAAGGAGGCGGCCCTCCTCGCTCGCAAGGCCGGA
>JAODMH010000112.1 GCA_025465035.1 Microbacteriaceae bacterium | reverse complement strand
CCGTGCAGCCTGGTCCCGTCGTCAGGTCCAGTTCGGCGGAGAACACCAGCGGTTTGACGACGCTGCGGCCGAGGAGATTTTCCAGTTCGAGCTGCAGTTCCGCGTGAGGGACCATCACCGACACCTGGGCAAAATCCTTATCACAATCCAGATCGGCGGGGTGGCCGGGCATGAACACGGCGGCAGTCCGCGGTGTTCCATAGACGGGACTGTGCATGCCAGCCCGCATCGTGGCTCTGCCTGTCAACGGTATGTCGACGTGGTAGTCGGTGGCTTCGCTCGTGCGGATCTGGACGGCGTCGCCGAATCGCAGGTAGCCCGCGGTCACGCGCCCCACTTTGATGACGTTGATGCTGAGATCCAGCGCTGTGGACGCCGAGGCCGAGGGAAAATCGAGCGGCAGGAATACGTCGCTGAGCACTTGGCGTGCGTGGTCGATGTCGCCTGATGATGCGACCGGGTGACTCCTGAACATCTCACTGGTGGCTTGTGGCACCCCGAGAGTATAGGTCTGGCGCATGTGCTTGGGGGTACCAGGTGGATAACACTCCCGCGCAAAGTGGATATTCGTCCGCGTTGAGCGGATTTCGCACTCGGCAACGTCAACCTACTTTTGAATACATCTGCAGCCCGACGGCTGTCGTTCGTGACTTGGGGGAGTCGATGGGAGACGTGCCTCGCTGGGTCAGCGTCCCAGTGCTGCGAGCGTGGGTAGCCTCGAAGGCGGGTGAGGTCAATCGACTCCCGCGGCCCCGTGACGCACCGGAATCGCACTCGATTGGATTCAATAGCGATCGCGTACTCATCTTCGGAGGAGGTCCCGCAGTCGGATGGGGTGTCCTCAGCCACGAGATCGCGCTTCCAGGGGCTCTTGGCCGCGCGCTGTCGCGCCGCACGGGTCGGGGGGCGGATGTCCACGTCGCTGCCGTTCCGCGGCTGAAGGTCGGTTCAGCCGCTAATGAGCTGAGCAGGATCAAGCTGCGTCGGTATGACGCGCTAGTCGTCACGCTGGGCGTGAACGACGCCGGAGCCCTAACATCGCTAGCGTCCTGGCGACGTGATCTGACCAGCACGCTGCGCATGGTAGCTCGGCAGTCATCGCCGGTCTCGCGAATCTTCGTGGCTGGTGTGCATCCCATTCGTTCGATCCCGGTCTACAACAGCCCATTGGGTTCCGTCGCAGACGCACACGCCCGAAAGATGAACTCCATCTCTGCGGAGGTCTGCACCCTGGTGCCACGTGTGACGTATGTCTCGTTGACCGCTCCGGAGAAACGCAGTGCCCTCCGATTCCGCGACGCGATGTCCTACCGGCTCTGGGGCGAGGAGCTGGCCGAGCGCATGGCACCTCAACTGGATGCCGAACGCCTGCTGGCCGATTTCGACTGGACACTGATGAGCGAAGAAGGCGCTGATGCCGAGGGGGACAGGGCAGCGGCTGTGATGGAGCTCGGGATTCTCCACGACGATCGAACCTGGCAATTCGACGACGTCGTTGCCCAGGCGTGCACCACGTTCGGCGTGCGATCGGCCACTGTGAGTGTTATCGATTCCGACCACCTCGTACATAAGGCCCAGGTAGGAGACGTGCCTCAGCTGATCATGCTCGGTGACTCTTTCACTGCCTCTGTCATTCGTCAACGGGACGGCATGATGGTGCCCGACGCATGTGCGGATGCCCGATTCCGGAATCTTCCACACGTGGCTGGTGAACCCCGCATCCGCTTCTATGCAGGATTCCCCGTGGAGAGCCCCGACGGAAGCCGCATCGGCACTCTGAACATCTTCGATCCGGCGCCACAGTTCTCGTATGACTCGTGGGGGTTGCCCCTTCTCCGCCAGTTCGGTCTCATGGCGCAGGCAGAGATACGTCGGGGCGGGGATCGGCGACCCTGACGGCGACCTCAGATTACGGAAGAGAACACAAACTCTCGACGCCTCGCCCAGCGCCGAAGACCGTTCTCAGGAACGGTCTCCTCATCTGTTCCTTCGTTCTGGCTCTCTGCAACGTTCGTCAGCCCACCGGCTCTGTCAGCTTCACCACCGCGAGACCGACCACGGTCGCGATCGACTCGGCGAGTTCCTTGCCCTCGACGCCCGAGAACTGATCGACGCCATGGTCGCGGTGGAATGCCCAACCCTCGGGGCGCCCGACGCCGATGATCGCCGACGGCACCCGCTGCGTCACGTTGCCGAAGTCCGTTGCGAAGGGCAGGGATGGCGGATCGGCGACCATGGTCCGGCCGGCGGCCGCGAAGGCGTCGGCGACGACTGCGGTGACCGCGGCATCGGGGCGCACCGCCTGGATCAGTGACGATGTCGACCAGAGGGCGCCTATGAGCCCGGCATGCGCGGGCGCCATGACCTCGTCAAGGTCCTCCTCGGTGTCGGCGAACGCGAGGAAGCGCACGGTGAGGTTGAGGCCAACGCCCTCTTCGACATCGCCGTCGAGGATGGCGGTCTCGATCATGAGGCGGGCGGGGTCGCTCGCGTCGGCGATTTTCGTGAGCTCTCGCAGAGCCTCCATCGGACCCGACGCCACCCCGGCGGTGAGGCTGCGGAATCCGCCGATGACGGCGGTCTCTCGGCGCATCCACAGGGCCCGCAGCCATACGGTGTCGATGAACTCGGGGTGGGCGTAGAGCGCGACGTCGATGTCATCCCAGATCCCGGCCGCGGCAGTCATCGCCTTGCCACTGCCCAGCGTGCGCGTGCCGGCCGAGTGGATCTCGTCTGCCGGGCATCCGACGACCACGAACGAGCCGCTCAGCTGGTCGCGCATCCCGGCGAGCGCCAGGGCGATGCCGAGGATGCCGCCAGACATTGGCCCGTGACCACACGCGTGAACCGCCTCGACGGTTCCATCCGGGCGGTGTGTGGTTACGGCGTCGTACACGGTCGCCACTCCGACGCGTCGCCCGGGAAGCGCTCCGCGGAGCTCGGCCCTGAACGCCGTGGGCATGCCTGCGATGCCGCGTTCGACCTCGTAACCCGCTTCTTCGAGCTTGGTCGCCAGGTAGCCAGAGTTCTCGACCTCATCGTGGGCCAGCTCGGTGTGCGAGTTGATGAAGTCCACGGCGGCCGCGATCGATTCGTGCTGGGCGGATAGCGCGTCGAGGTAGGCCGAATCCAGTCGGGTCGAAGTCACGGTAACTCTCCACAGGTCGAGGGTGATTCGGGCAAATTATCAATCTGCAATAAGGTGCTCCGAGCATATGAAAATATGACGCGTCGGTCGACCGGATTGGCTGTGCTGTAACAGAGTGTTTACATGCGCTAGGGCAGCGCGAGTGCGTGAAACTTCTCTGTAAACAATCGCCAGATCGGCCTCATCTCGCAATCCGCGAGAGTGCGTAGTCGTATGCTGATAAAAATTCTCGGCAGGGAGAGACGTGCAGCCTGAAACAGAGTCCGTTGTGGCGGGTCTCTATGGGGCGGTCGTGATTACCACTGACGAGTGGGGCATCCCTCACATCGTCGCCGACAGCGCACGAGACGCGTTCTTCGGGCAGGGCTATGCGCAGGCGCGCATGCGCCTCTTTCAGATGGATCTCTGGCGGCGCCGCGGGCTCGGCCTGCTGGCGGACGTGCTCGGCGGGGAATACGTCGAGCTCGATGTTGCGGCGCGAACGTTTCTCAGTCGTCACCCGCTCGAGGAGGAGTACGCCGCGTATCCCTCCCGGGATCGGGAGCGCATCGAGTCGTTCGTCGCCGGGATCAACGCGTGGGTGGGCGAGACGCTGGCGCATCCAGAGTCGTTGCCGCCGGAATTCGCCGTGGTCGGATATCCGCCGAGCATGTGGTCGGCCTCTGACCTGCTGCGCATCCGCATCCACGGGCTGTCATCGAACGCCGAGGAGGAGGTCGCCCGCGCCAGAACTCTCGCGCGGTTCGGACCGGGCATCGAACGCCTGCGAAGGCCGCTCGACCCCGAGCAGGAATTCGGGGATGCCGCCGTCGACGCCTCACTCCTCGACGACGGCACGCTCGACCTGTACCGCGCTGCGCACGAGGGCATCTCGTTCGGCGACGGGTCACGACGCGCGCCGACGCCCGACGGCAGCAACAACTGGGCGATCGCTGGCAGTCGCACCCGCAGCGGCCGCCCGATCGTCGCCAGCGATCCGCACAGGATCATGACCTTTCCGTCACTGCGCGTGCTGGTGCACGTGACATGCCCAGAGTTCGACGTCATCGGAATGCAGGAGCCTTACATGCCCGGGGTCGTGGCAGGCCACAACGGCCGTGTGGCCTTCGGCATCACGATCGCACCGGCCGACCTCGAGGATGTCTACGTCTACGACCTGCACCCCACCGACGACAGCCTCTATCGCTACGCCGACGAGTGGATGCCGATCCGCACCCTGGTCGAGCAAATCCCGGTGGCCGGGTCGGCGCCGGTGACCCGCGAGCTGCGCTTCACCCGGCACGGCCCCGTGCTGAAGATCGACGCCGAGCGTCGGGTCGTCATTGCCCTGCGCGCTGCCTGGCTCGAGCCCGGCATGACGCCATACCTCGCCTCACTCGACATGGCGGATGCCATCGACGTCGACGAGTACCTCGAGCGCCTGGACGGGTGGGGCAACCCCGTGCTCAATCACGTCGTGGCCGACTCCGACGGTCGAATCGCGTGGCAGGTGGCCGGCCGGGTGCCCGTGCGTCCCAACTGGAACGGGCTCCTGCCCGTGTCGGGCGACGGGTCGCACGAATGGGCTGGCTGGAGGACCGCGCCAGAACTGCCCCGGCTGACGGACCCGCCGCATGGCTGGGTGCGATCCGCGAACCACAACAACCTCGCGGAGGATCCGGGCTGGGATGCGCCCCCGACCTCCTACGAGTGGTACGCGGGTTATCGCGCACGTCGCCTCGCCACCATGCTTTCGAGCCGGGACGACTGGACGGTCGAGGCCTCTGCCGCCCTGCAAAACGACTACCTCGTCGAACCTGCAGCGCAGCTCATGGGGTATTTCGACGAGCCGTTCGTCGACCCGGATGCCGAGTTCGCGCGCACGCAGATTCGTGCGTGGGACCAGCGGATGACGACCGACTCGGCTGCGGCCGCGATCTTCGACAAGTGGCTGTACACCGAACTCCCGAGAGCGATCCGTCGCGAAGCCGCGCGCAGGTTGGCGGCCACGGGGGAGGCCGACGCGGCCGCTGACGTGCTGCTCGACGTCGCGCTACTCACCCTCGGGGATGCCCGCACCGACATCGGCCTGCTCGCCGACAGTGGGGGCTGGGAGCCCCTCGTCGCATCCACCCTTGCATCCGCCGTCGCCGCACTTCGCGAGGAGCTGGGCCCTGAGACGGAGGAGTGGTCGTGGGGAGCAGTGCATGTCGCTCGGCTCGCGCATCCCCTGCACGGGCTCGGCGCACTGGACGCTCACCTGACCGACACCGGCGCGCACCCGAAAGCCGGCTCGTCAGACACGCTCGGAGTCTCGTTCGGTGCCGACGGCGTGCAGACGCTCGGCGCCGCGACTCGCGTCGTGATCGATGTGGGTGACTGGGACGCGTCGGTCTGGATCAATTCGCCAGGGCAGGACGGCGCACTCGACAGCCCGCACGCCCGCGACCTGTTCGATGTCTGGCTGGCCGACGACTACCTACCCTTGCTCTACTCGCCCGACCGCATCAAGCAGCACGCCGAGTCGCGAACCCGGCTGCTACCCGCACCGAAGAATCACCCGGAGTCGGCGACCGCCGGCAACGGCACGCCCCTGGAGAGGACGAACCCATGAAAGCACCGGACTTCACCCTGACTGCCGGGCCGACCCCGGCATCCGAGCGCACCCTGAACGCGCTGGGCTCCCAGATCGTCTACCACCTCGATCCGAGTTTCATCGAGACCTTCCGACGCACCACCGAGAAGGCGGCGGCCTTCTTCCACACGAAGAACGACATGCTGCTTCTGCAGGGCGAGGGCATTCTCGGGCTCGAGGGCGCGGCCCGCTCGCTCACGCGCCCCGGCATGCACGTGCTCAACCTGGTGCAGGGCATCTATGGCAAGGGCATGGGGCAGTGGCTCGAGAGCTACGGCGCCGTGCTGCATGAGATCGAGGTCGCCTACAACGATGCGGTCGATCCGGCAGAGGTGGATGCTTACCTCACCGCTCATCCGGAGATCGAGCTCGTGACGATCGTGCACTCAGAGACGCCATCGGGCACCATCACTGACTGCTCGAAGATCGGCCCGATCGCCCACAAGCATGGGGCCCTCACCCTCGTTGACGCCCTCTCGTCGATCGGCGGCGTGGAGTTCGAACCAGACGAGTGGCAACTCGACGTCTGCGTCTCGGGCGGCCAGAAGTGCCTGGGCGGCCCGGTCGGCGTCACCATGGTCTCGGTCAGCCCTGCCGCGTGGGAGCGGATGCTCTCCAACGACAGCGCCCCGCGATACTCCTACATCTCCCTGATCGACTGGAAAGTCTCGTGGCTTGAGAATGGCACCTTTCCGTTCACCCCGTCGGTGACGGATGTCGTGGGTCTCGAGGCCGCCCTCGACGCAATGCTCGACGAGGGCATCGAGCACTCGATCGCGCGTCACGCGCGGGCTGCCTCGGTCACGCGCGCCGGCATCCGCGCCATGGGGCTGAAGCTCTGGCCCACCTCGGACGCGATCTCGGGCAACCCCATCACCGCGGTGCGCGTGCCCGACGGAATTCTGCACACCGACCTGAGCGCGCACATTCGCGAGCGGTACAGCGTGATGCTGTCGACGGGGCAGAGCGCCGGCAACCTGATTCACATCGGGCACATGGGACCGACCGCGACCGGCATGCACCAGATCGTCGCGCTCGCCGCCCTGGGCGCGGGGCTTACCGACCTCGGCGCGACGGTGGATCTCGGCGCCGGAATCGAGGCGGCGATGCGCGTCCTCGGCGCCACCGCATCCTGATCGAAGCCCGAAAAATGGCCCTAAAAAGTGACCCGTGTGTTAACTCATTGTTTCAGCCCGGCCGTCGCTCTTGACGAGCAGGGGGTCTCACCAGATAGCGTTTCTTTCGTCGTACGATAAGGCTATTGCACATAGTGATAAGAACCTCGAGGAAACCATCATGAGCTCCACTCCCCGCACCCGGCATGCCGAGGTCTCCGGAGCCGGCTTCGCCGGTCTCACCGCATCGATCGCACTCGCGCGCCAGGGGTGGTCGGTTCGCGTGCACGAGCGCGCCACCGAGCTGCGTGAGCAGGGTGCAGGAATCGTGCTCTGGCAGAACAGCCTCAGGGTGCTCGACTCGTTCGGGCTGATCGACGAGATCAACGCGGGATCGATGACGCCGCCCTATTACGAGACCCGCATGCAGAACTCCATCGTCTCTGACGAAGACCTGCCCGGCATCTGGTGGCGCACGATGACGCGCCCGTTCCTGCACTCCGTGCTGGCCTCCGCGGCTCGGCGTGAAGGCGTGGAGATCGTCACCGGCTCGACGGTGGCCGGCGCCACCGAGCACGGCACCCTGCGCCTCGACGACGGCGCCGAATTCGAGGCAGACCTCATCATCGGCGCAGACGGCGTCGGCTCCCCGGTGCGTGACTCTCTGGGCATCGAGTTCGACCGCCAGACGAGTCGTGACGGCATCTCGCGCTTTCTCGTGCCGCGCAAGAAGGCCGAACTGCAGGCGATCGAGCCCGACACCGACTGGGACAACATGATCGACTTCTGGAACCTCGAGCCACGCGTGCTGCGCGTGCTCTACACCCCGGCCAACGAGAACGAGCTCTACATCGCGCTTATGGCACCCTCTGACGACCCGGAGGGGTCGGCGGTTCCGATCGACCTCGAGCTGTGGAAGTCGATCCACCCGCAGCTCGCTCCCGTGCTCGAAGAGGCGGCGAAGGTCGAGGGCAAGTACTACGGCTACCAGACCACCCGCCTCGAGCAGTGGACGAAGGGGCGCGTCGCCCTGGTGGGCGACTCAGCACACGCGATGTGCCCGGCCTTGGCACAGGGCGGTGGATGCGCGATCATGAACGCGTATACGGTGGCCCAGGCGGCATCCGAGTCTGACATCGCGGGGATTCCGGATGCGCTGGTCGAGTGGGAGCGTGTCGAGCGGCCGTTCACCGACCGCTGCCAGGATCGCTCGCAGGACTACGCGAACACCCGCGGAATGGCCTACGGCAACCAGTTCACCGGCGACATGAACGAGACGACACTGTACGACCCGACCAACCGTCACCGCCACGACGCAGTGGCCTGAGCGCCAGAGAGACGAGCTGAGCATGTTCCCCGAGATCGATTCGTATTACCAGGTGCGCGAGTGGTTCGGCTTCGTGCAGGAGATCAACCACGAAGGCGGCCCCGCGCAGGATGAACCGCTGCTGAAAGCAGTGGCCGGTGTGGTCATCGCCAACCCCTTTGCCGGTCGATGGGTCGAAGATCTCTCGCCGTTGACGGCGCCGAGCGCGAGCCTTGGCACAGCGCTCGGCGCGCGCGTGCTCGCGCTGCTCGGCGGGCGGCCCGTCGAGGGCTACGGCAAGGGCGGCATCGCTGGCGTCAAGGGCGACCAGGACCACGTCGTGGCGTGCATCACCACCGTGTTCGGCGACGCGTTCCGCGCGGCGGTCGGCGGCGGTGCCGCGTGGATCTCCTCGGCGAGCAAGACCGCGTCGGCCGGCGCATCCCTCGACATACCGCTCGCCTACAAAGACGAGCTGTATGTTCGCTCCCACTACGACGCGGTGACGCTCACCGTTGCGGATGCGCCGCGGCCAGACGAGCTGCTCATCTGCGTGGGGGCGTCGACCCGCGGCCGGATCCACCAGCGAGTGGGCGGCCTCACCCGCGACGAGGCGATCGCCCAACTCTCGAACTAGTCCATACCTCTTCACGAAAGGCATCCCCATGGGATACACCCCCGGCACGTACCATCAGGACGAATCCATCGCCAATGCCCTCGAAGATGCCGCACGCGCGCATCGCATCCTCGAGCTCGAGGGGCACGGAGACATGTCGATGGGGCACATCTCCTACCGCGACCCGTTCGGCCGCGGCCTGTGGCTGAAGCGTGGCAATCTCGCGCTCTCGGAGGTCGCCGGCGATGACTTCATTCTCATCGACTTCGACGGCAGCGTGCTCGAGGGCACGGGCTTGCGTCACCTCGAATGGCCGCTTCACGCCGAGATCATGCGGGCACGACCCGACGTGAACTTCGTGGGTCACTCCCACTCGCACTACGCCACCGTTCTCGGCGCGACCGACGAAGAGCTGGGGCCGTTCAACAACCACGGTGTGTGGTTCGCCGAGCACGGGGTGCCGCGCTTCAGCGACACCAGCCAGATCGTCACGACCGTCGAGCTCGGCGTCGAGGTCGCCAAGCAGCTGGGCGGCTCCGAGGCGATCCTGCTGAAGAACCACGGCGTCGCGTTTGTGGGCGACGACGTGACCGAGATGATGCTCGCCGGGATTTTTCTCGAGTGGGCATCCAAATTCCAGCTCGATCTGCTCTCGTCGGGCGTGAAGTTCGACCGGCCGGATCACGAGGAGAGCGTCGAGAAGCGTCGACGCATCTACCCGCCTAAGGCTCAGCGCAACTACTGGATGTACTTCAACCGCAAGCTGGACCGCGTCGAGGCCTTCCAGGGCATCGGCATCGCGCAGGTCTGATCCCCACCACCAGCCCCCAAAGAAAGCGAGACAGCTCATGAGTTCACTTCCCGCCATTGCGACCGTCGTCGGCTCCGGCACGATGGGACCCGGCATCGCCGCGACACTCGTGCGCGCCGGCGCCGAGGTGCGCGTCTACGACATCAGTCCCGAAGCACTCGCGCGCGCCGAGAACACCTTCGCCTTCGCCTCCGGTGTGCTCGAGCAGCTCGGCAGCGAGAAGGTCGACGGTGGTTCGGTCAGCTTCACCACTGATATCGCGGAGGCTCTGAGCGGATCGCTCTTCGTGATCGAGGCCGTGCCAGAGAAGATCGAGCTGAAGAAGACTGTGCTCGGCCAGATCGAGTCGCTGGTGGGCGATGACGTCATCATCGCGACCAACACCTCGGGAATTCCGATCACCTCGATGGCCGAGTCGATGACCGTGCCCGGCCGCTTCGTGGGCATGCACTGGTCGAACCCGCCCCACCTCATTCCGATGATCGAGGTCATCCCCGGTAAGGCAACGGACGCTGCGGTCACCGACCAGCTGGTCGAGATCGTCAAGGCTTTTGGTTACCACCCGGTGATCGAGAAAGAGATCGCGGGCTTCGTCGAGAACCGCGTGCTGTATGCGGTCTTGCGCGAGTGCGTCGCGCTGCTCGAAGAGGGGATCGTCACGCCGGAAGGTCTCGACACGGCCGTCAAGTGGGGCATCGGCTACAAGCTCTCGGTGATCGGGCCCACGCGACTGCTCGACATGGCCGGCATGGACATCTATGCGGCGGTCTCGAGCTACCTGAATAAGGAGCTGAACGCAGACACCGAGACGCCCCAGGTCGTCACCGACATGATCGCCGCGGGCAAACTCGGTTTCAAGACCGGCGGCGGCATGTACGAGTATGGCGAGGGCGACGTCGCGGCGAAGCTGAAAGACATCACGGCTGGGCTCGTGGCCGCTCGCAAGACCCTGTCGAGCATCACCCCGATCTGATGGCCACACTCTCGGTCGAGAGCACTCCCGACGGCCTGCAGCGAACCCGGGGGGCAGATGTCGATATCGCCTTCCGGGTGCGCGGCAGTGGTCCCGCGATCGTGCTGCTTCACGGCACATCGGCGAGCCACGCCGTGTGGGAGCCGATCTCGATCGCGCTCGAACCGTCGGCCATGGTCATCACCCTCGACCAGCGGGGGCACGGCCGAAGCGACAAGCCGGCGACGGGATACACCGGCGCGGACTTCGCCGGGGATGTCGTGACAGTGCTTGATGCCCTCGGCATCGAGACCGCGATTGTGGGCGGCCACTCGCTTGGCGCTCGTAACGCCTGGGTGGCGGGGGCGCTGCATCCGGACCGCACCGCCGGGGTGCTGGCCGTGGACTACAGCCCCTGGGTCGAGAGCGACGTACTCGACGTGCTCCAGGTGCGCGTCGCTGCAGGCAACCGCGCGTTCGCCTCCGTCGATGAAATCGAGGCGTACCTGCAGGACCGCTACCGACTGCTGCCTGCCGAGGCCGTCGCTCGACGGGCCGCGTGGGGCTACCGCCAGGATGCCGACGCACTCTGGCGCCCGCTGGCAGACCCGTCGGCGATGGACCAGCTGATCGAGGGTTTCCGCACCCCGTGGGCCGATGAGTTCGCCGCCGTCAGCGTGCCGATGACCCAGGTGCGCGGGTCCCACAGCAGCATCGTCAGCGATACCGCGTGGCAGGCTGCCCTCGACGCGCGACCGCAGGACAGGGTTGTCGTCGACCCCACTGCCGACCACTATGTTCCCGAGGAGCACCCTGCGCTCGTCGCTGCAGAGCTGCGGCAGCTTCTCTCCACCCTCTGAATACTCACCCGTCCCTTGCATAGAAAGGCCCACCGTGGCGCTCTTCATCGACAAACTCACGATCTCGAGTCCTGACCTCGAGGCACTGGCTCCCATTCCCGCCGAGTTCTCTGCCGACGGTGCAAACGAGACGCCGCGCCTCGAGTTCTCGGGTGCGCCCGAGGGCACAGTCGAGCTCGCCGTGGTGTGCCACGACCCTGACGCCCCGCTGCCCAACGGCTTCACCCACTGGACCGTGTACGGCATCCCTGCCGACGCGACGACGCTCGACCTCGACGCCGCCGGGGTGCGGGTCGGCCAGAACGGCGCCGGCCAGCAGTCGTGGTACGGGCCCCAGCCGCCCGCCGGTCACGGCGTGCACCACTACTACTTCTGGGTCTACGCGCTGCGCCGGCCGGTCGAGGGCACGCCGACGCGTGAGGAGTTCTTCGCCGATTACGGCGACGACATCCTGGAGCAGGCGCGCATCGTCGGCACCTTCCAGAGCTGACCATGAAGATCACCGACGCCCACATGCACGTTGGGGAGTTTCCCCTGTTCGACGTGCGGCTCGATAAGAACAGCCTGGCCGGCTACCTCGCCGACAACGGCATCGATACCGGCATGATCTTCAACCCCGACAACGCCCTCGTTCGCGAGACGGTGCACGAGGTCGATAGCGCGTACGGGCTCTATTGGGCGAACCCCAAGAACCCGGACTGCGTTGCGGAGCTGCGCGACTACCTGACCGACCCCAGGTTTCGGGGCGTCAAGATGCATCCGCTGCTCGACGGCTACCACCCGGACGAGCCGTTCGTGTGGCCGGTCATCGAGCTGCTGATAGAGCACGGCCTTCCCGCGCTGATCCACTGCGGGCATCCCATCTTCACGCTCCCCTGGAGCATCGAGGAGCTGGTGACGCGTTATGAGGAGGCCAAGATCATCCTGGGGCACATGGGGCACGGCAACATCGTCTACATCGACGGGGCGATCGCTGTCGCATCACGGCATCCGAATGTGTGGCTCGAGACCTCTGGCATGCCGATGAGCTCGAAGATTCTCGAGGCGGTGCGGCGGGTTGGCAATGACAGGGTGATGTACGGCTCTGACGGGCCGTTCCACCATCCGAAGGTGGAGCAACTCAAGGTCGAGCTCGCAGGGCTCGACGAGGCCGATCTCGTCGAGGTGATGGGCGGCACGGCCCGGCGGCTCTTCTTCGGTGACGGGGCCTGATCGCTCGTCGTCAGGCGGCCGTGAAGCCGTCGGCGAAGGACTCGGCGATGGCCAGCACCGAGGCGTGCACCGGGCCTGCCGTGATCGACGGGATGACGG
>JAODMH010000026.1 GCA_025465035.1 Microbacteriaceae bacterium | reverse complement strand
TGATCACCTTCACCTTCGGTGGGTTGACCGGGGTGATTTTGGCGTCGCCGCCGCTTGACTTCCACGTGTCGGACACCTACTTCGTGGTGGCGCATTTCCACTATGTCGTTTTCGGCACGGTGGTGTTCGCCATGTTCAGCGGGTTCTATTTCTGGTGGCCGAAGTGGACGGGCAAGATGCTCAACGAGCGTCTGGGCAAGGTCCATTTCTGGTTGTTGTTCATCGGTTTCCATACGACCTTCCTGGTGCAGCATTGGTTGGGGGTGCTTGGCATGCCGCGTCGTTATGCCACTTATCAGCCCGGTGATGGGTTCACCTGGATGAACCAGCTCTCCACTGTTGGTGCGATGATCCTGGGCTTCTCGATGCTGCCGTTCATTCTGAACGTGTATATCACCGCACGTAAGGCGCCGAGGGTCACGGTGAACGATCCGTGGGGTTATGGTCGTTCGTTGGAGTGGGCGACCTCATGTCCGCCGCCGCGGCACAACTTCACCTCGATCCCGCGGATCCGTTCTGAGTCGCCGGCGTTCGACCTCAACCACCCCGAGGCAGATATTCCGGTGGGGATCGGGCCGTTGAAGGACGCACCGCAGGGCCCCACCTACGATTTCGCAGACCAGAAAGTGAAATGATCAACGCTGCCCGTTCCACCCATTCAGTCTGGGCTCGATATGTGCCGATGGAGGTCGAGGAGGCTGATCAGATCGTCACCCAGTTCAACGCCGGCTCACTCGACCCCGACATGATCGGGACGATGGCTCTTGTCAATGAAGCCCGACGTGTGCAAGTCGATGCCTATATGTGGGGGACGGTGAAGCATCACCCTCGGCGGCGAGTCATTCGCCGCCTCATTCTGGCCGAGATAGTTCTCCTCCTGTCCACGATCGTCGGATTGTCGCTGCCCTTCCTCGCCGCCATTCACTAGGACCTCATTCACGACACCGTGACGCAAACGGGTGGTCCCCGATGATGCGGATCGAGTTCTAGGACAGTAAGGAACGCCTTGCGAGTTCGATTCCTGCCAGCGGCACATCAGCCTTGGCGCGGACCTGAACCAAATCTTCGAAATCGTTCAGAAAACAGGCGCCGACTGGAGGGTTTATCCCAGCGGAGACACATGGCGGATTCATAGCCTTCGAGAGATGTCATCCCGTACTGCAGATCTGACCTTCAGCACCGGCGTAGGACTCTCTCGCGGGAAATCACTGTCTGTGAGATCGCGCAGACCCGGTTTCGACGTGCTCAGGGGTCTCGCGATCGGGCTCGTCCTCCTGCGGCACACCTGGGATCAGGTGTTCTCGGGCGGCGGAATCGTCGGTGTCGTTCTCTTCTTCACCCTGAGCGGATATCTCATCACCGGGGTGATCGACCGCGACATCCGCCAGAACGGCCGGCTCTCTTTCGCGCGCTTCTATGCCCATCGGGCCTTTCGTCTCCTACCCGCTCTTCTGTTCATGCTTGTCGTCTTTGCGGTCGTCGAATCACTGTTCAACCTGCTCGGCGACCGGACGATCATCGCGCAGACTGTCGGGGCCGCTCTCTTCTATATTCGCGACCTGCCGCTGCCGTTCTCGACATCGCCCGCCATCAACACCCTCTGGACGCTGGCCGTCGAAGAGCAGTTCTATCTCGTCTGGCCGTTGTTGCTGGTGATCGCGCTCCGCTGGAAATCGGTGAACAAGCTCCTGGTGGCAGCATTCGTGCTCCTCACGGCACTCTGTTTCATCTCGGCGATCATCTTCGCCAAAGACCCCGCGACGGTCTACATCCTTCCCACCACCTGGGCGAGTGCGATCGTGTTGGGTGCGGCAGCGTACGTGCACAGGGAAGCGATTTCGCATTTTGTCACCAAGACCGCACTGAGACGCTGGGTCGGCTCGGCGCTCGCACTCGCCGGGTTCCTCGGCATCACACTCCTGCCAGGGGCCAAGAACGCGCTGTGGGTCTACCTTGTCGGCGGTCCACTTGTCGCCGTCCTCACGATCGTGTTGATCTCGATCGTGGGACGTTGGCGCGCTCTGCCGATCGCCGTTCTCGAACCCCTTCGTCGCCTCGGGATGATCTCCTACGCGGTGTACATCTGGAACGCCCTCGTCCTCGACTGGTTCCGTTCGACCACGTTCCTGCCACGCTGGACCGAGATCGCGGCGACAATTCTCGTCGCGATCGTCAGCTGGTATACGGTCGAGGCCTGGGGTCGCCGAGCTCGGGCACGGTTCGACGCGCGTGCACCGTCATCCCGCCGAGCAGAGGCCGCAGAGCCAGTGGAATGATCGTCCGGACGTTCAACCTGGCCGAGGCGAAAGCTCAGATTAGTCGCGAGGCCGGTGCTCGTTAGGAACCGGATCGTTGGCCTTACCCGCCGCAATGGCGGATGCCGGCGAGAAGATGGAATCGTCGACCAGATGACCCGACCTGGTGCTATCGGAACTCTCCGGAGTCGCGGGCTCGGCGGGCTCAACGAGTTCCGGGATGCTGTCGTTCGAGTTCGTCGCGGAGGCCGACGGGCTGAAACGGGGGGCGGACCCCACGGTCTCATCCTTCGTGCTCTCTGCCTCGGCGACATCCGCCTCCGGTGCGGCGGCGGCAGGCGCTATCACTGCAGGCGTTGCCGCTCTCGCAAATCTCGACTGCGTGACCGTTTCCACCGGTCCGGTCTGGTTGACCTGCTGCGCGGCCCACTCCTGCTGCTGGTGCACGAGCTCCTGTTCGCTCACCGAAGAGTCGTAGGCCCAGGAGTCGAGGTCGTTCTTGAAGAGCTTCTTCGCCCGGGTGGGACGCGCCTGCCAGTCGATGAGGCGATCACGGAAGACGAGGAGCGTCTGCTCGGCCTGGAAGCTGAACGAGACGGCGTTCTTCTTCATCTCGGCGATCTCGTGCCGCGCCCAGTCGGCGGCGAGTGCCGTGCCGGGGACGGGCAGCAGGCGAAGGCGGATGTCCGCATCGCCGATCAGGTGGTCGATGTGCTGTTGCTCGGGAGCCGGCAGGGTGTTCCACACGGCGGCTTTGCGACCCGCGCTGATGAGGGCGGTCACCGCGGATGCCTTGACCTCGCGGTCGCTTAGTTCGATGACCCGTTTGGCGGAGGCACGACCGATTGCGGCCGCGACGATTCCCGCGATGATGATCGCAAGAAAGGGGATGATCGCACCGGAGACGATGCGCCATCCGTCAGCTGAGGAGAGCCAGTCTACGAAGTTATTCCACCATTGCATGCAGGAACCTTAACCCCGGCCGGGCGGGCGGAGGGCGAGCTCGCGTGGCGAGTCTCGAACGCGCGCTCATAGTCTCTAACCGGGACGAAAGCACTCGAGCGCGTCGTCGATGTTCCAGAACTCACCCATCAGGACGAACCGTCGCTGGCGCACGAGCAGCCGCCTGGCCCGATAGCGAGCACCCTCGCGCACGGCGAACCGATCGATATACCCCAGCACGTCGCCGTCTGGCCGGGTGACGCGCCACAGCTCGTCGTGGAGCTGCACCAGGCTGACGCCCGGTCGGATGAGGGGCAGGTCGCCCACGAAAGCAAGTGTCGTCATGCGGTATCTGGCCTGTCTCGTCGGGACTGCAGCCGGCCCAGCTGTCGATGTAGAGACAGGCTACGAGCGGCCACCGACATCCCCGGATCCGAATCTCAGCCCAGGTCAGTGCCGTGCTCCGCATACGGCTCGATCGCGGCGACCTCCTCCTCGCTGAGTGCGGGCGCGTCCAGCGCGGCGATGTTGTTCTCGAGCTGGGCGACGCTCGACGCTCCGATGAGTGCCGAGGTGACCTGCGGCTGGCGCAGCACCCAGGTGAGTGCGAGCTGGGCCAGGCTCTGGCCCCGGCCCCTCGCGATCTCGTTGAGCGCGTTGGCCCGCTCGAGATAGGTTTCGCTGATGACGTCCGCGTTCATCCAGCGCCCCTCGGCGACCCGGGAGTCGGCCGGGATGCCCGCCAGGTAGCGGTCGGTGAGGAGCCCCTGGGCGAGGGGAGAGAAGGCGATGCTGCCCATGCCGAGGTCGTCGAGTACCGGAAGCAACCCCTCGGTCTCGATGTGACGGTCGAACATGCTGTACCGCGGCTGGTGGATGAGCACCGGGATGTTGTGCGCCGCCAGAGCCTTATGGGCGGCGACCGTCTGCTCCGTGCTGTAGTTCGAAATGCCGGCGTAGAGCGCCTTGCCCGACGTCACGGCGGTGGCGAGGGCGCCCATCGTCTCCTCGATCGGGGTGTCGGGATCGGGACGGTGCGAGTAGAAGATGTCGACGTAGTCGAGCCCCATCCGAGACAGACTCTGATCGAGGGATGACAGCAGGTATTTGCGAGAACCCCACTCGCCGTAGGGTCCGTCCCACATCCCGTAGCCAGCCTTGGTCGAGATGACGAGCTCATCGCGGTACGGGCGGAAGTCATCCGCAAAGATGCGTCCGAAGTTCGTCTCGGCCGAGCCGGCGGGTGGCCCGTAGTTGTTGGCCAGGTCGAAATGTGTGACGCCGAGGTCGAAAGCTCGGCGCAGAATCGCCCGCTGCGTATCGACGGCGCGATCGAAGCCGAAGTTGTTCCAGAGGCCGAGGGAGATCGCGGGAAGCTTCAGCCCGCTCCGTCCGACTCTCCGGTATTCGATGGACTGGTAGCGATCGGCATCGGCGGAATAGTTCATGAACCAAGCCTAGAGCCGACCTTGAGCGTGGAATGGTGTGGTGGCGTCCGCTGTTGTTCATGGAAGTGGCATCGCCACGTCTCCCACGCAAGAAAGTAGGCTTTCCGGATGCAAACATTCGTTCTCGCAGGTGGCTGTTTCTGGTGTCTCGACGCCGTCTATCGCACGCTTCGCGGTGTGAGCGACGTCGTTTCGGGCTATACCGGCGGTTCGACCAAGAACCCCAGCTACGACGCGGTCTGCACGGGCCTTACCGGCCACGCCGAGGCCGTCGCGGTCACGTTCGATCCCGAGGTCATTCCCGCCGACGTCATCCTCGACGTGTTCTTCTCGCTGCATGATCCCCGCCAGCTCAACCGGCAGGGCAACGATGTCGGCACCCAGTACCGCACGGCGATGTTCTACGCGGACGCCGAGCAGAAGGCTCTGTTCGAGACGGCCCGCGACCGGGCATCCGAATACTGGGACGGCGGGCTCGTCACGACCATCGAGCCCCTCGGCGATTGGTACCCGGCCGAGGACTATCACCAGGATTTCTTCGCGAAGAATCCAGGACAGGGATACTGCATGGCCGTCGCTGTGCCCAAGGTGAACAAGATCCGCAAGAGTTTCGCGGAGTACGTGCTCGCGTCATAACCGCCCGACATCTGCCAATTGGTCCTCCGGATGCATTCCGGAGGGCCAATTGGAGCATCTCGGCGAAATATCGGCCCATCGAGACCGGATCGTCTTAAACTGTTGTGCCGGCACAGTCGGCAGCCAGAAAGGAAGCTCAACGATGAGCAATGACAACCAGCAGGCAACAATCGAGAAGACCTGGGTGGCCTATGGACCGGCGGGTATCGTCGGTGCGATTCACCGGGTCGAGGGGGGCTACACGTTCCGCCTTCTGACCGATGACACTCCGCGCGCCGAGTATCCGACCCTCGAGGTGGCGAAGAGCGCGCTTCACGCGAGCCTGCTCCCCGGTGCCGAATGGCCGGAATTCCGCGAGCACTAATCCCCAACGCCACTGCAATGGATGGCCGTCTCCCCAATCGGGAGGCGGCCATTTCCATGCCGCGTGCGAGACATCCACACTGTCCTGCATGACAGACATCATCACTCTCACAGGCCTTGTGGCCACCACGCCCAGACACCTCGTCACCGGCGAAGGACTGCCGATCACCAGCTTCAGGCTGGCCTCCACCCAGCGCCGCTTCGACCGATCGCAGAATGGCTGGGTCGACGGCGAGACGAACTGGTACACCATCACCGGGTTCCGACAACTCGCCATCAACATCACGGCCTCGATCAAGAAGGGCGAACGTGTGGTCGTGACCGGCCGGCTGCGCATCCGCGACTGGACCGCGGGCGAGAAGGCAGGAACCACCATCGAGGTCGATGCGGATGCTGTCGGACACGACCTCAGCTGGGGCACCTCCACCTTCGTCCGCAGCATCTCGGCGGCCATCGTCGATCCGGCGGCGGTCCAGGGGGCGCCGTCGGACGAGCCGGCCGTCGCGGCGGAATCCGCCCAGCCGGATGACAGGCCTGACGTGCTTGTGGACACCGCGGCCGCGGAGAGCGTGGCCGTGCCGTTCTAGCCCGCACAGGAATTCGGCCCTGCCCGTCGCCGTAGACTCTTTGCGACCGACCGCTGTCGCGGCCGACGAAAGGGTTCCCCGATGGGCAGGTCTCGCCTCGTAATCGTCGCGATCTTCGCTCTCGTCGCCGTAACCGCACTGGCCGGCTGCGTGCAATCGTCCGCCGCACCGAGGCCGACCGGGCCGAGTGTCTCAACGCCCTCGCCAACGCCGACCCCTACCGTGGATCCGACCTTTACGCCGGGGGGATCGGCGCAGGACAACAGGGGCTACTTCGATTTCGTCAACACCAGGCTCTTCACCTCGAACGGTTCAGCCAATGGGCGCGCGATCGTCGACAACCTGGTGAGTGCGGGCTTCGACAAGGCCTCGATGCAGGTCACGCCCGACAAGACATCAATCAACGGCAGCGTCGATTCGATTCTGTTCTCGGTGAAGCTGGGTGACAACTGTCTGCTCGGCCAGCACGGCGGTGGGGGATACAGCAGCGCGGTCGAGGTCGCGCTCGCGAACGGTAACTGCCTCGTCGGCAAGACCCGCACCATCGACTGGTAGGTCGTCCGCTTTCGGTGGTTTCCGCGTCAGGGTGACCGACCGCGCATCCGGCCCGCACACGACGCCAGCTGGCCGGCCGACGCTTCCGCAGAATAGGGCTATGACCGAATTCAATCGGCCGCAGCTAGTACTAAAAAAGTTCCGTCTTGCGCCGGTCGACCGAGGATGCCGGGCCCAATTAGGCGGCGGACCGAACGCCGCACGGAAGATTCGCCCTCCACCGAATCGCGTGTGTAGCCTTACGCCAGAAACTCGTCTCCAGTT
>JAODMH010000015.1 GCA_025465035.1 Microbacteriaceae bacterium | reverse complement strand
AAACTCGGCACCCGCACCGAGACGAAGAACGTGAACTCGTTCCGCGCGGTCGAGCGAGCGATCCGCTACGAGATCCAGCGGCAGGCGGCGATCCTCGCCAAGGGCGGCACGATCACCCAGGAGACCCGCCACTGGCACGAAGACACCGGCGTGACATCCGCGGGTCGTCCGAAGAGTGACGCCGACGACTACCGCTACTTCCCTGAGCCCGACCTGCTGCCGGTCGAGCCGAGCGTCGAGCTCATCGAACAGCTTCGTGCCGCGTTGCCCGAGGCACCCGCGATCCGTCGCCGTCGCCTGAAGGAGGCGTGGGGCTTCACCGACCTGGAGTTCCAGGATGTGCAGAATTCCGGACTGCTCGTCGAAATAGAGGAGACGACGGCCGCCGGTGCCTCCGCGGCTCAGGCGCGCAAATGGTGGACGGGTGAGATCGCCCGCCTCGCCAATGCGGCCCAGGTGGATGCCGCGACTCTCGTTTCGCCGGTGCAGGTCAGCGAGCTGATCGCGCTTGTCGAGAGCGGTGAACTGACCGACCGTCTGGCCCGGCAGGTGCTCGAGGGTGTCATTGCCGGTGAGGGATCACCTGCCTCGGTGATCGAGAGTCGCGGTCTCAAAGTGGTGTCTGACGACGGCCCGCTCATCGCCGCGATCGACGAAGCACTGGCCGCTCAGCCGGACGTGCTTGAGAAGATTCGCGACGGCAAGGTGCAGGCTGCCGGCGCGGTCATCGGTGCGGTCATGAAGGCGATGCGGGGAACAGCCGACGCCGCGCGCGTGCGGGAGCTGGTGCTGGAGCGCGCCCAGCAGTAGCTCCGCTAGTCGTTGTTTCCACCGCCTGATTTGTCTCCATTGCCCGGTTTGTGCCCCTTGTCTTTGCCGGGGGCGGTCGGAGAGGGCGTGGGAGATGGCGATGGGCTGCGCGGCGCAGTCAGAGCAGCCAGGTCCGCCTTGACGAGGTTGATCGACGCCTGGATTTGCAGCGCGCGTGATGCGCTGACCTCATTGGACGCCGTCGCCGCGGTGAGACGATTCTGCAGGGCATCGAGCTGAGTGGCGGCGGACGCGTAGTTACCGGAGGCGGCGGCATCCGCGACCTTCCTGACATCCGATTGCATGCTGGTCGCGGCCGCATCGCTCAGGTCTGTGGGTGATCCGGCGCAACCACCCAGCAGGCCAACGGTCGCCGTCGCCGCGAGAATGACACCGAACAGTCGAAGGTTCATCGCGTGACATTCTGCATGAGCTGCTTCAGATGGGTCCCGAGCTGCCCAGAAACGCTGGGCAGGGTTGGCGCATTCGTTGTTCCCTGTGGAGACGCCAGAGTGATCACCAGTATCGTGACAGCGATCGCGACGACGAGCACCGCGGCGGCCACCAGCATCCATCGCCGCGGGCGGATGCGGGCACGGTTCTCGTCGGCTGGCATCCGCGCGGTGGCGGGGGCAGTCATCGCTCGTGTCGCTTCGTCGGCGGTGGAGAGCGCCAACGTAGATTCCTCGGCGTTGGACAGCACCTGTGTCGGTTCGCCGCCGGCACTGGGAAAAACGCGGGTCGGCTCGTCGCCCTCGCGCGGAAGCACACGCGTAAGCACAGTGGTAACGTCGCCGTCGCCGGCGGGCGCAAGGTCGGGGGTCTCCGGAAGCGCTCGGGCCGCCACCGCCACTTCGAGCGCGGTCGGTCGTGACTCGGGCTGCCGCGCGGTCATGGCCGTGAGCAGGGACTTCCACTCGTCACCGAGCTCGCCGGGAACCTCGGGTTGGCGGGCGAGCCGGGCCGACAGCGTCTCGGCCAGGGTGCCGGGGAAAGCGCGCACCCGCGTATGCGCTTCGAGCAGCACCAGCCCGAGAGAATACACGTCGGAGGCCGGCGTCGCCGGCTTGCCAAGTGCCTGCTCCGGACTGACGTAGGCGGCGGTGCCGACGACGGTGCCGGTCGACGTGATCCGGGTGGAGTCGATCAGGTGCGCGATGCCCAGATCGGCGAGCTTCGCCGTGAATTCCTGCGACGGCAGGTGGGAGTCGCTGAGGAGCACGTTCGCTGGTTTGATGTCACGGTGAACCACTCCCCGGACGTGGATGGCATACAGGGCATCCGCCAAATCGGTCGTCATGGCGGCGATGTCGTGCTCGCCGATCGGCCCCTGGCCGATGCGGGCCGCCAAATCGGAGCCTTCGACGAGTTCCATCACCAGAAAGGTGCGATCCATACCCTCGGCCTGGTCGACGCTCGCATCGAAGAGCGTGACGAGCGCGTGATGATTCAGGGAGGCGAGAAGCTCGATCTCGTTGCGCTGGCGCGTGAGCGCCTCCGCGTCCGTTGGACCGGAGTCGATGATCTTCAACGCCACCAGTCGCCCGAGAGATTCATCTCTGGCGCGATAGACGGATGCCATGCCGCCACGTCCGACGAGTGCGTCGACGCGGTACCGGCCGCCGACGAGGCTGCCAGCGGCGATGCTTCGACCGTCAGTCATTGGTACCTTTCGACATCCCGATTTTAGAGGACGGATTGAGGGGACGGATGACAAAGAACGGGTCACAGACGGGTCGCGGGCGATCTCAGGCGGGCCGTGCACATCGCCGAACTCGCGCGTACTATCCGGATAAACACGAGCCATCGGGAGGACACCATGCGCGTAGCAGTACTCGGAACCGGCATCATGGGTGCCGGCATCGCTCGCAGCCTGCTCAGGGCCGGGATCGACGTCACGGCGTGGAATCGCCACATCGACAGGGCACAGTCGCTCGCCGCGGATGGAGCCCGGGTCGACGAGTCGAGCTCGACGGCCGTTCGGGACGCAGATGTCGTTCTCACGATGCCATTCGATGAGTCCGCGGTGCGTGAGGTAGCCGAACAGTTCCTGCCCGCGATGCCGGATACGGCGATCTGGATGCAGTGCGCGACTGTCGGGCCCGCCGGCATCCGCCGACTCGCCGACCTTGCCGCAGAACACGACAGGGACATCGTCGACGCACCGGTGGTCGGCACCAGGAAACCAGCGGAAGACGGGACGCTCGCGGTCCTGGTCTCTGGTGCCCCCGCACTGCTCGAACGGCTTGTGCCGGTGTCCGACGCCATCGGTTCCAAGACGGTGAACGTGGGGGAGTCCCTCGGTGCTGCCAGCGGCCTCAAGCTGGCGTGCAACGCGTGGGTGGCATCGATCACGGCCGGAGCCGCTCAGTCGCTCGCGCTCTGCAGCACCCTCGGCGTCGACCCGCGGCTCTTCCTGGCGACGATCGACGGAAGCGCCTCGAATACCCCCTATGCCCAGCTGAAGGGCGGCATGATGATCGAATCCGACTTCACGCCGTCCTTCGAAGTCGACGGTCTGGTCAAGGATCTCGGGCTCATGCTCGCGGCAGTGGAGTCGACACCGATGTCCCCAGCCCTTCTAGCCACATTGCACGAGACCTTCGGGGCCGCCGTCGACCTGGGCCACGGGAGGGACGACATCGCCGCGGTCATCACGGCTTTCCATCCCGGCTGAGTCGCTCATCCGGGCGCTCGCCGGGGGAAAGCCGTAGATAGCCGCGGATTGCCGTAGATAGCCGCGGATTGCCGCGGATTGCCGCGGATTGCCGCGGATGGTCCCCGATTGCCGCGAATGGCCGCGAATGGTCGCAAAAAAGAGGGCCCACCAATATGCTGCACCATGTCGACAACGGAACTCTCGGCTTCGACCCATATCTGTGGATGCCCATTCGGGGCATCCGAAAAAGGAGTCAACGATGAAGTACATGATTGCAATGTTTGGTAGCGCGTCGACGATGACCGAGGTACAGTCGCCGGAGTGGATCACCGAGATGATCGGCTTCATGCGGCAACTCGATTCAACACTCACCGAGAACGGCGAACTCGTCTACAACGAGGGACTCTCCGACGGAAGCATGGCGAAGATCATCCGCCTCGAGAATGGTCAGCCCGTCGCAACTGACGGCCCGTTCGCTGAGGCGAAGGAATCGCTGATCGGCTTCTGGATCGTCGATGTCGCCAGCGAAGAACGCGCGATCGAGATCTGTGGACAGATCGCTGTCTACTCCGGAGTCGTCGAGCTGCGCCCCGTGCCTGCCGGCCCGCCGGAAGTGTGACCGGCGAGCCGAGGGTTGAGGGCCTGCTGCGCGAACTCGCGCCGCAGGCCCTCGGCATCGTCGCCCGCAAGTACGGGCAGTTCCACGCGGCGGAAGACGCGGTGCAGGAGGCGCTCATCGCGGCGACGGCACAGTGGCGGGATGGCGGCATCCCCGATCACCCGCGTGCCTGGTTGGTGAATGTCGCGAGCCGGCGACTCATCGATGAGTGGCGCAACGAGAACTCGCGTCGCAGGCGAGAGGAAAAGGTCGCGGCGCTGGACCTGGCTGCACTGGCTGCACTAGATCTCGCAGCCGGCACTGACCACGACGATTCGCTCACCGTCCTCTTCCTGTGCTGCCATCCGTCGCTGTCCGTTGCGTCCCAGCTCGCCTTGACGCTTCGGGCGGTCGGCGGGCTCACGGCCGCAGAGATCGCAAACGCCTTTCTCGTGCCAGAACGCACGATGGTGCAGCGCATCACGCGGGCGAAGCAGCAGATCAGGGCATCGGGTCTCCACTTCGAACTGCCGCCGGACGCTGAGCGCGGGGAACGCCTGGCCGTCGTCTTGCAGGTGCTCTATCTGGTCTTCAACGAGGGCTATACGCCGGGATCCCGGTCGTCGGGCCTCGGGACCGACCTCACGGCAGAAGCGATCCGGTTGACCCGGATGCTGCACGCACTCCTCCCGAAGGACGGCGAGGTGGCTGGCCTGCTCGCCCTGATGCTTCTGACGGATGCTCGCCGCCCCGCACGCGAGTCTTCTGGCGGGATGCTCGTGCCGCTCGCCGAGCAGGATCGAACGCTCTGGAATGCGCATTTTGTGCGCGAGGGGATCGCCCTCGTCACCCGAACCCTCGGCAGCGGTCCCGCCGGGCCATATCAGCTGCAGGCGGCGATCGCCGCGGTCCACGACGAGGCAGCGACGGCCGAAGCGACAGATTGGCCACAGATTCTCGCCCTGTATTCGGTACTCGAGCGGGTTTCGCCTAGTCCGGTGGTCACGCTCAATCGCGCGGTCGCCGTCGCGATGGTTCACGGCCCCAAGGCGGGTCTTGCGGTGCTTGGCACCATCGCCGATGACGCGCGGATGACGCAGACCCATCGCCTCGACGTCGTCCGAGGTCATCTGCTCGAACTCGCCGGTGATCGCGTCGGCGCTCGGCACAGCTATGAGAGAGCCATCCACGGAACGGCGAGCGTGGCCGAGCAGCGGTATCTCTCACTCAAGGTGGCCGGGCTGAGGCAGGTCCAGTCCGAGGGATGAGGCGGGATGGGGGTCTCAACGCCCCCCGAGGCGAAGCGCGACCCCATGCGATGCCATGGCAGGCACGGGATCGACGGGAAGGCCACCGATGCGGTATTCGAAGTAGAGGTGGCAGCCGGTGCTGTCACCTGAGGAACCCACCAGGCCGATGTTCTGTCCGGCGGAGACGGTCTGTCCGACTGAGACGAGGATCCCGCTGTCGAACATGTGCGAGTACGCGGTGGAAACGCCTCCCGCGTGTGAGATCACGATCTGGTCCCCGGCCAGCCCGCCGCGCGTGATGGCGGTGACCATCCCGGCTGTGACAGCGTAGAAGGGGGTGCCGCAACTGGCGGCGAAGTCGTCACCGCGGTGGAATCCGCTGTCGCATCCGACTCCGCCGGTGCAGATGACGGGGCGAGGTCCCCAGGGCGAATTGATGGGCCGGTCTATTGGGGCGGTCCAGCCGCCGGTGCTGGCAATCCGCGGGCCGCCCTGACGATAGACGCGCACCACCGTGGAACTGTCTCTCACGACCGGCGAGCCTGCGACGCCGGCACTCACGACGAGCCCCTGTAGATGAGCCTGTCGGGCGTAGCCCTGCGCGATGTTCCCGGACGCCGATGTCGCCGGTATCGCGACAGTGGCGGCAAGGGCGACCGCGACCATCATCGCTCCGGCTGAGGCGAACAGTTTTCGGATGGGTCGTCCCGACCGCCGCGACTTCGCGACGGTGCGGCCGTGCCGTCCTGCCATAAACACAAATCCCAACGAGCTAACAACGGTTCGGATCACCCTAAGCCATGACGATGGGTGATCCCCGAAAGGCAGGGCGCTCAGACCACGTCCACCCGCATGATCTCGGTATAGGTGACCACCGGAGCGGACTGGCATCCCGTGCTGAAACCGACCATCGACCCTGCAGGAGTAGTTTCGGTTACACCAGGTGGGTTACACCGTGTGAAGGGGGAGCAGCCATGACCGAGACCGCACAGTCCGCCGATGGCACGACGATCGCCTACGAGAGGGCTGGCGTTGGACAGCCGCTGATCATCCTGGGCGGCGCCTTCAACCACCGCCATTCGGCGGATGTGCTCAAGGATCTGCTGGCGCCCTACTATGCGGTCTACGTGCCTGATCGACGCGGGCGAGGCGACAGCGGGGATACTCAGCCATACTCGGTCGAGCGGGAGATCGAGGATCTCGACGCCGTCATCTCCGCGGCGGGCGGCTCCGCGTACGTCTACGGGCACTCCTCCGGCGCGATACTGGCGCTCGAGGCGGCATCGAGCGGTTCGGCGATCACCAAGCTGGCGGCGTACGAACCGCCCTACACCGCCGACCCGGACGATCCGACTCCGTTGAGCGACGGTGGGGTTCAGGCGGCCATCGATGCCGGTGAACGCGCGCGCGCCGCGGAGGGTTTCCTGCGGCTGACCGGCATGGACGAGAACAGTATCCAGTGGGTGAAGCAGGCGGCGTTCTGGCCGGGCATGGTCGCGATGGCTCACACCCTCCCCTATGATCTCGCGCTCACCGGCGACGGTGAGGTGCCCGCCGAACGGCTCGCGGGGATCGCAGTGCCCACCCTGATCATGGATGGCGGCACGAGCGCGGCTTGGGCAGGTCGCGCGGCGGCGTCCATCGTCGCCGCCATTCCCGGGGCCAGGCGGCTGACGGTGGAGGGCCAGGACCACGGGGTCGACCAGACAGTTCTCGCGCCCCTGCTGATCGAGTTTTTCGGCTAGCTGCGAGCTGGGTTGCCGCCTCGGCCGGCGGTGGCAGCTAACCTGAGCCGGTGGCCCACCGAAATCCTCTCGACCGTCAGATTTTGCGGCTGGCGGGCCCGACCCTCGCTGCCCTCGTCGCCGAACCGCTGTTCCTGCTCGTCGACACCGCCCTCGTCGGGCACCTCGGCGCGGCTCCGTTGGCCGGGCTCGGCATCGCGAGCGTGATTCTGCAGACGGCCGTCGGCATCCTCGTGTTTCTCGCCTACGCGACGACGCCGGCCGTCGCGCGCTTGCTGGGTGCAGGCGATCGCCGCGGTGCCATCCGAGCCGGAATCGATGGCATGTGGCTGGCGCTCTCCGTCGGCGTGCTGTTGTTTGCGGTGGGTTTGCTTGCGGGGCCGAGTGCCGTGCGGCTCTTCGGAGCTGGTACGGAGGTCACGGCATCTGCGATCAGCTACCTCACCATCTCGGTCTGGGGCCTGCCCGCGATGCTGCTGGTGCTCGCCGCCACCGGGCTCATGCGCGGGCTGCAGGACACTCGCACCCCACTGCTCATCGTCGGCGTCGGGTTCGCCGTGAATGCCGCGCTCAATGCTGTGTTCATCTACGGCTTCGGCTGGGGCATCGCGGGGTCGGCGACCGGTACGGTGATCGCGCAGTGGGGGATGGCCATCCTCTTCGCGGTGTCAGTGTTTCGGGCAGCGCGAGCGGCGCATGCTGCCGTGCGGCCGGGGCTCGCCGGGGTGACATTGGCCGCGGCATCCGGCGGCTGGTTGCTGTTGCGCACGGTATCCCTGCGACTGGCCATGCTCGCGACGGTCTTCGCCGGGAGCATTCTCGGGGTCGCCGAGCTCGCGACCCTCCAGGTGGCACTCGCCGTGTTCTCGCTGTTGGCATTCGTGCTCGATGCGCTCGCGATCACCGGGCAGGCGATGGTGGGCCACGGACTCGGCGCCAGCCAGCCCGGTCGTGTGCGAGCGATCGCGCGTCGACTGATTCTGTTCGGCGTGGTCGCCGGCATCGGCTTGGGCGCTGCCATCGCTGCACTGTCGCCGCTGATCGGTTTCACGTTCACGAATGATGCGACCGTTCGCCATGAGCTGGTGCCGGTCACACTGCTGATGGCCGTCGGTGTTCCGCTGGCTGGGTTCGTCTTCGTGCTCGACGGGGTGCTGATCGGTGCGGGCGACGGACGTTATCTTGCCCTGTCCGGCATCGTCAATGTCGTGATCTACCTGCCGTTGCTGTGGCTGGCCTCGGCGTCGAGCAGCCTGCTCGGGCTGTGGGTGGCGTTCGGACTCGGCTACATCGGCGCCCGCGCGCTCACTCTCGGATTGCGGGTTCGTGGTGCGCGCTGGCTGACGGTCGGTTCGGTGCGCGCGTAGTCGTCTCGTGCGCCGACATATCCGCGCGGGTGCTGCGCGGGGCCACTGCCTGGCGGTGCTCGATGTACTCAACTCGTCACTCTTCTGCATAGCAGGTCGCGGAGAGCCGCGCTCTTCGACGGCATGAGCCGCGGCGTCTGTCGCGGATCGACCTCCACCGGCGGGATCAGCCAGTATTCGGCACCTCGCCGTTCGATTCCCCAGTGATTGTTGTGGAGCAGCATGTGGTGATGTCGACAGAGAAGGATTCCGTCGGCGAGATCGGTGCTGCCGCGATCCCGCTGCCAGTGTTTGACGTGGTGCGCCTCTGCCCAACTTGGCGGCCTGTCGCAATCGGTCCAACGGCATCCGCCGTCTCTGGCGGCGAGGGCGATTCGCTGCTGACCGCTGTAGAGGCGCTGTTCCCGCCCGAGGTTGATGGCCTGGCCGTTCTTATCGAAGGCGATCGCGATCGTGCCGGACGTACAGGCGATGCGTTCGATGGTTTCGATCGAGATCGGGACGTCTGATCCCTCGATGCGTCCGTGGCCGGCGCGACCGGCAAGCATGTCTGCGCTGACCAGCACTCGCACGGCGGGTGTACGCGATCCGACGATGCGATGACTCTCCGTCGAGTTGGCGTGCACGGCGATGCGCAGGAGCTGAGTGATCGAGTCGTGCATGTACTGCTCTGTGCTGCGAGTATCGGCAGCGATCTCGCCCGCCCACCTCTTGTCCGCTTCGTCGACGAATCGGGCACCCCCTCGTCGAGGCGAAGTGAGCTTGTCATAGACGTCGTCCCAGAATGCGGCCGACTCCAGGTCGGGATCGAGGATGTACCGACTGAGTCCGTTCGGCCCGCGCACGCGTCGTAGCGAGCGCCCTTCGTGCACGGCTCGTTCGCGGTCGGCGATGCCCCCGGCATCCAACTCGTCGCGCAGATCACGTGCGCGGGCGAAGAGTCGGTCGGCGTTGAGTTCGGACGCCTCGGTCAGGAGCGTATTCGCGGCCTGCGCAAGGTCACCGGGGGTTATGCCGCTAGCTGCGGAAGGGCCGCCGATACCGGACGATATCGCGCTCGGCGCCTCGATCGAGAGCGCAGCGTCGTTGACCGCGATGCCTACCTCGGTGAGCCAGGCCTCGGCGGAAGGCTCTGCCAACGCCTCGTGCACGATCGCGTCCACCCGGACAAGTGTCGAGGCATCTCGAGCGGTCGAGCCCGTTTCGTGCTGGATGAGTGCTTCCGGCGTGCGGAACCCGGTCCGTTGAGCAAGCCCTTCATAACCGAGTTCGCGACGGGAGCGATGATTGATCTCACCGGCGACGAGGGACGCGCGAGCGTCAAGCACGCGTCGGACCTCTGCAATGGTTCGGAGAGAGCTCAGCAACTCATCGTGCTCGAGCGCCCCGATGGTCGCGGGGTCGGCCGGAATCTCGTTGGCTGCAGACAGGGCCGCACCGAGAAAATCGGTGAACGCGTCTACGAGAATTTGCATGCATATAGCTTCTCAGATTAGAAGGTATATCTGAATAATCCTAGAGAATCCGTGCATAAGAAATCCGGCAAGAGACTGTGAAGGAGAGGTCGAGCGGGCGGGTGGCGAAGCGGGAGACCCGGACCTCGTCATTCCCGAACTGCGGGACCCAACACGGCAGCACTTGCATCTTCGCTCTTAACGATATATCGTAAACACATCGCAGAAGTTCTGCGATGGCTCAGTGACTGGGCAGAACGAAGGGTGCTGCGAAATGAAACGCATCCA
>JAODMH010000152.1 GCA_025465035.1 Microbacteriaceae bacterium | reverse complement strand
GACGACGTCGAGCGCGGTGGTCGGCTCGTCCATCACGATGATCTCCGGATCGAGCGCGAGTCCGATCGCGATCATCGCCCGCTGCCGCATCCCGCCGGAGAGTTCGTGCGGGTAGGCGCCGATGCGGTCCCGCTGGATGCCCACGAGCGCGAGAAGTTCGATGATCTTGTCGCGCCGCTGGAGCCCTGACATGCCTGGCTTGTGCGCACGGAGCACGTCGTCGATCTGGCTGCCGATCGTGAGGACCGGGTTGAGCGCGTTCATCGCCGACTGGAACACGATCGACAGTTCCTCCCAGCGGAACTTGCGCAGTTCCTCCTCCGAGAGGGAGAGGATGTCGACGGTCGAGCCGTCCCGGCGTGTGTAGATCATCTCGCCAGCGCTGATCTCTGCCGGCGGTTTGTGCAGCCGCGTGATCGCATAGGCCAGGGTCGACTTTCCGGAACCGGATTCGCCCGCGATGCCGAGCACCTCGCCGCGACGCAGGGTGAGGGAGACGTCGTTGACCGCGACCGTGCGACTTGACTCGCCCACGTATTCGACGCGCAGGTTCTTGAGCTCGAGGATCACCTCCGGTGCGGGCGAGATCGCGTTGGCCGTGGCGTTCACGCGCTGCACCGACTCGGTGAGCGAACCGCGCTTGGGACGCTTGATCACCTTCTTGTGGCCCCGGCGCGTGCCAAGGCCGACCGAGCGCAGCCGCGGGTTGATGAACTCGTCGATGCCGAAGTTGACGAGCGAGAGGCCCGTTCCGAGCAGCGCGATCGCGAGGCCGGCCGGCACGAACCACCACCAGGCTCCCACGAGCAGGGCGCTCGACGCCTGTGCCCAGTAGAGAATGGTGCCCCACGACCATTCCGTGACGTCGGTGAGGCCGAGGAACGCCAGGCTCGCCTGGGTCAGGATGGCGCCGGTGACGGTGCTGAGGAAGGATGCCGCGATGATCGCGAGCTGGTTCGGCAGGATGTCACGGACGATGATCTTGGCGGTGCTCTCGCCCGTGGCGCGGGCGGCTTCGACGAAGTCGCGCTTGCGGAGCGAGAGAGTCTGAGCCCGCAGCACCCTGGCCCCCCAGGCCCAGCTCGTGATCGAGATCACCAGGATGATCCCGAGCGAACCCGACTTCGGGAGGTACGCCGCCAGGATGACCATGAGCGGCAGGCCGGGAATCACGAGGAAGACATTGGCGAGAAGGGAGAGGATCTCATCGGCCACGCCACCTACGTAACCCGCGGTCAGACCGACGATGATGGAGAGGATGGTCGCGATGAGTGCGGTTGCGACTCCGACGAGCATCGAGATCCGAGCGCCGAACAGCATCTGCGAGAAGACATCCTGGCCCGTCTGGGTCGTGCCGAAGATGTGCGTCCACGACGGTGGCTGCAGAGCGTCATAGCTCACGGCCGTCGGGTCGAACGGCGAGAAGAACGGGCCGATGGTGGCGACGAGCACAAAGAACACCACGATCGCGATGCCGATGACGATCTTCGGCGAGCGGAAGCCGCGAAGCCAACCGCGCCTGCGGACAGGAGCGTCCGCCCCGGCCGATTCGAGGGTATCCATTTCCAAAGCGGCGTTTATTGACATTCAGCTTTCCTGCCGTGTGCGGGGATCGAGGAAGACGTAGGCGATGTCGGCCAGAAGGTTCGCGACGAGCACCGTGACGGTGATCGCGAGGAAGATGCCCTGCATCAGCGGATAATCCTGCGCGGAGGCCGCCCGGAACAGAACGGATCCGATGCCCGGGTAGTTGAAGACGACCTCCGTCACGATCGACCCGCTCACCACGAAGCCGAGAGACATCGCGAAGCTGGAGAATGACGGCAGCACCGCGTTGCGGGCGGCATAGGTGAACATGATGCGGCGCTTGGAGAGCCCCTTCGCCTCGGCGAGACGCACGTAGTCTTCGCTGAGCGTGGTGATCATCATGTTGCGCATGCCGAGCAGCCAGCCGCCGATCGAGGCGATCACGATCGTGAGCGCCGGCAGTATCGCGTACTGGATCGCGCTGGCGATGAAGCCCCAGTTGAATCCGATCGTCTCGTCGATCGAATAGCCGCCGGAGAGCGGGAACCACTTGAGCGTGATGGCGAAGATCAGCACGATGATGATCGCGAACCAGAAGTACGGAATCGAGGAGATGAAGGTCGTGATCGGCACGAGCGAGTCGAGCCAGGTTCCGCGCTTCCAGCCGACGATCATGCCAAGCGCCGTGCCGATGAAGAATCCGAGGATCGTGCAGATGGTGATCAGGACAAGAGTCCACACGATGCTGTCGCCGATGATCGAGCTCACCGGCGTGGGGTAATAGGCGTATGAGATGCCGAAATTACCGGTGAAGATATTCCTCCAGTAATCGAGGTACTGCGCCCAGAGTGACTTGTCCGGCTGCCCGAAGAGCACCTTGATGGCGGCGATCGCCTCCGGGCTCAGCTTGCCGCGGAACTTCGCGATGAGAGCCGTGACCGGTGAGCCCGGCATGATCCGGGGAAGGAGGAAGTTGATGCTGATCGCGGCCCAGACCGTGATCAGGTAGAAGATACCCCTCCTGACTATTCGCCTCATGCCTCGCACTCCCGTGAACTGGTCATCGTTCTGTTCCTCCGCGCCGCGTCCACTCGATCGCCCGAGTGATCAGCGCCCTGACTGTCGGCTCCTGCCAGACCCTCATGTCGTGGCCGAGTTGCAGGTAGCAGACTCGGCCGGCTCCGCGCTCGCTCACGTAGAGCAATGGCTCGCGTCCCTCCGCCGTCTCGCGCCAGGCAAGCACCGTCGGTTCAGACATGGCCAGTTCGAGCCGATAGTGCTCGTGGCCGACCTCGAAATCCGCGAGCCCAGCGGTGATCGGATGCTGGCGGTCGAGCATCACGGTGAATCGGCTCTCGTGCGGCTGCGGTCCGTGTGAGGAGTACCGACTGCCGAGCAGCTCGAACAGCGTATGGTGCGTCGGAGCGACGGAGTCGCCATCGGTCGGGAACACCACCGCGGTATGGATGGCGAGGATTCCCATCCCACCGGCCACGGCATCCGACAGCGCCTGTTGCTGTGCGGAAGTGCACTCCCCCATCGCCGTATACAGGAGCAGGAGGTCGGGGGTTTCGCCAGACCGAGCCAGCTCGGCGAAGCTCCCAAGACCCACGCGGGCCCTGGTGGCCATCCCCGCCCCCGAGGCGATCTCCACGAGCTCCATCGATGCACCGAGGAGGTCCTCGTAGACATCGTCGCCCGCGATCAGCACGGTGGCGTTCAGGGTATCCGGCAGCATCAGTAGGTGGATCTCTGCTCACCGACGGGAGACCAGAAACCATTCTCGAGTCCGTCGAGCAGCGCGTTGTCCCGGCTCTCGAGGGGAAGCGCGATTCGCGCGCGGGAACGACTGCTCTCGTACGTCGCAAAGATGATCTCGGCGCCCGCGACGCCGTGTCGAGCGCTCAATGCCGGTTCCGTGCCGTTCTTCAGCGCAGAGAGCGCGTCTCCGATGGCCTCGGCAGTGCAGGCGACGATCGCCGGATCGACGCCACGGTCCCAGCTCTCCGCGTCGGTGCTGAACGGGGTGGCGAATTCGATATCCGGCTCGCCGAAGCGCTGCACGAGACATCGCGAACCGCGCGACTCGATACGACCCGCCGTGCCATGCACGATGAGACCGGTGTTGTTGGCGAGGTTGAGCACCGGAGTCTGCGGCTCCCGACCGGTGTACACCGTGGCATAGATCCCGCTCGGCCACGAGATCTGCGTGAGAGACGAGGTCTCGGCGAACTGGCCGTAGACGTAACGGTTGGTCGCGACATCCACCTGGCCCATCACCCAGGCGGGCGGTGCATCGTTCAGGTAGAACAGGATGAGGTCGATGATATGAGTACCCCAATCCGGAAGGTTGGGACAGAAGCCCTCGATGCTGACGACATCGCCGATCGTTCCCGCCGCGATCTGGTCGCGCGCGAAGCGATGCACGGGCTCGAAACGTCGCTGAAGGTTGAAGGTCAGCTGCACGCCCGCCTCCTCGGCCAGGCTCTGCACCAGCAGAACGTCGCCGAACGAGGTCGCAATCGGCTTCTCGCAGTGAATGGCCTTGACCCCGGCCGCGACGGCGGCGCGGATCACGTCGAGGTGGAAGCGCGGAGGCGTGCACACGCTCACGAAGTCGGGGTGGGTCAGCCCCAGCAGCTCTTCGTATCCCCCGAAGGCTCGCGGGATCTGCAGGTCGGCTGCCAGTTCCTCGGCCAGTTTCAGGTCCGGATCCGCGACCGCCACGAGCTCGATGTCGTTGCTGCGGTAGGCGGCCGCGTGAACTCGACCTTGCGATCCAGCCGCGATAACGGCCGCTGTGTAGTCACTCACAATGCTTCTCCCTTGAGGCACATCCGACAAGCCAAATGCATGCCACTGTGTGCCAGTCTAAGACGAAAGCGATTCAATCACACACCCGGGCCTACATTCACAGAGTATTTCAGACCGCAATGTGCTTGTAACACAAGCGAAACGGCCTTCAAGGGGGATATTCAGGCAGAATCGAACAGAAGCCAGGCCGTACCACATACCGACCAATTGACTACACTGGCAAGCGATTGCACTGCCTCAAATGTGAAGGAACCATCGTGCTCGTCAGCCAGGTCGTAGCCCCCCGCCGTTCGGAAATCGTCGAGATGGATGACCCGGTGCCCGGTGCGGACGAGGTCGTCATCGACGTGCTCGCGAGCGGGGTCTGCACCTCGGACCGCAAGCCGTGGCGCGAACTCGCCACTCCGGAGAGCCCGATCCGACTGGGTCACGAAACGGTTGGCAGGGTGAGCGCGCTCGGGTCGGACACCTCCGCCTGGCACCTCGGCGACGTGGTGACCGGCCTCGGTGGCAACGGCTTCGCCACGAAGACCCTCATGGATGCCGACTCGATCCTCCCCGTGCCAGCCGGACTCCCCCTCGAGCATGTCATCGGCGAGCCGCTCGCGGATCTCGAGGAGGCGATCTCCCGCACTCCCCTCGGCTTCGGCGACCGGGTCGCGATCGTGGGCCTCGGTTTTATGGGGCTCGGCCTGCTGCAATTGGCTCGGCACCGCATCCCGAGCCTGATCGTGGCGGTCGACCCCAACCCGGCCGCGCGCAGACGCGCCATCGAACTCGGGGCGGACGAAGCATTTCATCCGGACGATCTCCCCGCCAAGTACACGAACGATCAGGTGGGATCGGGCGAGCAGCGGATGGACGTCGTGCTCGAGGCGGCAGGTATCACGAGCGCGCTCGAGGTGGCGTCCGCGCTGGTGCGCAACTACGGCACCGTATGCGTCGTCGGCTACCACCACAGCGGCACCGCACCCATGGACATGAACCTCTGGTACAAGGGAGCCACCATCGTCAACGGGTTCTCGCCTGTGCGCAAGCGCACGATCAAGGCGATGGCGGACGGTCTCGAACTCATCGCGAACCGGCAATTCAGCTATGCCCCACTCATCACGCACCGGTTCGGATTGGATGGCGTCGATGAGGCTTTCGAGCTCATGGAGTCGCGGGCCGACGACTTCGTGAAGTCGGTCATCCTGTTCGGCTGAACGTATGCGGAGGTCCTGGCAAAGACGAATGGTTCACATTGGTATACAAGCTCAGACTTAATGCGTCAGAAACAAATACCTCTTGCTACCTCTATGGACAGCACTCTATGCTGGCCGACACGAGGTCTGCGCCGCCGCCCACCTTCTCGTCGCTCTCTACTCAGTAGGCCGAGAGTTGCGGTAGCGGCAGCCGACGCTCCCCCAAGGTGTCGAACACAGCATCAGTACGTCGTTCACCACCGTCAGAAGTCAGATCCTGAGGAGATAGTGAAGTGCAACTCACACTGAGAAACAGAATGCGAGCGGCTGCCGTCGTTGCAGCCATCACCGCGGTCGCGCTCGCCGTGACCGGTTGCTCGTCGTCCAGTACGAGTTCGAGCGGCGCGAGTTCTCGCCTGGTGGCCGTCTACCCGGGCAACCCCGGCAACCTGGCCAACAACTTCAACCCCTTTGTCAGCGATGTTGCCTACGGCAACAACGGCGCCATTCTCGGGGCCATCTACGAGCCGCTCTTCTACTACAACTCGGCCAAGAACGAGAAGCCGCAGCCATGGCTCGGCAAGGACTTCACCGTGAGCCCCGATGGTCTCAGCTACAAGGTCACGCTGCAGAGTGGCGTGAAGTGGCAGGACGGCAAGCCGTTCACCGCGGCGGACGTCGCGTACACCTACAACCTCATCAAAGGCAACGACGCGCTCAACCTGTATGGGCTGAAGCTGGCCAGCGCGACGGCAGATGATGACACCCATGTCACCATCAACCTGACCGCGTCCGACTTCCCCAACGAGTCACGCCTGCTTGGGTTGACCTTCATCGTTCCGGAACACATCTGGAAGGACATCAAGGACCCGAGCAAGTCCACGAACCCGAAGCCGATCGGTACCGGCGCCTTCACATTCGGTCAATTCACGCCGCAGTCGTTCACGATGCTCAAGAACGCCAGCTATTACCAGGCGGGCAAGCCGTCGGTCGCCGGCATTCGCGTCGTCAGCTCAACCGGTAACGCGGCGGCACTCAACTCGCTCAACGCCGGCCAGCTCGACTGGGCTGGCATCGCGCTGCAGGACGTGCAGAAGTCCTTCGTCGAGAAGAGCAAATACAACAAGTACACCAGCATCCCCGCCGACCAGAAGGTGCTGATGCCCAACCTCACGAAGGCGCCATTCAACGATCTCGCCTTCCGGCAGGCTCTCAGCCTCTCCATCAACCGCGACAGCATCATCAAGCAGGCTTTCGGTGGCACGGACACCCCGGCCAACCCGACGATGCTGCTCAGCCCGCGCGACGACGCTTATATCCCTGCCGCTTACAAGGGCAAGACGATGGAGACGAACCTCGACAAGGCGAAGAAGACCCTGGCCGATGCCGGCTACAAGCTGGACTCGTCGGGCCACCTGCTCGGCAAAGATGGCCAGCCCATCGTCTTCAAGATCCTCACGGTGACGGGTTACACCGACACGATCACGGCAAACCAGCTGCTGGTGCAGGATTTCGCGAAGCTGGGCATCCAGGCCACGTCACAGGAGGACTCGCTCGGGGCATACACGACGGCTCGCCAGACGGGCGACTTCGACCTGCTCGACGACCGCATCCCGACCGGGCCGAACCCGTTCCAGCAGTTCAGCGACAGCCTCGACTCATCGAAGACGGCGGCCGTCGGAAAGGATGCGTCCACCAACTTCGTGCGCTTCTCCGACCCGAACGTCGACGCCATGCTCGGCAAGCTCACCGCGACGAACGACAACGCGGTACTCACGCCCACCTATCAGGCGCTCGGCACGTATTTCGCGGAGAACCAGCCCTACATTCTGCTGAGCCAGAATGGCGCGGTTTCAACGTATCGTGACCAGTACTTCACTGGGATGCCGACCACCGACAATCTGTGGGCAAACCCGTCGAACTGGCTCGCCTCGGACATCGGGTTCGTCGCGAAGGATCTCAAGCCAGTCAAGTAATACTGCAGGATTGGTGGTCGGGCCTTCGCGCCCGGCCACCAATCCAGCCGAATGGGCGGACCCCCACATAACATGCGCTATTACCTTCGGAAGCTCGGCTTCTACCTGATCGCGACCTGGATTGCGATCACCCTCAACTTCCTGCTTCCGCGGCTCGTCAAGGGAAACCCCGTCGACGTGATCCTCGCGAAGACGCAGAGCTCCGGCCCGATGCCACCGGAGGCGCGGCACGCGCTCGAACTGCAGTTCGGGCTCTCGCACGACCCGCTGATCGTGCAGTACGTGCACTACCTCGGCAATCTGTTCACCGGCAATTTCGGCCTCTCAGTGAGCAACTATCCGACACCCGCAATCGACGTCGTGGCGCAGGCGATCCCCTGGACCCTGGTGCTCGTCGGGCTTTCCACGGTGATCAGCTACATCATCGGGGTGGTGTTCGGCTCGTGGCTCGGCTGGAAGCGCGGCAGCTGGACCGACGGTCTACTCCCCGTTTCGACCTTCATCTCGGCGATCCCGTATTTCTGGCTCGCCCTCGTGCTGGTCTACATCTTCGGGCTGACCCTCCACTGGTTCCCGGTAGCCGGCGGCTACGACCTCAACATCGTGCCCGCTTTCACCCCGGAGTTCATCGGCTCCGCCATCTACTACGGCGTGCTGCCTGCCTTCACCATCGTGCTCGCCTCCGTCTCCGGCCAACTGCTGAGCACGCGCAACATGATGGTTTCAACGATGGCCGAGGACTACGTGACCACGGCCAGGGCGAAAGGCCTCCGCCAGCGCCGGGTGTTCGGCTCGTACGCGATGCGCAATGCGCTGCTGCCGAGCGTCGCAGGTTTCGCCATGTCGCTCGGATTCATCGTCAACGGCTCGGTTGTGACCGAGACCGTCTTCTCCTACCCCGGCGTCGGCTTCACGCTGCTACAGGCCGTGCAGAACAACGACTACCCGCTCATGCAGGCCGTCTTCCTCGTGATCACCCTCGCGGTCCTCGGAGCCAACCTCGTGGTCGACATCGTCTACGGCTTCATCGACCCGCGTACACGACTCGCCAACTAGGACACCATGACCTTCTCCCAACAAGAACTCGCCGAGCCCGACCTCTCGAAGTCGGAGCCAGACCTCTCGGACGAAACCGGCGGCCGCCGCATCGTCAGACGCGGCTCGTGGAAATTCTGGGTCGGCATCGCGATCTGTGCACTCTTCGCCATCATCGCGGCTCTCGGCCCGCTGCTCGCCCCGAACCCGAATCAGACGAACTCCGACGGACTCCAGGCGCCGTCGCTGCAGCATCTGCTGGGCACCACCAACATCGGACAGGACGTGCTCACCCAGGTCATCGCCGGAACCACAGGCTCCGTCATCATCGGGGTCGTCGCCGGGGCGTTGACCGTGGTGCTCTCGATGATCTTCGGGGTCGGCGGCGCGTTCCTCGGTGGCAAGTGGGATGAGGCATCCTCCCTGCTCAGTAACGTCTTCCTCGTGATCCCCGGCCTGCCGCTGCTCATCATCGTCACCGACTACGTGCAGTCGCGCGACATCCTGGTGATCGCCGTCGTCATCTCCCTTGTGAGTTGGGCTGGCGCCGCGCGGGTGCTTCGTGCACAGACCCTCTCGGTGCGCTCCCGTGACTATGTCGATGCGGCACGGGTGGCGAGTGAGTCGACCTGGCGCATCATGCTGCGTGAGATCCTGCCGAACCTCATGCCGATCATCGCCTCCCAATTTGTCTTCGGAGCCCTCGGGGCGATCCTCGCCGAGGCCGGCCTCTCCTTCCTCGGCCTCGGCGCTCCCGGCGGACGCTCGTGGGGAAGCATCCTGTTCTTTGCCCAGAACGCGCAGGCGATCTCACTCGGCGCGTGGTGGTGGTTCGTGCCGCCCGGACTCTGCATCGCTGTGCTCGGAGCGGCACTCGGCCTCATCAACTTCAGCATCGACGAGCAGATCAACCCGCGACTGCGCACACTGGCTGTTCTGCGACCCAAGGCGAAGAGAGGGGGCAAATGAGCCAGCCGCTGCTTTCGATCAACAACCTCACCGTGCAATACCAGGTTGCCACCCCCGTCACGGCCGTAAACGATGTTTCGCTGTACATCGATCCTGGCGAGATCTATGGCCTCGCCGGCGAAAGCGGCTGCGGCAAGTCGACGCTCGCCTACGCTGTGACCCGGTTGCTGCAGCCACCCGCCGCGATCACTGGCGGATCCATCGAGTGGACGGCGAGCGACGATTCGCGCATCGACATCCTGCGACTCGACGGGGAAACTCTGCGTACCTTCCGCTGGGAGGAGATCGCAATGGTCTTCCAGGGGGCGATGAACGCTCTCAACCCCGTGCACACGATCGGTTCGCAGATCGCCGATGTCTTCAAGGACCACGGCACGCGGATGACGCGTGCAGAACGCACAGCGCGGGCCGCCGAGCTGCTGCGCACGGTGGGTATCGACGACAAGCGGCTCAAGAGCTACCCGCACGAGCTGTCCGGCGGAATGCGCCAGCGCGTGATGATCGCGATGGCGCTAGCCCTGCGCCCACGCCTCATCGTGATGGATGAGCCGACGACGGCGCTCGACGTCGTAGTGCAGCGCAACATCCTCGAGGAGATCAACCGACTGCGCGGTGAGTTCGGTTTCGCGGTGCTCTTCATCACGCATGACCTCGGCCTGTTGCTCGAGATCAGTGATCGCATCGGCATCATGCTCACGGGCAGGCTGGTCGAGCAGGGCACACCCCACGCCCTGCAGAACTCACCACAGCACGACTACACGCAACATCTGCTGAACTCGTTTCCGAGTCTGCGTGGCGACCTACCGCTCACCGGCACCCGCTATGTCGCAGGAGGATCGCGATGACCACCCTCGAGGCCCTGCACCTGCGCAAGGACTACCGTGTACGCGGATCTGGCTGGCGTGCAGCCAGACTGCAGGCCGTCGACGACGTGTCAATCATCGTGCGTCCTGGCGAGACCGTCGCCCTGGTCGGAGAGAGCGGAAGCGGCAAGTCGACGATCGCCAAGATGCTCGTGCGGCTTGTGGACGCCACATCCGGAACCGTCACCCTCGATGGGGAGACCATCGGGCAGGGGCGGCGAGCGACCAAGCGGTACCGCTCGCGCGTGCAAATGGTCTTCCAGGACCCGTTCTCGTCCCTCAACCCCGCGCTCACCATCCGCCACCAGCTGACCCGGCCGTTGCGCATCCACGGCATCGTGCACAGTGCCGCGGAGGAGGAGCGGGAGCTGCTCCGGCTCATGGAGTCGGTGAACCTGTCTCCCGCTAAGACGATCCTGGCCAAGTACCCGCACGAGCTCTCCGGTGGTCAGCGTCAACGCGTGGCCATCGCGCGCGCCCTCGCACCCCGGCCGGAGGTGTTGATCGCGGATGAGCCGGTGTCGATGCTCGACGTCTCGATCCGCCTCGAGATCCTGCAGTTGCTCAACGACCTAAAACTAGAGCGCAATCTCGCGGTGCTGTATATCACCCACGACCTCGCGACGGCACGGCACTTCTCCTCGCAGATCGTGGTCATGCGCAGCGGCCGAGTCGTGGAGCGCGGGCCGAGCGACGCGGTGATCCTCAACCCGGTCCATCCGTACACGCAATTCCTCGTGCGTGCGGCACCCGATCCGAAGTCTGCCCCGTGGATCGTCGACCCCAACCGCCATCTCGGGCACCCCGAGGTCGTTGTCTCAACCGAGAACCTCGAGTTGACCGAGGAGAACACGTCCGTGCACTGGGTTCGGTCGTGGGACGACGACGCGGCCGTCAACACTATGCTGGCGAGCCTCGCCTCCGCGCAGACGAGCTAGCGGGCTCGCTTCGTGCGTGACAGCGCGTTCGACCGGGAGAAGAAGGTGCGCAGACGGTAGCGCTCGCCGCTGTACTGGATGGTCGACGTGAAGAGCGGTCTGTCGGTATTGTCCATCACGAGCTGCTTCATCACCAGAACCGGCTTACCCGCCTCGAGCACGAGATGCTTCGCCACGTGCTCGTCCGCTTCACGCGCTTCGATGGTGGAATCCGCACGCAGCAGTTCGAGACCGGCGTCGGCGAGCCGCTCGTAGAGCGAATCCTGGGCGAAGTCGACCTCGGCCAGACCAGGAACGAGTTCGGCCGGGATCCGCGTGAGGTCGATGGCGATGGGCACGTTGTTGAGCAGGCGAACCCGCTCGAGGTGAAAGAGCGGAGTGCCGGGGGCGATCGAGAGCTCTTCCGCCTCGTCGAGGCTCGCCGGCTCGACCTCGGAACGCAAGACCTCGGATGAGGCGGTCAACCCCATGCGTTCCGCGGTTTCGGTGAACGACTCGAGGCTGTTCGGCCATTCCTTGTTCACGGCCCCCGTGGCGACATACCACCCGCGCCCATGTGAGGCGTTGAGCACGCCGTCCTCCACGAGCCTGGTGAGCGCCTTGCGGAGGGTCACCCGGCTGATGTTGAGTTGTTGACAGAGCTCGCGCTCCGGCGGAAGACGCATGCCCGGCTTGAGAACGCCACTCGCGATCTCGCTATTGATGAGATTGACTGCCTGGATCCACAGCGGTTCTGGGTAGTCCGCTCGGATCGACATTGTGGACTCACGAAGATCGGTCATCGATGGGCCTCTCCACTTGAATTGCCTATACCCCTGTATACCACTTGTTCTAGCCCTCAGAGCCAGGCGCTGTCGCTCCCCGACGCGGCGTGATGATTTGCTGCGCACTGTTACGGCAAAGGTGGCGGACCATTCGAGCACTGGCTACCCTCGGTGGATGTCAGCCACACCATTTCTGCCGGTCACGGGCGCCGGCGCGCGGGTGCCGCTCGTCTCCGGCGGCGAAGTGGCCTATGCCAATCTCGACTACGCAGCGAGCGCACCGGCACTGGTCGCCGTGCGCCAGCACGTCGACGAGGTGCTGCCGTACTACGCGAGCGTCCACCGGGGCGCCGGATACCTTTCGCAGGTGAGTACCTCGCTCTACGAGTCGGCCAGGAATATCGTGCGCCGCCACCTTGGAGCCCGTGACGACGATCTCGTGATCTTCACCCGCAACAGCACGGATGCACTGAATCTCCTGGCCAAGGCCGTCCCTGGCCCGGTGCTCGTCCTCGACATCGAGCACCATGCCAACCTGCTGCCGTGGCAGAGTGGCGAACACCGCGTGCTGCTCGCGAGCTCCAGCCTGGCCGCGACAGTGGCATCCATCGCCAACGCTCTGGAAGAGCAGTCCTTCGCGCTGCTCGCCGTCACCGGCGCATCCAACGTCACTGGCGAACTGCTGCCCCTCGCGGAGCTCGCTGCGATCGCGCATCGCAACGGCGCGCGCCTCGCGGTCGATGCGGCACAGTTGGTTCCGCACCGTCGAGTGGACATCGCCGCGACGGGCATCGACTACCTCGCGTTCTCCGGTCATAAGGTCTATGCGCCATTCGGTTCCGGTGTCCTCGTCGGCCCCAGGGACTGGCTGGATGCCGCGGCCCCCTACCTCCTCGGCGGCGGCGCCGTGCGCAACGTCACGGTCCAGCACGCGGAGTTCACCGACGGCGAGGCCAGGCACGAGGCCGGAAGCCCGAATGTCATCGGTGCTGCGGCGATAGCCCGCGCGCTCGAAGTGCTCGGAGCGGTGGATGAGACGGCCTGGCTCGATCACGAACGGCACCTGGTCAAGAGGCTGCGCAGCGGTCTCGATGGCCTGCCCGAGGTTCGCACGCTGCGCATCTGGCCGGACTCGGGCGAAACGGTCGGTGTCGTGAGCTTCACGGTGGCCGGTCACGATTCGGGCCTCGTCGCGGCCTATCTCTCCGCCGAACACGGAATCGGCGTTCGTGACGGTCGGTTCTGCGCCCATCCGCTTCTGGCGTCACTGGACCTACCGGCGGGGGCCCTGCGCGCCAGCATCGGAGTCGGCTCCAGCCAGGACGACGTCGATCGTCTCATCGCGGGACTCCACGCGTTGCTGGAGGGCGGACCACGCTGGGGTTACGAGGTAGAAGAGGGCCGCTGGGTACCGCGCGACGATCCGCGGGCCTTCCCCGCCTGGGCGCCAAAGCTGCCAGGCACGGCGGGTGCGGCACCCTGCGCGATTCCGGCCCACAACTAACTGATCGCCGCCGCTCCTGGACGGGGCGGCGGCGATCGGGGTTATGTCCCTAATTTCCCGATTAGAAGACAAACCTGGTGCATCGCGTTAAAGCGCCCCCGCGCCCAACAACAACCATCAGGAGACCCAGAAGAAGACGATGCCCCCCTGTATCTGACCCAACGCTAACAGAGTGGATTGAAGATGTCTCTACGTGGTCTCACCCCAATATGGGGGCCGGGCCCTACCGTCGGCCCTCGTCTTGGGAGAGACCGTCGAGGCCGCCCATCCGCAGCAGAGCGGCCTGGATCAGTGCGCTCGCGGGGTCCGGAGTGACGTGATTGTTGACGTAGGTGCCCTCCAGCCAGTCCAGGACCTCATCGACCGGCAGCCCGACGGCATTCCAGTCCACCCCGGACTCGGCGGCGGTTCTCGGCTCTCCCGTGGCGGGGTCGAGCCACGCGGTCGCTATCGCTCGGTCTGGGTTCTCCTGCAGCGGGTTCCAGAGGAGCGCGACCGGGTGATTGTCGCCGTCGAGATGCTCCTGGCCGACCTGCCCAGACCCGAGCCAGGGAAGGGTGAGCAGTTCCCCCTCGATCTCGACCTCCAGCAGGTCGAGATAGGCCGGATCGGTTTCGCAGACGTAGAGCGGATATCCGGCATCCTGCCAGGCTGCCGCCTCCTCGATGTCTTCCATGAGGTCGGGCATCCGCGCGAGGAATTCGGATGCGAGCATCGACGCCCACTCGACGAGCACTACGGTGTCCGCCGCGGGCCACGGGCTTGCCTCGCTGCCCTCTCCGGCTCCGTCATGAAAGTGGTGTTCGGTCCCCGATGCCGAGCAATCGACGTGCAGCTGGCCGTGCTCGAACTCGACGTAGAGGGCGGCGGCCTGTTCGTCTTCGAGCCATTCGGCGAAGAGTTCTGGCTTCGCCAGTGCGGTCGGCAGCGCGATCTTGGCCGCACGTTTGTCGCCCAGGTTGAACACTGCCCGAAAGATCGTGTTCGGCAGGCGGAGAGTCTCGTCAGCCACGTCGTCTAACTCCCATCGATTGGTTCTCTACCGAGGATAGATGGCTACCCCGCTCACGATTGAACCGCTCAGCTCCTCTCGAAGCGGCGACGGGAAACACTCCGATCCGGTGGCACGCCCCTGAACCGCGTTACGCGCTCGTGGTCAGGCGGCCGCGTCGGCGCGTCGAGCCGGTTCGGCGGCAGAAACGGGACGGACGAGCATCCGCTCGAATTCCGCTTTGCTCAGTTCGCGCCCGAAGACCGCCGTTCCGGTCTGCAGGTGGATGCCGTCAGCGAGCGACCCCGCGTCGACAGGATCGAACCCGACGGAATCGATGAACTTGGAGACGAATCGCTTCGCGTCGGAGTCGTCGCTCGCCACGGCGATCGCCCTGCGCGTGGGGTCGCTCGAGGGCCGCGCATGTTCGTCCATATCGTGGTAGCCGAGGTGATTGAGGGATTTGACCCAGCGCGCGGCAGGATTTCGCGCGGCGATGACCTCGGATGTTCCCTGGGGGATGCCGTCGAGTTCCGCGATCACGCCGTCGATGGCCGGCCAGTAGTTCAAGGCGTCAATGATGATGCGACCGCTGAATGACGTATACGGCAGATCGACAGACCTGCCGAACGGAACAGCGAGGATGGTGAGGTCGGAGCGCGCAGCGAGGGTTCCGACCGATCGGGACTGGGCCGCGCCGGGTGCGAGTACATCGAGCAGAAGTTGAAGCGATTCCTGTCGTTGTGAACCGGCGATCTCGACTCGATGCCCGGCCGCTACCGCGAGCCGCGCGATGGCCGTACCCACCTTGCCAGGCCCGAAGATCCCGATCGTCAGGGTCCCGCTCATGCCGGTACCACCGCGGGCTCGGCTCCCAGTTCCGCCTCGACGAGTGGTTTGACCTCGGTGCCGAGCAATTCGATCGATCTCAGGAAATCGCGTTGCGGAAGCGTGCCGAAGTCCATCTGCAGAAAATGACGCATATGGCCCAGATGCGAGTGGAGTTCGATGATCCGATCCGCGATCTCCTCCGGACTTCCCACGAACAGCGCTCCCCCTGGAGAGGTGTCTCTGTCGAAGCTGTTCCGGGAGGGCGGCGGGAATCCGCGGATCTGTCCCAGCGAAGCCATGGTGTCGAACCATTCCTGCCACCATGCGTCTCGTGTCGCGGGACCGTCGTCACCGACGAAACCGGGGGTTCCAACCGACACACGCGTGTGCTCGTTCGAGAAGCCCGAGGCGTTCGCGCTGCGACGATAGAGGTCGGTGAGAGCCGCGAACCTCGCGGGGATGCCGCCGATGATGCCGTACGCGACCGGAAGCCCGAGCCGGCCGGCGCGCATCGACGATTGCGGGTTTCCGCCGGTGCCGAGCCAGATGGCGAGATGTCCAGAGTCGGGGCGCGGCACGATGACCGCTTCATCGAGTCCGGCTCGGACCGTGCCCATCCACGTCACCGGGTCTTCCCTATTGATCGTCAGAAGGAGATCGAGTTTCTCCTCGTACAGGCGCTCATAGTCCTGGAGGTTGTATCCGAACAGTGGGAACGATTCGATGGACGAGCCGCGGCCCGCCGTGATCTCTGCGCGGCCGTTGGAGAGCGAATCGACGGTCGCGAACTGCTGGAAGACCCTCACCGGGTCTTCCGTGCTCAGGACCGTCACGGAACTGCCCAGCCGGATTCGTCGGGTGATGGTCGCCGCCCCGGCGAGAATCGTCGCGGCCGCGGAGGCTGGCATCTCCCTGGTGTGGTGCTCGCCTATTCCGAAATACTCGAGGCCGACGTCGTCGGCGAGCTTGACGGCCTCGAGAAGGTTGCGCGTCGCCTGGGCCGAGGTAGCGACCCGCCCCGAGTCCGGATCGCGCGCCAGACTTCCGAAGCTGTAGACGCCGAGCTGCATGCTGTACTCCCTGTTACTCAATGAAATCTTGTTGTCGAGGAATCAAGCCTTTCGCCTCTCTCCGAATCGAAGCAACCCATAGGATAGTTGCTTACTATTTATTAGCGCGTACTATTGGTGACCATGACGATTGCCGAACTCTCCACGGACTCCGCCGTTCTCATCGACGATGAGACCTGCAGGCTCTTTCGTGCGGGCGCCGAGCTGGCCGGGCAGAAGTGGACGGCAGCCGTGCTGCTGGCGATGGCACGCGGGGCTGATCGGTTCAGCGACATCCGCGGGCTGGTGGACGGGATCTCCGATCGCGTCCTGTCGGCGCGGCTCAAGGAACTCGAGCGGCAGAAACTGCTGGCGCGCCAGGTCGTTCCGACGGTTCCGGTACAGGTGCGGTACACCCTCACCGCGCAGGGACGAGAGCTGATAACGATCCTTCAACCCCTCGTCACCTGGGGAGCGCGCTGGAAGCTGCATCCGTCAGAATGAGGGCTCTGTCGCTGCGGCACGGCATTGCCATGAGCGGGATCGGTGAGACGATGGCGCCGGATGGTTGCGACTACTTTCCCGGTTCGACTATTGCTTTCAGCGTGGCGGGATTTCCCGCCGCAGCGAGGGCTCCTTCCACGTCGCTGAGGCCGAAACGACCCGTGACTAGCGAGTCGAGGTCGACTCGTCCGCTCGATGCCAGCTCGATGGCCAATGGCCAGGTATTCGCGTAACGGAAAACTCCCGTGAGGATAAGTTCACGTCCCTGGATGCGAGAGACAGGAAGGGAGACGTCGTCTGCCCCCATCCCGACGAGGACGATACGCCCCGCGGGCTTGACGGCCAGTATCCCGCTTCGAACTGCCGGTGCGGCACCGCTCGCGTCGATGAACGCATCAACCTCGAGGCCGAGAGTTCCGACGTCTTCGGCCAGCGGATCGATGACGCGTGTCGCACCGAACCGGAGCGCGACCGCGCGACGTTCGGCGGCGAGGTCGCTGACGATGATCTCCGTCGCACCGAATGCCTTGGCCACCTGCGCGATGACGATACCGATCGGTCCTGCCCCGGTGATGAGGATGCGCGACCCGGGGCCGGTTCCGGCTTTCTGGTTGCTCCAAATTCCGACCGATAGAGGCTCGCAGAGCGCAGCGGCTTCAAGGCTCATGCTGTGGGGAATGGGAAAGGCGTAGTCCGCCTGGATGGCTTGGAACTGTGCAAATGCGCCGTCGATGGGAGGAGTGGCGTAGAACTCTATGAACGGGCAGAGGTTGTAGCGCCCGTGTTTGCATTGCTCGCATACCCGGCATGCCCTCTGCGGCTCAATGGCGACACGCTCACCGATACGGTCTGGTGAGACCTCTGAGCCCACTGCCACGATCGTGCCAGAGGCTTCATGCCCAAGGATCATGGGCGCGGTCACGACGAAGTCGCCAATTCGTCCCTCGTGGAAGTAATGAACGTCGGACCCGCAGACCCCAACGGCCGCAATTTCGACGAGCACCTGGTCCCGATCGACCTGCGGCACAGGCACCGTTTCGAGTTCGATACGACCTTTTTCGATGAGCACGCTGGCGCGCATAGTGTCATTCATTAGTGTCCTTTCGTTGGAGAGAAAATGACGGTGCTTTTGGCGTTGCATGATGAGGAACAGGGCGAGGATCGGAGTCTGGCGACCATGAGTGCTGCAAATAGTTGTGGGTAGTTCTTTGCACCGAATTGTGGGCTGAAGTTAAGTAGGCCGACAGGACGAGTACGGACACTGTCGGATGGAGTGATCGTGAGTGCGAGGACGAATTCGTCCCAACTTGACTCCAATGTTAGCTGCGATAACCACGGGCAAACGATTGCCGAAATGCGAAGCCATGCTCTCACACACATCGCACTGAATAACAACTCGCTGAGTCGCTATTCGGTGGATGCTCGAACGATGAGTTCCGGCGACAGCGTGATCTGTTCGAGAGCGTCTCCCCCAGCGGTCGCGGACAGGCACATCGCAACGGCGCGCGCGGCCAGGTCGGCCAGCGGCTGCCGGACCGAGGTGAGCTGCCCGGCGCTGGCGATGATGGTGTCGTCAAAACCGGCGATCGCAATCGACTCGGGGACGGATTTGCCGTCGGCGAGCAGCGCCTGCCTGGCTCCGAGGGCTATCAGGTCGTTGGCACACACGATGCCGTTGACGTTCGGCCAGTGGGAGACCATCCGAAGGGCCGCATCTCTCCCCCACTCGACGGTGAAATCACCCGCCAAGACACGCACGGGCGCCAGAGGATCGAGCTCGGCTGCCGACTCCACAAAGGCCAATTGCCTCTCCCACGACGTCGAGACCGAGGTATCAGAACCAATGAAGCCCAGGTGTTCTCGACCACGAGAGCGCAGATGCTCAACGATCGCTCGCACCCCCGCGGCCTGATCTACCCTCACAAAACCGATGCTTTCATCCGCAACTCGGTCCAACTGGACGACGGGGACGACCCGGTTGGCGGAGGCGATGGCAGCCTGGCTCAGGAATCGGTGGCTCGGCGAGATGAGCAGACCGTCGATGCGTTTGTCCAGAAGGAGCCTGACGCTTTCCCGCTCGACGTCGATGTCGTTCTCGGCGTCCGCGAGAAGGAGCGACAGGCCGGCGGCGCGACACGCGTGCTCTACCGCTTGGATTAGGAGCGGAAAGAACGGATTCGCTATATCCGCAATTACCAGCCCGAG
>JAODMH010000218.1 GCA_025465035.1 Microbacteriaceae bacterium | reverse complement strand
GTGTACCTGTGCTCTCGTGCGGCGCTGCGCCACATGGTCAAGCAGCAGAGCGGGTCGATCATCAATACGGCATCCTTCGTTGCCGTGCTCGGTTCGGCCACGAGCCAGATCTCGTACACCGCGTCGAAGGGCGGTGTGCTGGCCATGAGCCGGGAGCTCGGCGTGCAGTTCGCCCGACAGGGCATCCGGGTCAACGCCCTCTGCCCGGGTCCGGTGAACACGCCGCTGCTGCAGGAGCTCTTCGCGAAAGACCAGGAGCGCGCCCAGCGACGACTCGTGCACATCCCGACGGGGCGGTTCGCCGAACCAGAGGAACTCGCCTCCGCCGTCGCGTTTCTCGCGAGTGATGACGCGTCCTTCATCACCGGCTCGACCTTCCTCGTCGACGGCGGCATCAGCGCCGCCTACGTCACCCCGCTGTAATGGCCGAGCCGGGGGAGTTCGAGACGCGGATCGACGTCGCCGGAGATGCGCTGTTCCGACCGGTCCGCGCCGGCAACGCCTTCGAGGAGACGGTCAGCAGGCTGTTGCAGACGGTCAGGCTCGGCATCATCGCGCCCGGGGAGGCGCTGCCGCCCGAGCGCGACCTGGCCACGCGATTCTCGGTCAGTCGTGACACCGTGCGAGACGCGATCCGGTCACTGTCGGATGCCGGCTTCCTCGTGTCGAGGCGCGGGCGTTACGGCGGCACATTCGTGGTCGATTCGTTGCCGTCCAGGGGTGGGGCCGGCGTGGTCGGTGTGCTCACCGCGTCGCCTCCTCCGACCGCCGAGGAGATCGAGGACGTGCTCGCGGTCCGCGAGATCCTCGAGGTCGGCGTCGCGCGAAGGGCTGCGGGCATGAGCCTGGCGGCCCCAGATCGGGAGCTGCTGTGGACGCGTCTCGGCGAGACATCCACGGCCTCCATCGCGGACTACCGGCGCCTCGACTCCCGCCTGCACCTCGGCATCGGTGAGCTCGTCGGGGCACCGTCGCTCCTGCCGCTTCTCGCCGAGAATCGGATGCGCGTAAACGAACTCCTCGACGACATCCCGCTCCTGCAGCCCAATATCGAACACTCCAACGCCCAGCACGAGGCGGTGGTCATCGCGATTCTGACCGGTGACGTCGAGCGCGCCGGTTCGGCGATGCTGGAGCACCTGGAGGGATCCGCCGCGCTGCTGCGGGGCTTCCTGGGCTAGTGCCGCTAGCCGAGCCGCGCCGCTGCCGCGCGGCCGACCGCATCGGCGATCGAGGCGAGCGATGGCGAATCGAGCGCCCACTGCTGCCAGTAGAGCGGGACATCGATGGGGTGCTCCGTGTCGAGCGCCACGAGGCGTCCGTCCGCCAGCAGGTCGTCCGCCTGGTCATCGGGCAGCATCCCCCAGCCGAGCCCGAGCATGACCGCGGTCACGAATTGGGTGGAAGCAGGGATGTAGTGGCGAGGTGGCCTGATGAGTTTGTGACTGCGGACCGCGAGGTAGCGATCCTGCAGGCTGTCCCTGCGATCGAAGAGCAGCATCGGAGCGACCGCCAGCGCCTTCGTGCTCGGGCCACGCGGCATCCATTTCGCGACGAACTCCGGACTCGCCATCGCGCGATAGCGCATCGAGCCCAGACGGGTGACGGTGCACCCCTGCACAGGTTCCGGGTCCGAGGTCACCGCGGCCATGACGGTCCCCTCGCGCAGCAGGGCGGCCGAATGATCCTGGTCGGCGAGGTAGAGGTCGAAGGAGACATTCGGGACTTCGGCGAGGGCGGGAAGCAACCAGGTCGCGAGCGAATCCGCGTTCACGCCGAGGGCGACGCTCGTGGGGGCCAACTCGGTCGGGTCGAGCGCCGCCGCGGTGTCGCGCTCGAGGAGTTGCACCTGCCGGGCGAGTTTCATGACGACGAGGCCGGAGTCGGTGAGCCGTGCGGGCTTCGCGCGCTGCAGGAGGACCCGTCCGACCTGTTGTTCGAGCGCCTTGACCCGCTGGCTCACCGCGGAGGGGGTTATCCGCATAGCGCGGGCGGCCGCCTCGAAGCTCCCGTTGTCGATGACGGATGCGAGCGTCCTGAGCTGGTCCAGCTGGAAGTCCATGTGAAGTGATTCTAATGAATGCTAAGAAAGATTAGCTGGATAACTCTTCATCATCTCTCTAGGGTTCGAGGGTGACCCTTCTTGCCCTGCTGGCCGGCTTCGCATCCGGCCTCTCGCTCATCGTCGTGATCGGCGCCCAGAATGCGTTCGTGCTGCGGACGGGACTGCGACGGGAGCACGTCCTCCCCGTCGTCGCGATCTGCGCACTCTCCGACGCGGTGCTCATCTTCGCCGGCGTTGCGGGGGTGGGTGCCATTGTTCGTGTGGCCCCCGTTGCGCTCCAGATTGCGCGCTGGGGTGGCGCCGCCTTCCTCATCGGCTACGCCGTCTTCGCCGCCCGGCGGGCGTTCACGCCGGGTCGACTTGATGCCGCGGGGCTCGGTGTCATGACTCTCACGACGGCGGTACTGAGCTGCCTGGCCCTCACCTGGCTCAATCCCCACGTATACCTGGACACGCTCGTGCTGCTCGGATCGCTCTCCGCCGCCCACGGTCCCGACGGGAGGTGGTCGTTCGGGGTCGGGGCCGCCATGGCGAGCGTGGCCTGGTTCTCGCTGCTCGGCTTCGGCGCGCGACTACTCGCCCCCGTCTTCGCAAGGCCGATGGCATGGCGCGTGCTCGACGGGGCGATCGCCGTGCTGATGGTGGTCCTCGGGGTGCTGCTCCTGGCCGGCGGCTGAGCCAGGGCTAGCTGGCCGGCGGAATCTTCGGAGTGCGCGGCTTCGTCGGCGGCTTGGTCGTGGCGATCGGCGTCGTTGTTTTCGTCGTGGCGGGCTTCGTGGTCGGCAGCGGCGTGGTGCTCGCCGGCGCGCTGGCGGCTGCCGGTGCCGCAGCGGCTGACGGGGCGGGTGCCGTCGGCCGCGTGGGGACGGTCGAAGCGGGATGGGTGGTCGCCGAGGCGACCTGGGTTGGCGGGATCGTCCGAATCGGCTCATTCTTCGCAATGTAGAGTTGCGCGGCGCGGGTACCGATCAGCAGGAATCGCACGAGCAGGAAGATCAGGCCGATGGCGACCGCGAGTGCGAGCAGGGAAAAGATTCCCCCGACGACCAGGCCGAAAAATCCGGCGATCTGATGTCCGCCCGGGATGAATGGTCCATTCACGTTTTATTCCTCCAGCTCGTCTGCTTCTTGGGACTGCTTCACGATGGTACCGATGGCGATGGCAACGGTCGCTGCCCAGCTGATCCACATCAGGATGAGCCGCCAATCACGGGGACCCTTACGGGTCGTCTGGAGAGTACCCCAGCCGCCCAGAATGGCACTGATCAGGCTGCCGCTGAATATGAATTTGCGCACGTTG
>JAODMH010000185.1 GCA_025465035.1 Microbacteriaceae bacterium | reverse complement strand
TCCGCGCCGATCCGGGCCCGTAAACTAAACCCCCGTGGCTCTCACTATTGCAATCGTCGGTCTGCCCAATGTCGGCAAGTCCACCCTGTTCAACGCCCTGACCAAAAACCAGGTGCTCGCGGCGAACTATCCCTTTGCGACGATCGAACCCAACGTGGGCGTGGTGAGCCTCCCGGATGCACGACTCGACGCCCTCGCGAAGATCTTCAACAGCGAACGCATCCTTGCCGCCCCGGTGTCCTTCGTCGACATCGCCGGCATCGTCAAGGGCGCTTCTGTCGGGGAGGGCCTCGGCAACAAGTTCCTCGCCAACATCCGTGAGGCCGATGCGATCGCCCAGGTCGTCCGCGGCTTCTCCGATCCGGATGTGGTGCACGTCGACGGCAAGGTCGACGCGGCATCCGACATGGAGACCATCAACACCGAGCTCATCCTCGCCGATCTGCAGACGCTCGAGAGGGCGATCGCCCGCTACGAAAAAGAGGTGAAGACGAGGCGCGCAGAGCCGATCGTGCTGGAGACGGCGCTCGCCGCGCAGAAGATCCTCAACGACGGCAGGCCGCTGTCGTCGTCGACGCTCGATGTTTCGCCGATCCACGAGCTGGGCCTGCTCACCTCCAAGCCCTTCATCTACGTCTTCAACGTCGACGAGCAGGTGCTGACGGATGCCGCGGCGCGCGCATCCCTCGGTGCCCTGGTCGCCCCGGCGAAGGCGGTGTTCCTCGACGCCAAACTGGAGTCGGAACTCATCGATCTCTCGCCGGAGGATGCGGCCGAACTCCTGGCCTCCACCGGCCAGGAGGAGAGCGGCCTCGACCAGCTCGCCCGCATCGGCTTCGATACCCTCGGTCTGCAGACCTACCTCACCGCAGGCCCCAAGGAATCGCGGGCCTGGACGATCCCGAAGGGTGCCAAGGCGCCACAGGCAGCCGGCGTCATCCACTCGGACTTCGAGAAGGGCTTCATCAAGGCCGAGGTCATCGGCTTCGCCGACCTCGTCGAGACCGGCTCGATCGCGGAGGCCCGTGCCAAGGGCAAGGCCCGCATCGAGGGCAAGGACTACGTCATGCAGGATGGCGACGTAGTGGAGTTCCGGTTCAACAACTAGCCCGGAATGTACCTCCGCGTGTCTGCGCCCGTTCGGGGCGTGTGCACCCGGGCGCGCGGGCGCACACGTTACTCACGTGCGCGCACACGGCATCCGTGGCGCTCGAGCGGATAAAACATGGGTGTTCGCGTCTGCGGGTCGTGACGTGGTTGGCGTTCCGTTTCAGCCACTAGCCGATCAGCGGCTTCTGCCGCTGTGTGATTCCGAGGCGCCGAGTTTCTGTTGGTCAGACAACTGAGTACAGCGACAACGTCTCTGACTGGCGAGGATTCGGAATGCGCGCCAGCTCATGGGGCGGGATGCCATATTGTGCGTAGACATGGTGGAGGCCCTGCACTCCTGCTCCTAGCGCTCCTGGAAGATCGCCGAGCTGCGCAATTGCGAGTTCCGGAGAGGTACGCAGATTCTGGGCGAGTGATCGCTTCAAGAAACCGAGAGTACCGTGAAGTGACGCCGCGATGCCGCCACCGAGTACCACGATTTCAGGGTCGGCGCTGACGACCGCAGCCGTGATCGCCACGAGGAGTGCCTGCTCGAACTGCCGACGGAGCATGATGATGCTCTCGTCGGACGTTGAGATGAAGAGGTCTGCAGGGCTTTCCAGCGAAATGCCCAGCTCGGATGCGCGAAGCATTATGCCCGGTCCCGTCACCATATGTTCCAGTCGCGAGCCCAGCGGTCCGACCGGAAGCGAGCCAAACTCACCGACAAGGCCGTTCGTGCCGCGCATAAGTCGCCCGTCGACCATGACGCCGGCGCCGAGGCCCGCGCCGAGCGTGAACATCACTGCGTTGGAAGCCTTTCGAGCGGCGCCGAAGTGTTGTTCCCCGAGCAGCGCGTAGTTGGCATCGTTATCGATCTCGATCGCCATCCCGAGCGCTTTTTCCATCGAAGGCAGGAACGCTGGGTCTTCGATCTGTGCCAGATGAGGCGCATTCGATATTGATCGGGTGGCCGGGTTCACGGCTCCTGGCAGTCCGACGGCGAATCCGGCAACCGCAGGCCACTTGTCTCCAAGACGGTTGCGAGCGAACGATGCCAGCCAACCGGCCAACTGCTCGGTGCCGAGGTCGGCTGGTGTCAGAATCCGATCGACGATGACCACCTCGCCAAGCAGGTCCATGACCACCATGCGAGTGTTGGACGATCCGAGGTCGATGCCCACCGACAAGGCACGGTCAGCGATGGCTTCCATCAGCACTGCCCGGCGTCCACGGCCGTTCGCCGGAAGCAAACTGAGATCGCGTGCCAGCCCCTCTTCCACCAACGAGTCGATCACGCGCGTGACGGTTGCGCCCGACAGACCCGTCGCCTCGGCGAGTGCAACTCGCGTGGTCGGGCTGGAGACCAACAGCTCCGTGAGCACGGTTGAGCGATTTCTCGCCCTCGAATCGCTCATCTGAGTCTCCAATTGAATTCAAACTGACACCAAACGGTAGCGTATTTCATGCTCTGCCGTGTTCCGCAGACCAAATCACCCGGAATTAACGAGGAGGGTTGCGATGCCTGACCAGTTTGAGTATGTTTTGCTTGCAGGGCGAAATTAATAAAGCGGTGGCTCGCAAGAAGCAACTGCCCCGGCGAAACCGCTCCTGTGAACAGCGCATAGATCACCCCTTCCCTTGATACCCGAGGATTGATTAACTTGTTTCTCACGAACCTGATCGAGCAAAACCCAGAGTTTGCACGGGCGGTCATCGACCTGCACCAGTCCGGCGCATTGCCGCCGGACTGCTACGTCATCGACCTCGACACCATGGGCGAGAACGCGCGATCGATCACGGAGGAATCGCATCGCCTTGGCATGGAGGTAATTGCCATGACCAAGCAATTCGGTCGGCATCCCGCCGCCCTGCGTACCCTGCGGGAGAACGGCGTAGACTCCTTCGTCGCTGTCGACATGACCTGCGCCCGTGCCATCACGCGAACTGGCCAGCCGCTCGGCCATGTAGGTCATCTGGTGCAGATTCCCCGTCACCTGGCAGAAGAAGCGTCGTCGTTCGATCCGGCCAATTGGACCGTTTTCAGTCAGGGAAAGGCAGCCGAGGCAGCGGGCGCCGCGCTTTCACAAGGACGCACCCAAAACATCCTCGCTCGCATTTACGGCGAAGGCGATGTGGTGATTGAGTCCCACGCCGGGGGATTCGCCGCCACCGATATCGTCGAGACGGCATCCGCAATCGACGAGCTGGACGGCGGAAGGTTCGCTGGCGTCACTTCGTACCCCGCCCTCGTCTTCGACCGCGAAAAGCATGTTGTGCGGCCCACTCCCAACCTCAGGACCCTCGAGCAGTCCATCATGCGGCTTGCGGATGCGGGCTGGAACGACATCGTCGTCAACGCGCCTGGAGAGACATCAACCGCCGTTCTCGCCGACCTGGCGAACGCGGGCGTAACCCAGGTGGAACCGGGACACGGTTTTACGGCGACGGGCGCCTACCACGCATTCGCGCCGCTGCCCGAGCGCCCCGCAATGGTCTACCTGAGCGAGGTAAGCCACTTGGCCGGAGACAACGCTTATTGCTTTGGTGGCGGACTGTACCTCTGTGTGGGTTCCGTCGAATACCAGCCAACCGCAATAGTTGGAGCGGATTTTGAGTCCGCGATACACCAGCGGGTAGATGCCGCGCTCGAACCGAACCACCAGGTCATCGACTTCTATGGCCGGCTTCCGCTGCCGGAGCGCAACTCCATCCGGCCCGGAGACTCTGTGCTGTTCTGCTTCCGCGCACAGGCCTTCTATACCCGCAGTCTGGTTGCCGCCGTTTCGGGCGTGCAGACAGGGGCGCCCGTTGTCGAGGGCATCTATACAGTCGATGGCCGTGCGGCGTAGGCGCCTCAGCTGGCATCCGTCGAAAACACCACTCTCTGAGAGGCTCACCATGAAATTCGCATCACGCGCCGTAACACGTTTGACCACGACATCGATCGCTGTAGTGCTCGGGACGGTGCTCGTCCTGTCCGGTTGCAGCGGGGCTGGCGCTGGCAATGGCTCCTTCGCGCAGGAGATCGTTCCGAGAAACACCGTCATCGACAAATTTGGAACCATCACCGCCACGAGGGGTCCCAACGGCGAGGCGCCGACGAAAGCAACGGATCTCGCCCTCACCGATGACCAGATTTCGCAGCTCAAGTCGGGAAACCACCGGGTCGCAATTCTGTGGCACGAACTGTCCGCCTGGTCAAAGGCGATTCAGGACGGCATGGTCAACGAATTCCAGACTCTGGGAATCAAGATCACGGCGACCGGTGACGCAAAGTTCGACGCGGCAACGCAGGCAAATCAGATCCAGAGCGCGCTCGCGACTAAGCCTGAAGTGATTCTCGGCCAGGCCGTGGACCCCTCGACTGGTGCTGCGGCCTATCAGCCGGCCGTGGATGCAGGCGTGAAGCTCATCTTCGCCGACCAGGCGCCCGACGGGTATGTCTACGGCAAGCAGTATCAGGCCATCCTGACTGATGACCTTTACCAGGTCGGAACTCACACCGGCGAGGCCATGTGCAAAGCCATCGGCAACAAGGGCGAAGTGGCGATTCTGTACTACGACGCGGACTTCCACGTCACAAACTTCCGTGACGCGTCCTTCCAACAGACACTCCACGACGCCTGTCCCGACGCGAAGGTCGTTGCGAAGGAAGGATTTTCCGACCCGAACAAGGCGGAAGAGATCGCCAACGGCATCATCGCGAAGCACCCGCATCTCGCCGGCATTTACACAAGCTGGGCGGTGCCCGCCCAGGGGGTGCTCGCGGCGCTCAAGAGTGCAGGAAACACGTCGACCAAAATCGTTACCGTCGACCTCGACGACACCATCGCCACCGACATGGTCTCACCAGGCGGGCACACCGCCGCCATCATTGTCGATTCCGCGTACAAGTACGGCAAGGCGATGGCTATCGCTGCCGCTCTGTCGATCCTCGGAAAGCCGGGCCCGGAGTATGGCGTATCCGATGTCGTGACGACCACGAAGAGCAACGTAGCCGAGGGCTACGCCGCCTGGAACCAGACCGTTCCCTCCTCGGTCAGCGACGCCAAGAAGCCGTGAGGCGTGGGAACGGCAGAGAGCATTAGCGTGAATGAGCAGGCGAAGTTTGTCGTTGGCATCGACCTAGGGGGAACGAAAGTCATCTGCGCCCTTGCCCGGCTGGATGGGGAGATCCTGCGGGAAAGCATGGCGGGCACCGATCCCAGGGGTGGATCCGCCCTCGTAGACCAGGTCGTGGAGATGGTCGAGCAGTTGTGCCACCGTTCCGACGTCACCCTCGACCAGATTGCCGCCACGGCAATCGGCGTGCCTGGCGCACCGGATGACGACGGCCGGCTGCTGCTTGCGCCGAACCTGGGCCACGCAGATGGGTACAACTTCGCCGCATCTCTCGAGCAGCGGCTCGGCCATCCGGTTGTCCTCGATAACGATGTCAATGCTGCCGCCATGGGCGAACTCCGCCACGGGCGCGCGCAGTCGAGCAACTCGTTCTGTTTCGTCGCCGTAGGAACCGGTATCGGCATGGGGATCGTCGTCGATGGCTCACTGCTGCGCGGCTCTCGTGGCGCCGCTGGCGAAATTGGCTTCCTGCCCTTCGGCGCTGATCCGCTCGATATTGCCAACCACTTCAGGGGCCCGCTTGAGGAGGTGACCTCTGGGGCACACATCTCGGCCAATTACCTCCGCCGAATGGGTATCAAGTTGACGTCCCCGGAGGTGTTCGCCGCCGCGTCGGCGGGGGACGCACACGCTGCGGCGGTGATTGACCACGAAGGGCGAAACATCGCCCGCGCGATTGTCGCGGCCGCCGCCGTGCTTGATCCGGACATGTTCGTTCTCGGTGGCGGCATCGGATCTCGTCAGGAGCTGCTCCCTCTCGTCCGGCAGTGGATCAGCCGGTTCGGCCATGAGGGTCTTGAAGTACACATCAGCCAATTGGGTGAACGCGCTGCCGTCATCGGCGCCGTCGAACTCGCCATCGACTCAGCGCTCACGTCACGAAAGGAACAGCCCGCATGAGCACCACTCTGAACACCAGGACCAGGGGGTGGGTGCGCAGCGTCGGTTGGTCGAACTATGTCGTCTACATCGGGTTCATCATCACGTTCCTGTATTTCGCCATAACGCAGACACAGTACTTCCTCGACCCGACCAACCTGACGAACATCGTCATCCAGGCAGCGCCCATCACCGTAATGGCTGTTGGGGCCGTCTTCGTGCTCAGCGCGGGAGAGATTGATCTCTCCATCGGCTCTGTCGTCGCCCTGACCGCACTGGCCGCTGCCGTCACTCTGCAGCAGACGCATCAGTGGTGGCTTGGGGCGCTGGTGGGACTTGCGGTGGGTGCTCTTGTGGGTCTGGTTAACGGGTTCTTCGTCACCGTCGTCCGTCTGCCCTCGTTCCTGGTCACTCTTGCCACGATGGGCCTGGTTGCCGGGATCGGCCGCCAACTCACGCAGTTGCAATCGGTTCCTGTGACGGACACGTCGTTTATTTACCTGTTCGGCGGGGGCCGCCTGCTCGGATTGCCCATCCTGCTGTGGTGGACCGCGGCCACCGTGTTCGTTGGCTGGGTCCTGCTCCGGCGCAAACGCTACGGCGCCCATGTCCTGGCTGTCGGCAACAGCCCATCGGCATCGCGGGTAAGCGGCATCAGGGTGAACCGAATCCGGATGATGGTACTCGTCGGGTCCGCCACGACCGCCGCCCTGGCCGGTCTGCTCTACGCGGGTCGCCTGCAGGGCGCCAGGTACACCCTGGGTGAGTCGGACCTCATGACCGTGATCGCTGCGGTAATCGTCGGTGGCACCAGCTTGTTCGGCGGCAAGGGCACGGTCATCGGCGCGCTTGTGGGCAGCCTCCTGATGAGCATGATCAACAACGGCTTGATTCTGGCCGGGCTGAACGTGTCTCAGCAAATGATCGTGCGCGGAATCATCATCCTCGTCGCCGTCTCCCTGTCGCTTCGCGGCAAGAAGAACAGCTGAAAGGATATCTCATGTTCCTCGATCTACTCAAACGCAGAAACCCCACGCTCATTGAGGCAGCCGCGCAGTTGCACAAGAGTGGCCACATTCCCGCCAACTGCTATGTGATCGATCTCGACGCGGTGTCATTGAACGCATCGACCATCGCCAGCGAAGCCGCCCGTCTCGGGCTCAAGGCATTTGCCATGACCAAGCAGATCGGCCGGAACCCGGACGTCTCTCGTGTCCTGGTCCAGTCTGGAATCACGCATTCCGTCGGAGTGGACCTGGAATGTGCGATTGCGGCAGCCGCAGGCGGGTTGCGCTCGGGCCACATCGGCCACCTGGTTCAGATTCCGCGGCACCAGGCTTCTACCGCGGCCGCTCTTGAACCGCTCTACTGGACAGTCTTCAACGAGGTGAAAGCACGGGAAGCAGCCGAGGCGAGTCGCGCCCATGGCCACAGCCAGGACCTCCTCGCGAGAGTCATCGCACGCGGCGATACCTTCTATCGTGGCCATGAGGGGGGCTTCGCCGCAGAAGACATCGTGGCAGTCGCAGATGCACTGGACAGCCTGGACGGAGCGCGGTTTGCGGGGATCACCACCTTCCCGACCACGATCTTCGACAGGTCACTCGGCTCAATCAGGCACACACCCAACCTTGAGACATTGCGGGCTGCCGCATCCCGTCTGAGGAGGGCCGGCCGCTCCGACATCGAGATCAACGCGCCCGGCACAACCTCCACGGCGATGCTTGAGGGATTGGCGGATGCCGGAGCAACCCAGGTGGAGCCGGGACACGGGCTTACGGGCACAACCCCGTGGCATGCATATCAGGATCTCGTCGAGGAGCCCGCAATTGCCTACGTGTCCGAGGTGTCCCACGTCTGGAACAACGAGGCGTATGTATTCGGTGGCGGGCTGTACGTGGATCCCGTCCTGCCGGGCGTCGAGACCTCCGCCATCGTCGTTGTCGACCCGGATGCCGGTGTATCAAGCAACCCCACCCTCCCGGTAACGATGCCAGCCCCGGAAGCCATCGACTACTACTGCACCATCCCGATCGGCGACACCCGGGACATCGCCGTTGGCAACACGGTCATTTTCGGATTCCGACCCCAGGTCTTTGTCTCTCGCGGCCTCACGGCGGGCATCTCAGGCTTGTCGACGGGAGCGCCCAAGGTTCAGGGCGTCTGGTCAGCGGACGGATCCGCTCCCCTGTCCCTGGAGGACGCACTTTCCACACTCCAATCCCTCAACGAACGGTAGCGAGCATGAACGACACGGAATCGAGCACAATGGCTCGCGGTGCGGAGGTCCACGCTCCCGCACTTCGTATTGTCAATCTTCATAAGCATTTCGGCGGCATCGTGGCGGTGCAGCCGTTCGACCTCGAGGTCGCGGCCGGGGAGATCGTGGCTCTGGTCGGCGATAACGGCGCAGGCAAGTCGACGCTAGTCAAGATGATCTCCGGCCTCTATCAGCCTTCGGGTGGTGAGATCTGGCTCAACGGGGAACGGGCGAGCTTTCGTGATGCGTCGGATGCACGTGCGCAGGGAGTCGAGGTCGTATACCAGGACCTGGCCCTGGTTGATGACCAGCCGGTCTACATGAATATGTTCCTCGGCAGGGAGCTCGTCAAGGGTCCCCTGCGCCTCCTCGACCGCAAGGCGATGGCGCAGAAGACGCAGGATCTCGTCGATACGCTTGACGTACGAATTCCTTCCGCGAAGGCGATGATTCGAGACCTCTCCGGCGGTCAGCGTCAGGGGATTGCGATCTGCCGGGCAACGCACTGGGCATCCAGTCTCGTGCTCATGGACGAGCCGACCGCAGCGCTCGGCGTTGCCGAAACTGCGAAGGTCGAAGCACTGATCTCGCGGCTGCGAGACCGTGGCGCGGCCGTACTGCTGGTGAGCCACAACATGGATCAGGTATTCCGGCTGGCGGACCGTGTCGCAGTACTCCGGCGAGGAAAGCAGGTCGGGGTCCGCTCGCTGGCAGATACCACGCACAACGAGCTCGTCGCCATGATCACGGGGCTCGCATGAGCGGGCGCGGCACACAATCGGCTGAGGCCGGAGCGTTCATGCGCGCAGAAATCTCAGAACAGCCGGGCCGTTGGCTCGATCTACTGGCCGGCCAACGCGCGGCGCTCGAGGCTGCGGCCCTATTGCTGAGGGACGGAGCTCGAGCGGGAATTATCTTCGTCGCACGCGGGTCGAGCGACCATGCGGCAATGTATGGGCAGTACCTGGCGCAGGTGACCCTGGGTGTTCCCGCCTACCTCGCCTCACCGAGCGTGTCCTCGGTTTACGGCACGAACGTCTTCACGGCTGATCGGCTGGTCATCGGGATATCCCAGTCCGGTTCGTCGCCTGATCTGCTGGCAACTCTTCAGCACGCGCGAGATGCGGGGGCTCAGATCGTGGCCTTCACGAATGACCCGAGCAGCCCGATGGCCAGGATCGCCAATGTCCACGTCGCTCTGAGCGCAGGCCCCGAGCTTTCAGTGGCAGCGACGAAGACGTACACGGCCGAACTGGTCGCGCAGTACGTCTGTATTCAACTCGCTTCAGGGGTGGGCTTCGACACAGTGCGGGCGACCGTGGAGCGGCTCGCGAAGGAGGCGGAATCGGTTATCCGCTCCTCGCGTACCAACGCTCCGACAGTGGTCGACCAGCTTGTTGAGGCGAACCGTGTCCTCGTCATTGGTCGGGGATACTCGATGTCGACTGCCAAGGAGGCTGCCCTCAAGCTTATGGAAACGTGCGGGATCGCCGCCTCCGGCTGGAGCGCGGCTGACGCCAAGCACGGGCCGATCGGGCAGATCGTTGAGAGCACTCCCGTCTTTCTTCTGACGTCATCCCTCGGCGAAGCGTCTGTTCGCGACCTGATTCCGGGCATCACCGAGAAGCGGGGGCGCGTGAGACTGGTCGGCTCAGCCGAGCAGGACGACGACGCATCCGCTACGGCTCTGCGTCTTCCCGCCGGGCTTCCCGAGTCGTGCGTGCCGATCGTCGAGATCATTCCTTTCCAGATCCTGGCGCTTGAACTCGCTCTTCGGCTGGGACGGGATCCAGATCGCCCGATCGGCCTGAGCAAAGTCACCCAGACGGTCTGAACAATCGAGGAATTTCACATGTCACAGTCGAACACCCCGCCGCAATCAGCCCTCAGCGAATCGACCATCGACCGTATCAGGGCGAGCGTCCAGACAGGAGCGGAGGCGTCTCTCCAACTGCTTCAGAGCATGGTTCGTATCCCGAGCGTCACCGGCGATGAGAGTGCCGTGGCTGAGTTTGTCGGTCACAAGCTCAGTGAACTGGGATTCGAGGGTGTGAACGTTGAAGAGTTCGCGCCCGGCCGTTCGAACGCTTGGGGTTCGCTCCCCGGCGCAGGCGATGGAAAGCGAGTCATGTTCCTCGGGCACCTCGACACCGTCAATACCGAAGGGTGGGTGGATCATTGGGACGACGATCCACGCAAGGACCCGTTCTCGGGAGCTATGGTCGACGGACACGTGTGGGGACGTGGCGTCGGCGATGTTAAGGGCGGCATCAGCGCGTTTCTCAGCGCGATCGCTGCGCTTCGCCAGACCGGACTCGAGATCCTCGGCGACGTTTCGGGCGTCTTCGTGGGCGACGAGGAAAGCGGCGAGGAGGGCTCCGGCCGCAGCGCCGGTATTGCAGCCCTGATGCCCCGCATTGAAGCGGGAGAGATTCGCCGGCCCGACTTCGCAATTTACGTCGAGCCGACCGAGATGAACGTCTACGCCGCCCAAATGGGCTTTTTCGTCGTAAACGTCCGCATCGAGGGCCAGACCACCTATTTTGGAACTCCTTGGCTGGGTGTCGATGCGCTCCGCGGTGCACACGACGTGCTGTCCGCCGTCTGGGAGTACAACGACGAACTCGAAAAGCGCGCGACACACGAATTGATGGGCTACCCGTTTCTTGTAGTGACAGCCATCAAGGGCGGCGGCGTCATCGCCGTTCCGGGGGATGTGAGCTTGACGATCATCCGGAAGCTGCTTCCCGGCGAAGACCTCACCGCAGCAAAGCAGGAGTTGGAGACCGTGCTCTCCGATGCAATCAGGGACGAGCGACTCTCACTGAAGGTTGAGAATGTTGCGCCGCGCGATCATCCCGTAGGGGGCACTCCCCACGAGACCGACGTGAACCTCCCCGCCGTGGTCCTGCTTCAGAACGCGATACGGCGGGTCTTGCCAGAACGAGGAGCGATCGGCGGTGCGCCCTATTGGTCCGAACTGCCATTTCTCAGGGAAATCGGAATCCCCGGGGTTTACGCGGCTCCCGGCGACATTCGAAACTGCCACACGGCCGAAGAGAGGGTCGAAGTTCAGGAGTACCTCGATGCCGTCGCTGCCTATGCAATCTTCATCGCCGAGTTCTGCGGTGTGAAGGAGGCTCTCGCACCGCACTGACGCCCGCGGCAACACTGCCGCGGCTGCCAGGGGCCGGTTTATGACGCACAACCAACAAACAATCAACAAACAATGCACCAAGCCACGCACAACTCACCAGCGAAGGAACCAACAGATGAAGCAAAGTCGACTCATCCTCGGAGCCGCGATTATCGCGGCGGTAGTCATGGGAGCAACCGGGTGTACCGGAGAGTCCTCGCCGTCCCCAGAGCAGTCGTCCGCTAATGCGGCCGCACAGGCCGATGCCACATATAAGGATGCCGGCGGCCTGACGCGCTATAAGTCGCCGATCCCGCTGAGCTCGAACATCGCGACCCGCGGTCCAGATGGGGAAGTCCCGGTCTGGTACAACACTCTGTCGCTGACCAAGGCCGAGGTGGCCAAGGTAAGGGCCGCCAAGTATCGGGCGGCCATCGTTTGGCACCTCACATCCCCCTTCATGTCGGCGCTCACCACCGGCGCAAAGAAGACCTTCGGCGAACTCGGTATCGACGTTGTGTCGGAGAGCTCCGCAGAAGGGGATGACGCGAAGCTGCAGAATAACATCCAGACCGCTCTCGCACTGAAACCAGACATCATCCTGACCATTGCACTCGATCCCGTGGCGGACGCTGCGGCGTTCAAGCCGGCCGTGGACGCCGGAGTGAAGATGGTCTTCGTGAGTGTCAAGCCGACAGCGTACAAGCCGGGATCTGAATACACGAGTCTCGTGACATACGACCTCGCCGGTCTCGGGCAGGTAACCGCTGACGCGCTTGGCCAGGGCGTGAACAAGCAGGCGAAGGTAGGGGTGATCTACTACGACGCAAACTTCTACGTCACCAACCAGCGCGAGGCGATATTTGCCGAGACTCTCTCAAAGAAGTATCCGAACGTCCAGGTCGTTGACCGGGCGCCCATGTCCGACCCATCAAAGGTTGAGGATGTCGCGACAGCGATGATCGCCAGGCACCCCGACATCAAAGCGATCTTCGCGCCGTGGGATACGGCGGCCGAGGGCGTCGTTGCCGCCCTTCGCCAACTTGGCCGTGAGGACGTCAAGGTCTACACGATTGATCTAGGCAACACGAACGTGCTCGAAATGGCCAAGGGCGGAATCGTGAAGGAGATGACGTCGACCCTGGCGGTCGAATTCGGTTCAACGGCGGCCATCGCCGGAACCTATGGCGTGCTGGGCAAGCAGGCACCGCCGATGGTCATCGTCCCGGCGTTCCCGGTGACGAAAGACAATCTGGGCGCCGGTTGGGAAGCTACCTTTGGGGATGCGCTTCCCGCAGACATCAAGTCAGCGCTCGGCCAGCAATAGTCGCGGCTCGGCTGGCTCGTGCTCCGAAGAATCAGGAGCGCGAGCCAGCCAAAGTCCTCAGGGTTATCGCGAGCATCACTCATGATGCCTGGCATCCACACATCGCCCGGACGGGTATACCGCGCGCGGACTACGCTGGGACCAGGTCCCGACCGAGTCGATCGGCGTCGGATCGGGATGCCGCAGGCACAGCACGCACACCCTTGGGACAAGGAGGACGCGATGACTGACAACACACTTCGTCCGATGGCAGGCAAGACCGCTCTGGTTACGGGTGGCACGGGCGGGATCGGCAGGGCCACCGCCGTCGGACTGGCCAGGTTGGGCGCTCGCGTCGGCATCACCGGCCGGGACAGGGCGCGCACCCAAAGAGCCGCCACCGAGATCGCTCGCGAGTCCGGCAACCCCGCGGTCGATGCCTTCGACGCCGATATGTCATCGCAGGCAGAGGTTCGCAGGCTCGCCGCCGCGGTACTGGAGGCATACCCCCGATTGGATGTCCTGGTCAACAACGTGGGCGGCTTCTGGGCCACGAGGCATCTGACGGCCGACGGGCTGGAGCACACTTTCGCCGTCAATCACCTTGCCGGTTTCCTCCTCACCGATCTGCTCCTCGACCGGCTCGAGGCCGGCGCCCCCGCTAGGATCGTGACCGTCTCGTCCGATGCGCAGAGAATGGGCAGACTCAACTTCGACGACCTGCAGGGCGAGAACAACTACTCCGGGCAGCGGGCATATAACCAGTCGAAGCTCGCCAATGTGATGTTCACCTACGAACTCGCACGCCGCCTGGCCGGCACCGGAGTGACCGCCACCACTTTGCATCCGGGCGTGGTGCGCACGTCGTTCGCTGCCGAAGATTCTTCGCGCCTGTGGAAAGTCCTGATCCCATTGTTGCGACCGTTCATGAAGTCACCAGAGCGGGGCGCAGTCACGTCTATCTATCTGGCGTCCTCACCCGAGGTCGATGGCGTGACTGGCAAGTATTTCGCCAACCGCCGGCCGAAGAGTTCAAACAGGGCTTCCTACGACACCACGGCGGCGGCTCGATTGTGGCAGACCAGCTCTGATCTCGTCGGTCCCCACGCCGAACGGCCGGGCGCCGCCTAGAGCCGGAACGCGGTCGGATCGGACAGCAGCGGCTCGAACGCCAGACCCGCCGCTCCGACTAGCAGGATGTCGGCGCCGAGTTGTGCGCCGGACAGGGTGAGCCTGTCGAGCGACGACTCGATGGTCTGCCTTCTGACCGCCTCGCGAAGCCGTTTCGGGTCGACGGCCAGGAGGGATGCCAAAAATCCACCGAACACGATCGACTGCGGGTTGAGGATGTTGATCGCATTCCGCAGTGCGATGGCGAGGAACGACGCCTGTCGAGCCACCTCGGTCCGAAGCTCGATCGAACGACCTTCGATGATCGCGACATCGAGGTCTTCGTTCTGCGAGTCCGTGAGTCCGGCGGCGGCCAGGAGCCTGTCTCGGCGCACCTCGGTCTGCAGGCAACCGACGGCACCGCACTCGCAGATCGATCCGGTGGGATTCACCGACGTGTGCCCGAATTCACCCGCGTATCCATCGATCCCACCGATGTTTCGGCTGGCGGAGATGATGCCGCCACCGATGCCGCTCGCGCCGCCGTTGAGGTAGATCATCTCGTCGACTCCTCGACCTGCGCCAAACATGTGCTCGGCGGTCACACCGACTGTCGCATCGTTCGCGATCGCGACCGGCAACATCACTCGATCGTGCAGGAGTTGCGCGAACGGCACCTCTCGCCATCCGAGGTGGGGGGCAAGGCGCACGAGTCCATCGCCTGGCCGGACGAGCCCCGGCATTGCCACGCCGACGCCGACGATCGTCTCGTCCGGGTTCAGCGCCACTGTCAGCTGGTCGATGACGGATGCGGTTGCATCGATGGCGCTGTGGACATCGGGAAGTGCCGCGAAGGAATGGCGGATTCTGTGCTGGACGATTCCCCCGAGACCCACCAATCCCACGGTGACCGCGTCGACTTCGGGGTTGACCGCGATCGCCAGAGCGTTTCGTCCCGGATGGACCGTCGGACTCGGACGACCCACCGAATTGGTCGGATCCGATTGAGCCTCGTATACCAGCCGTCGATCGACCAGCTCGTTGACGAGCAGGGACACGGTGGAGCGGTTCAGTCCCGTCAGTCGCGTTAGCGTCGAGCGCTGCAGGCCGCGCGACTCATGCACCAGTCGGAGCAGTGCCGACAAATTGCGTCGCCGCTGCGCCTCAGCATTGGTGCCCAGGTCGCCCGATCGCTTCTGATTCGACATTGGGGTGATTATAGCCAGGAAATGAGATAAGTTGTAGTAAACAACAATTCACCGACGATGCTGAAGGACAGTACTCTCATGGCTGCAACACCCACACGCGACGACAAGTTCTCCTTTGGTCTGTGGACCATCGGCTACAACGGAACCGACCCGTTCGGCGGCCCGACTCGTCCCCCGCTCGACGTGGTGTACGCCATCGAGAAGCTCGCCGAACACGGTGCCTACGGGCTCACCTTTCACGACGACGACCTGTTCGCCTTCGGTTCGACCGACGCAGAACGCCAGACCCAGATCGACAGGCTGAAGGGTGCGCTGGCGGACACCGGCGTCATCGTTCCGATGATCACGACGAACCTGTTCAGCGCACCGGTCTTCAAAGACGGCGGCTTCACGTCGAACGATCGTGCCGTGCGCCGCTTTGCACTGCGCAAGGTCCTTCGCAACCTCGACCTGGCGGCGGAGCTGGGCGCGAAGACCTTCGTCATGTGGGGCGGCCGCGAGGGTGCGGAATACGACGCGGCCAAGGACATCCGCCAGGCGCTCGAACGCTACCGCGAGGCGGTCAACCTACTCGGCGACTACGTCACAGACAAGGGCTACGACATCCGTTTCGCGATCGAGCCCAAGCCGAACGAGCCGCGCGGCGACATTCTTCTGCCGACGCTCGGCCATGCCCTCGCGTTCATCGACACCCTCGAGCGTCCGGAACTCGTCGGTGTCAACCCCGAAGTCGGGCACGAGCAGATGGCGGGACTCAACTTCGCTGCCGGCATCGCGCAGGCGCTCTACCACGGAAAGCTCTTCCACATCGATCTGAACGGCCAGCGCGGGATCAAGTACGACCAGGACCTGGTATTCGCCCACGGCGACCTGCACAATGCGTTCGCGCTCGTCGATCTGCTCGAAAACGGGGGTCCGGATGGCGGCCCCAGCTACGACGGACCGCGTCACTTCGACTACAAACCCAGCCGCACAGAAGACGAGACGGGCATCTGGGACTCCGTGCGGGCCAACATGCAGAACTACCTCATGCTCAAAGAGCGTGCGGCTGCGTTCCGCGCGGACCCTGAGGTGCAGGAGGCGCTCGCCGCCGCCAAGGTGTTCGAACTCGCTCGACCGACCATGAACGATGGCGAGGGGTATGACGACCTCTTGGCGGACCGGTCGGCCTACGAGGACTTCGAACCCGATGCGTACTTCGGCGCACGGGGCTTCGGGTTCGTCAGGCTCCAGCAGCTGGCCACCGAACACCTGCTCGGCCATCGCGGACGATGACGCTCGTCGCGGGCGTCGACTCGTCGACGCAGAGTTGCAAGGTCGTCGTCCGGGACCTCGCCACCGGCGAGACCGTGCGGGAGGGGCGGGCGACCCACCCCAGCGGCACCGAGGTCGACCCGGAGGGATGGTGGGTGGCCCTCCAATCAGCCATAGCGGCGGCCGGCGGGCTCGCGGATGTCGCCGCGATCGCGATCGCCGGCCAGCAGCACGGCATGGTCGTGCTCGATGAGCGGGGCGAGGTGATCAGGCCAGCTCTGCTCTGGAACGACACACGCTCCGCTCGGGCCGCATCCGACCTGATCGACGAGTTCGGGGCGTCGACCATGGCGCGGCGCACTGGTTCGGTTCCGGTCGCATCCTTCACGGCGACCAAGCTGCGCTGGTTGCGCGACGCGGAACCGGACAACGCCGCGCGGGTCGCGGCCGTCGCGCTTCCGCACGACTGGTTGACCTGGCGGTTGCGTGGATTCGGTCCGGCGAATCCGCGGTTGCACGAGTTGACGACGGATCGCTCCGACGCCAGCGGAACGAGCTATTGGAATCCGGACACGGGCGAATACGATCAGGAGCTCCTGGTAGCCGCGCTCGGCCACACTGTCGTCCTGCCGCGCGTGCTCGGGCCGACGGAGTCGGCCGGTGTCGTCGCCGGAACTTCCGTGGTGGTCGCAGCGGGCACCGGCGACAATGCCGGGGCCGCGCTGGGACTGGGGGCGTCATCCGGTGACGTCGTCATCTCCATCGGCACGAGCGGCACCGTTTTCGCAGTGACCGAAACCGCCGTGCATGACGAGTCTGGTACTGTCGCCGGTTTCGCCGATGCGACCGGTCGCTTTCTGCCGCTCGTCGCCACGCTCAACGCGGCCCGCATCCTCGATGTCATGGCCGATCTGCTCGGGGTGGATCACTCGGAACTCGGCGAGCTGGCCGCCGAGGCACAACCGGGTTCTGGCGGCATCGTGCTGCAACCGTATTTCGAAGGCGAACGCACACCGAATCTGCCGGATGCCACCGCAACCGTCTTCGGTATGACCCTGTCGAATACGACGCGTGCCAACCTGGCGCGAGCGTCGATCGAGGGCATGTTGTGTGGCCTTGCGGACGGGCTGGACGCCGTGACCGCCCTCGGCGTCGGCGCGTCGCGGATTCTTCTCATCGGCGGCGCGGCGCTCAACCCGGCGGTGCAGCGCGTGGCTACCGAGGTCTTCGCGTTGCCGGTGGTCGTGCCATTGCCGGGGGAGTATGTGGCAGCCGGAGCGGCCAGACAGGCAGCCTGGGCGCTGACGGGCGTGCTCCCAGAATGGTCTACTCTCATCGCGGCCGAGTTCGAGCCGCGCTACGTCGCCGCCATCCGGCAGCAGTATGGAGCGCACCGTGCCACTAGCGATTGAGCCAGCGGGTCACAATTGGGCCGGCAGCTACCACTACCGGGCGGCCGGGGCCGCCCGACCGCGATCGCTCGCCGCGCTTCAGGAGGCTGTTGTCGGCTCGGATCGAGTGAAGGCGCTCGGTAGTCGCCATTCTTTCTCCGACATCGCCGACTCCGATGGCCTTCTCCTCGACCTCTCATCGATGCCCACCCAGATCGACATCGATTCGGCGTCCAAAACCGTGGTCGTTCCTGGCAGCCTCCGCTACGGCGATGTCGCGTCGTACGTGAACGCGCGAGGTTGGGCTCTGCGTAATCTCGCCTCCCTTCCGCACATCTCAGTGGCGGGCTCGATCGCCACCGGAACGCACGGTTCCGGCGACCAGCACGGAGTGCTCGGCACCTCGGTCGCCGCACTCGACATCGTGACTGCGGCCGGTGAGCTCGTGCACCTGGCTCGCGGAGATCGCGATTTCGACGGCGCGGTCGTTTCGCTCGGAGCCCTCGGCATCGTGACGAACGTCACACTGGACATCGAGCCGACCTTTGACATCTGGCAACGCGTGTACGCCGGTCCGAGCTTCGATGTCCTCGTCGACGACTTCGATTCCATCAGCGCAAGCGGATATTCGGTCAGTATCTTCACCGACTGGCGTGGAAATGCCGCCCAGTCTTCATGGGTAAAGAGCCGGACATCGGACGGCGCCGCGGCGGGGTCATTGCTCGGAACTGGGATGACCGCCCAAATCCACATGATCGACGGCCAGCCGGAGGAGAACACCACCCCCCAGCTCGGACTGCCTGGACCGTGGCACGAACGTCTGCCCCATTTCCGCCTCGGTTTCACGCCGTCCGCCGGTGACGAGATCCAATCGGAATATCTCCTGGCACGCGAACAGGCCGGCAGTTCGATCGAGGCCATGCGCTCGATCGCTCATCGCCTCGCCGACACCCTGCTCATCAGCGAGATCCGGACGGTGGCTCGCGACGATTTGTGGCTCAGTCCCGCCTCGGGCCGCGACACCATCGCGCTTCACTTCACCTGGCGCAGGGATCCCGAGGCCCTCGCGAGGCTGCTGCCGGCGGTCGAGGATCTTCTGCTTCCGCTCGGTGCACGCCCGCACTGGGGCAAGGTCTTCGTCACGTCGTCCCTCCGGTCGCTCTATCCGAGCTTTGACGACTTTCGCGCGCTCACCTCGCGGATCGACCCGAACGGCAAGTTCCGCAACACATTCATGGACCGGGTCGGGCTCTGAGCGGATGGAGCCGGCGCTACGGATTCGTATTACGCCGCCGACGGTGAGCGCGGCTGCACGAGTCGCGATGCCGACAACCGCAGCACGAACACGGCGATTGCCACGGCGCTCAGAAGCATCCAGATGGAGCCGGGAACGGCATCCGAGAGGGCGGAGAACGGCCCGACGCCGGAGGCCGACAGCGGCCACAGCATCGCCCCGATGGCCAGCAGGGCGACGAAGATCTTCGGCGGCCGGGAGAATCCCCCGACCAACCAGGCGACCGCGATCACCAGCGCGGGAATCACGCGCGGCGTGTTGAGCGACAGCGGGCTCGAGTAGCAGAACACGAAGACGACGATCGTCGCAATGATGATCAGGCCCGCCGCGACCACGAAGGCCAGGAGCCAGAAGGAGCTGCCGCCCGTCGCGCGGGCCGGGGTGGCAGTCGCTGTTTCCGGTTTCCACTCGGTGCGGGATGTCGCGTAGGCCGCGTAGCCCGCCGACGGCCTCGGGGTCTGTCTCCGGGCGCGCATCCGCTCGTCGAACTGTGCGCGCAGCGCCGGGTCGAGCAGTGCGTTCTGCGCCTCGTTGAGGCGAAGTGTCATCGCTGCGCCAGCAGCACCGGCCACATCCGGGTGGTAAATCCGGATCAGCCGTCGATATGCGGTACGAATCTCGTCTGCTGTGGCTTCGGGCGTCACGCACAGCAATTCGTAATGGCTCGGGGGTTCCATTGCTGTCGATCATAGGGCATTTCGGGTCCCCCAAAAGAGGGACCAGGAAAATCTTCGGCGCCCGGATCGACGCGTGACTTCTACCGAGACTGCCGACGCTTTCCCACACGGGGCGCACCTTTGACCGCTGGCGCTCGTCCCTTGCCCTTCGACGCCTTCGCCTTGCCTCCGGCGGGCCTGGGGGAAGCATTCGCCGCCGACCTGGCCACGTCGGCGTTCGCCTGTGCGAGAAGCGCTACGCCGGCATCCGTCAGGGTCGTGGCCTCGGCGGTGTAGTCGAAGAGCGGATACCCGAGGTCCGCCTCCAGCCTCTTGATCGACGACACCAGCGTCGACCGCGCAACGCCGACGGACTTGGCCGCATGCGCGAAGTGCAGCTCACTGGCCGCGGCGACGAAATGCTCCATCTGTTCGCTGCTCACGGCATCCATCCGATCGGTCCGCACGGAAGGCGGGATGAGACTCAGGTTACGCGGTGAGCACGGACGCCGTCCGCTTTAATGAGGCAGAGCGATGAGGAGCTTGAGTCGATGGCAACCAGAACCAGCATCAGGCAGAGTAGGGGAGCTCCAGACCCGAGATGGCTCACCGGCGTCGCGGGATTCGCCGTGGCGGCGCTGCTCGTATTCGAATTCCTCGTGCGAATCGCGCTGGGACCGCGGCCGGATCTCGATGATCAGACGGCGCTGGCCGACTTCGCCACCCGCACAAATACGCAGACCCTCACCATCACCCTGACCGACACCATCATGATGGCCTGCCTCATCGTGTTTCTGGCCGGCTTCCGTCAGCTGATCGCGGAGGCCAAACGCGAGCTGGAATGGGTCACCATGATCGTGCTCAGTGCCGGCCTGGTCTTTATCGCCGTGACCCTGGTCGGCGACTCGATGGAGGCCGGCGGTGCACTCGACACCTTCGACACCGGTGCAAGTGCGACGGCGATCAGAGCGCTGACCGAGGGCTACATGATGATGTTCGGTCCCATCAGTTCTGTCCTGATCGCCCTGATAGCGGTCGCCTCCGGCTATGTGACGCTTGCTTCGGATGCGTTGCCGCGCTGGACCGGTTGGCTGGCCTATGTCGTCGGGGCGCTCAACATCGCGGCGATCCCCACGACCTTCGGCGGGACGAACGACAGGGTCTTCTATTCGGTGGGCGGATGGGGTGTCGCGGTCTTCGCGACCTTTCCATGGCTCGTGTGGGTGTTCACGGTGAGCGTGGTGGCGATTCGGGATCGCCGCACTCACCGGGTGTGACGGCACCCGGAGGTAACGGGTGCTTGGTAAGCTAGCCGCACAATCGAACATCGGGCCGATCAACGCGATGCGGGAGAGTCCATCGAATGCGGATGGACACCGAAGGAGCAACACTCCCCGTCAATCTCTCAGGTACGTGTACCGCATCGAACAGGCCACTCTGAAAAGTGAATTGCGGAGCAATTCAGATTGAGTAACGCGCCTAGCGCGAGTAGCGAAATCCAGCTCCTCCTTTCCGCCCACGGTGAAAGTCGACCCTCTGGTCGATGAAGCTCTCAGGCCCATGACAGAGGGGGAGTTCCCGCATCCGACCGCGTGCCTGGAGAACTCTGTGACTGAACGCCCCGTTCCTCATGAAAAACTGTCACCCCTTCATCAGGTGCACGTCGACGCCGGCGCCAGTTTCACCGACTTTGCCGGCTGGCAGATGCCGGTGCGCTATTCGAGCGATCTGGCCGAGCACCACGCGGTGCGCACTGCGGCGGGCCTCTTCGACCTGTCCCACATGGCCGAGATCATCGTCGCGGGTCCAGAAGCGCCGCAAGCACTCGATTTCGCCCTCGCCGGCAAGATCTCCGCGATCGGCATCGGGCAGGCGAAATACACCCTGCTGCTCTCGGCGGATGGCGGAATCGTCGACGATGTCGTCGTCTATCGCACCCATGCGGACCGCTTCGGTGTCGTAGCAAACGCCTCCAACCGATTCGCGGCGGCGGGCGCTCTCTCAGTCAGGATCGCGGAGTTCGACGCGACCGTCGCCGACGAGAGCGATCAGCTCGCCCTCATCGCCGTACAGGGTCCCGCCTCTCTTGCGATCATCGAATCCCTCGCGACCCTCGATATCCCGATCGCGGCGCGCGACCTCCGGTACTACTGGAGCAGCATCGGCACCTATCTCGGCGACGAGGCGATGGTCGGACGCACGGGATACACGGGGGAGGACGGCTTCGAGATCTACGTGAAATCGTCCAAGGCAGTTCCGCTCTGGACCGAGCTCATGCAGGTCGGCCGCGCCCATGGCCTGGTTCCCGCTGGGCTGGCCAGCCGAGACACTCTGCGCCTCGAAGCGGGCATGCCGCTCTACAGTCACGAGCTGACCCTCGACACCTTCCCGGTACAGGCGGGGCTCGGCCGCGTCGTCAACCTGACCAAGCCGGCGCATTTCGTCGGGCGGGAAGCCGTCGAGGCAGGCCCACCGGAGGGCGCGCGCGTGCTCGTTGGACTGCGGGCAGCAGGTAAGCGCGCCGGCCGTGCGGATTACCCGGTGCTCGATGCCGACGACACCGAGGTGGGCATCGTCACGAGCGGAGCGCTCAGCCCCACCCTCGGCTATCCGATCGCGATGGCCTACGTCGACCCAGCGGTGAGCGAACTCGGCACGGAACTCTTCATCGATGTCCGCGGGACGCACGTTCCCGCATCCGTGGTCGCTCTTCCCTTCTATAAGAGAGCCGTCACGTAGTGGATGAGCGCAGCATGACCGACCACACCGCCCAGTATTTCGTACGAGAGGACCATTAAAATGGTTGATCAAACATCCCTCCAATACACCGCTGAGCATGAGTGGGTGCAGGTGCTCGGGGATATCGCGACAGTCGGCATCACCGCCTTCGCGGCAGACAAGCTCGGCGATGTCGTCTTCGTCGATCTGCCCGCCGTCGGCTCGACGGTCGCCAGCGGCAAGGTCGTCGGCGAGATCGAGTCGACCAAGTCGGTCGGCGAGCTCTTCGCGCCGGTCGACGGCGAGGTGACCGAGATCAACGAAGCCGTCGTCGCGAGTCCTGAGCTGGTCAACAGCGATCCATTCGGTGACGGGTGGCTCGTGAAGGTACGGTTCACCGAACTGCCCGCGCTGCTCAGCCACACCGAGTACAGCTTGTTGGTGGGCGAGTAATGGCAGAGGTCGCTCTTCCCGCTGGAGGTTTTGCCGAACGGCACATCGGTACCGATTCCGAAGCCCAATCGGTCATGCTCGAGGCGATCGGCTACGACTCGGTCGAAGACCTCGTCGGGGCGGCCGTTCCGGCATCCATTCACGTCGACGGTTTCCGCGCGGCCGCCAGCACCGCGCTGCCCCCTGCGGCGACCGAACGAGAGGCACTCGCGGAACTGCGGATGCTCGCCGGCAAGAACCGCGTCAACCGTTCCATGATCGGCCTCGGCTACTACGACACCGTCACGCCGGCGGTGATCAAGCGCAACGTTCTCGAGAACCCGAGTTGGTACACCGCATACACCCCCTATCAGCCGGAGATTTCACAGGGTCGCCTCGAGGCCCTCATCAACTTCCAGACGATGATCACCGACCTCACCGGACTGCACACGGCCAACGCCTCGATGCTCGACGAGGGAACCGCCGTCGTCGAGGGGATGATGCTCGCCCGTCGCGCGAGCAAGGTCGAGCCACGCGTATTCATCGTCGATGCGGATACCCTCCCGCAGACTCGCGCGCTGCTCCAGAACCGCGCGGCCGCCGTCGGAATCCATCTCGTCGAGCTGCCGCTCTCCACCATCGACCCCGCCGAACTTCCTGAGGCCTTCGGAATCTTCGTGCAGTACCCATCCCGCTCAGGAAGGGTCTGGAACCCGACCGCGGTCATCGCGGCGGCGCAGGAGAGGGGCGCTCTCGCCATCGTGGCGGCCGATCTGCTCGCCCTCACCCTCATCGCATCGCCGGGCGAACTCGGCGCGGACGTCGCGGTCGGGTCCAGCCAGCGTTTCGGGGTTCCGATGGGCTTCGGCGGACCTCACGCGGGTTACATGTCGGTGCGCGCCGGTCTGGAGCGCCAACTCCCTGGTCGACTGGTCGGCGTATCGCAGGATGCGGCGGGCCACCCCGCGTACCGCCTCTCGCTCCAGGTGCGCGAGCAGCACATCCGTCGCGACAAGGCCACCTCCAACATCTGCACCGCCCAGGTGCTGCTTGCCGTCATGGCGAGCATGTACGCGGTGTACCACGGGCCGCAGGGCCTCAAGCAGATCGCGCTGCGCACCACCCGGCTCGCGCGGCTGCTCGCCCGTGCGGCCACCGAGGCGGGTCACACGGTGATCACCGCCAACTTCTTCGACACCCTCACCCTCCACACGAAGACGGACGCGGCGCGCCTGGTGGAGCGCGCGCACGCGGAGGGTTACCTCTTCCATCTTGCCGACGAGAACCACGTGCAGCTCTCCGTCGATGAGACGACCACCCTCGACGACATCCGCGCGGTGGCGAGTATTCTCGGAGAGGATCTTCTCGATGACGGCGTGCCGCTGGAGATCGAGGAATGGATTCCGTCCGATCTGCTGCGCGAGAGCGACTACCTCAGTCATCCGGTCTTCAACACGCACCGCTCAGAGACGGCGATGATGCGTTACCTCAAGCACCTCGCGGACTACGACTACGCGCTCGACCGCGGCATGATCCCGCTCGGCTCCTGCACCATGAAGCTCAACGCGGCCACGGAGATGGAGGCGGTCACCTGGCCGGAGTTCGCGAACATCCATCCCTTCGCTCCCGAGGCGGATGTCGAGGGCTACCTCGAACTGATCGATCAGTTGCAGGGGTGGCTGACCGACGTCACCGGCTACGACTCGATCTCGCTGCAGCCCAATGCTGGCAGTCAGGGCGAACTCGCCGGCCTTCTCGCGATCCGTGGCTATCACCTGTCCCGCGGCGACACCCAGCGCACGGTGTGCCTGATCCCCTCGAGTGCGCATGGCACCAACGCGGCGTCCGCGGTGCTTGCCGGGATGAAGGTGGTCGTGGTCGCGACCAACGATCTCGGCAACGTCGATCTGGACGATCTGCGCGCCAAGATCGAACAGCATGCTTCCGAGCTTGCCGCCCTCATGATCACCTACCCGTCCACCCATGGCGTCTATGAGCACGA